>CAYNKI010000048.1:0-18422 GCA_964397675.1 uncultured Pirellulales bacterium
AGATAATGTCGGGAAGGGCCGTTTCCCAGCAGGGACTGGCGACAACCTGCAAAGATCTAACGTACAAGGGAAAACCAAGACGTTGGGAGGGATACGGTCTGGCGCATGAGTCCGTATGAGCTATGAAGGAAGAGTAATGTCTTCTGAGGTGACTTTCAAAGTCATCCAGGTAGTGGGTAACACCCACACCAGGCAAAGGGACTCTGGGTACTCGGTGGTTCTGAATAAGCCATGTGCATCCAGACACTGAACTGGAAAGACTGCCATGGACTCTCAGAACGAGGTTACTGGCAAACTGTACGATAGTGGGGTGTATGTGAGCCGGCACTTAACGGCCTTAAAAGAAAATAGTGATTAATAACAGAAAGTTTAACCATGAAAAAACAACTCACGACTGCATACTTACTGTTGAGTCTACTATCACACATGGGCTTTGCCGCACACCAACCACCTGGGGTGAGTCTGTTGAAGCCCAATATCGTCCTGTTCTTTGTGGATGACTTGGGCTGGTCCGATTTGGGGTATCGCAATCCTGTGTTTGAGTCCCCCAATATTGATCAGCTTGCCAAGGAAGGACTCAACTTCGAGCAGGCCTACATCGCCTGCCCGACGTGCAGCCCAAGCCGGAGCACGCTGCTGACCGGTAAGCACCCCGCCCGGCTCCAGCTCGTCCGCCACATCCCCGGCGGTCCCAAGTTTCCCGAGTTCGACAAATATGGCCGTACCGACCAGGAGTTCAACTACTGGCCGACCGATCCGGCGCATTTCCCCTGCCGCAACTGGCTGCCGCTGGAGCACAGCACCTATGCCGAGGCATTGAAGGAACAAGGCTACTACAACCTCTTTATCGGAAAGTGGCATTTGGGCCATGAGGACTACCACCCCATTCATCAGGGATTTGACCGGCAAATCGGCACGTCCAATACCGGCCATCCCAGTTCCTACTATCCGCCGTACTTCAAAAACTCAGATGTCTTGGCCAACGAAAAAGAACGCTATCTGACCGATAAACTAACCGATGAAACGGTCAAGTTTATCGAGCAATATGATAAGGCGCAGCCTTTCATGATTTCGTTCTGGTACTACTCGGTTCACGGTCCCCATATTGGGCGCAAAGATATGGTAAAGCAATTCGAGGCGAAAGGTTTGAGCGGCAAATATGCGCACTATGCAGCCATGGTCAAGGCAGTCGATGAATCGATCGGCCGCGTGCGTAATGCCCTGAAGAAAAAGGGCATTGAAAAGGAAACCATTGTCATCTTTCTTTCGGACCAGGGCGGCTTTTTCGAGAATCCACCTTTTCACGGTGGCAAACGCGTCGATACACTCTATGAGGGCGGTGCCCGCGTGCCGTTTATCTTTCACTGGCCGGGCATCACCCAACCGGGCGCAAAGAACAACAGTGTCGTGCAGTCTACCGACATCTTTCCTACCTTGGTTGAGATTGCCGGCGGCGATCCGGCTCGATTTAGAGACCTTGATGGTGTGTCGTTGCTGTCCACTATTAAGGAAAACAGCACACTTCAGCAGGTTGAACCCATTTATGGTTACCGGGCTTATGAAGACCTCTATGTTTCTGTGCGTCACCAGGATTGGAAACTGCTTGCCTATCGTAGTGGCACAGTAAAGCTCTACAACATTGCCCAGGATATCAAAGAGACGAAGGATCTCGCCAAAGTCTATCCTGAAAAAGTCCAGGCACTTCGGGCCAAGCTTGTGGCATGGGAAAGAGAAATGGGCGTCGAGAAATACTCGGGCGTTCAGTGAAACATATAAAGGACTATTCAAAGTGAGGAGAAGATTATGCGGACGAGTCATCGTGAATTATGAAGCGACGAGCTTACGCAATTCTGTGAGTGGCTATCCACTGCCGTTACACAGAAGCTGCTGGAGTATTCTTCGTCAGATCTGACAAATAAGGTATATACGAATGTTGATCCTGTCTTGCGGCAAGCGGTGGATCAAATACCGGTTGGTGACTGGCTGTAGCCCCAGCTTTGCGAGATGGGCCCGTCTTCTCTGCAACAGCTATCTGGGTGACATTCATCCCCAGGCCTGCTGTCCTTGAGTGATTTATCGTTGAGGCAGAGACGACACTGTCATACCAAGAGATCCCTTGCGTTAGTTTACAGGCCAAGACACGAGCCCAAGATGCAATTAAGAGCCGATGCCAAGGTTGATTTTAGTGACAATTTTGTTCCTGCGGCCATCGATAACATCAACGTACCCGGCTTCCTGATTACTAACATAGATTTTATTTGTTGCCGGATTCACAGCCGCCGACGTTATCCATCCATAACTTTTAATCTTCGCGTCAACTTTTTTCTTGCGGGCATCAACGACTATCGTACCTTCAAAAAAGTGATCCTCCGACACTGTTGTTTATGTCAGGAACTGGCCTCAAGGCCTCCACCGGACACCGACGGCCTGGCCCGGGAGATGGATTTCGACTTTTCAGTAACGAAATCTGATTTCTCAAGCCCGGATCAGGCCGAGGAGCTGACCTATGTGGATATCGATTCCTTCCTGGCCACCTTCTGACAAACACCCTTTCCTAGATGGCATGGAGATACCATACACTGGCTCTAGGATTGGAGCCTGGCTTCCGGCCTGATGAGAGCCAATTTCGGCCATAAAGGCCCCACGTGAGAAAAATAAAAAAATAAACGAAAAATAAACGAAGCCCAAGACCGCCATGGCGGTCTTGGGCTTCGTTTCCCCTTGGATCGTCACCGCCTTCGTTGGTATAATCATACTTGCCGGTGGAAATCAAATTTCCTATCAGTCTATCAGTAAACCTCAAGAATTCTAAAAGTTCCGGCAGGCACGTTTATTGGAACAGGCTGTTCTAAGCTGCCAAGTTCTTTATTACTTAGTCTGTCTTTTATTATCCAGTTTCCACTCTTGTTGGCTTTAATGGAGCAAGTACAATCCTTAACCGGGCTCATCAGATTAGGATCAATAATATAAACCAGGTAATGATTTTCAGCTATTCGGTTTACAGAAGAGAACACATCCCCTGAAACAAGGACCGGAAACATTTCTGTATTTTCCGTTCCAATCTCCATTTCTTCCAATACTTTTTCCCTGGCTGCATCAAGCGATAAAGGAATTCCGTTAACAGCAGCATCTTCTCCATTGGAAACGAGCTGAGTAGTGAAATAGGAAATATCAATATCAGGACGTTCATTCGGATTTGGAACAATGGGAGCATACCCGAACCCATGAGATAGATTTGGTATGTGATTGTGCGCTTGTTGATAGCGACCATAAGTATAAGAAGCCCAATCTGTATCTGCCGTTGTAGCACAACCCCATTCAACACTAATTTTTGAAACTAAGCCGAAACCATTGGGATTTGTGTATCCAGGGTGTGTTTCATATTTGAAATTGAAATCATGACCACCACTTCCTCCCCAATATACATCTTCTACCAAGTCCTCTTTTAATGATAAGGTCACCGGTGAAATATTCAAAAGATTTTCGCGTTTGGGAGGAGAAATAATACCCTTGCCCAACAAATGGAGAAACTGCTCAACTCCTGTTGCCATCGATGGGAGTTCGTTACTATTATTTGAATCATATTGACGACTACAGATATTCAAATAAGTTGATCCTAAAGAAACTGCTGTTAGTAAAGAACGTGATGCAGGATGCCCGGTATTGGTTCGACTCCAGTCCCAAAATCTTGAAAAAGCAGGAATGTCACTTACCCAACGATATCCCCAGTTATGAACATAGCCGGCATACCAGGCACCAACCCGCGCAGCTGTATTCAGATCAGGTGTTCTGGAATTACTGTCTTCACTGCTCATGATCAAAACATCTTTGTATTTTTCACCCATAATCCCATGTTGAAAATGGTACATCTGGGTACGGACTGTCCAGGTTGCTCCTTTACAATGAAACCAGACATGTTTATCTTTTAGTTTGGCATAATCCAACAGGGGCAATATAAAGTCACGTATAAAATAGTCTTTCTTTCCTTTTTCATTCTCTTCCAAATGACTGTAAGCAAAACCATACTCAACAATACCTACACCTAAAAATGCATTTGGGGCAACATCCATCATCTCTTTATATGTATCCAGTGAAACCTGAATACCATGTGCTTTTGTATAGAAAGGAATGCCCTCATCCTCCATTCTTCTGGCAAACTTTAGTATTGTTTCTTTTGATAAACCACCTTTGCTTTTTGTAACCCATTCTCCTGTGTTAGTTTGGTATTGAAAATATCCCGTCCAATCTTCGTAAAGATTAATCCTAAAAGCAAATTTAATCCGCTTGGGATACGGAAATTTCCGGTAATAGTATGCGAGTTCTTTTTTCCACCTTTCGATATTAGCCTCCATGGTACTTTCGTTTAAACCATTGCCCTGCTCTCCGTTTACCTGAACTATAATTGGATCATCCGACGGCAAATCAACAGGTGTTCCATTCCAGTTATCATTAAGGTTTTGGATGGATGCATACTCATCCACAATGCTTTTCATATGACCTGTCCAGTCCAGTTCGGCTATATCCGATAGCCACTGGTTATTGTTATCCATCGATATCAGATATAAATTATCATCTCCATTGGGAGCACCGGCAAGCAACACTTTATCCTGTCCGTTTTCAGATGCGGTAACCACATCATTAAATGATAATTTTGCGCGAACGTATCCCAGTAGTTTACCATTAGATGAATAGTGGTATAGGTCATCTCCATAAGCAACCATTACTTGTTCAACTTCGCTTGAAGGAAGATATTTGCCGGCATCTATATATCTCGCCCGATATGAACCGGCATACGTATCTTTTATTATTTGAAAACCTTTGTTATTGTAACTATTTATTGTCATACTATCTAAAGGATCGATATAACCTTTTTCATAAAAAATAAGTCCTTTCCCATTGCCGTCCTTTAATACGGTTGCATTCTGTCCATGATCGGCTCGACCAACGCCCAATTCAATTTCAGTGAAACTGCTGTTAGGAGATAAAGATGGGAATGCATAAATAGCTCCGTATTGTGTATTGTCCCGAGGCGCCCTGTCAATATATACACCTTCAATTCCATCCTTATTAAAATCGCAAACCAGTATTTCCCGGATGGAACCATAAAACTTTTTTCTTTTATTAATAGTTCCGTCTGCATTTAAAATAAAAAGGTCGTTTAAAACTGTACCGGCCAAAACATATTGTTTACCTCCTGATGTAATTGTGGCTACAGAATAAATAGGGCCTGCCTGCAAGTTTGTAGCCCATAATTGTTGTCCAGAACTATCATAACAGTAAACCTTATCATCCCCACATCCTAATATGACCTCATCAAACCCGTTTCCAGTCAAATCCTGTGTGCACATATCAAAACAATAACCTCCTGTTTGTTTCTTCCATAAAATTTCTCCGTTTAAATTGCTTGCGTAAATTTCATGGTTATAAGTAGTTCCTATTATTTTTTGCTTAGATTCTTCTCCCTTATTCAGAACTTCAAGGCGATAGGTGTTCAACCCCTGTACATTGATAACCCGGACAGTTGATCCTTGTGAATAAGCAAAGAGTGATAAAATCCCTGATAAAGCCAATAAAATTATCTTCTTCATAATATTGAATCTTTATTGTCAAATACTTCGTATTTAATTTTCTCCAACAGGGCTCAAAGGTATTGGAGTATGACGTTCTGAAAGAAATTCATACTCCAATCTTTAGCCCATTTTATTACTCTTCAAACCACTTATTAACTCCATCTATAACCGGGTTTCGAAGTACCAATTTATCCTTTACAATGATTTTAAAAAAGTAAGACTGTACTTTTCATCATCTACTAATTTTTAAATCATTTAATGATAAAAAGAAATGTTTTTTTCCCTATTTATAATGATCCTTTGTACCTCAACATTATTCTTATGAGCAAATTTCAGCACGTAAATCCCGGGCTGATAATTTTTTACATCAATTTTGCTATTTTTTTGAAGCAGACTATGTGTACCTAATTTTCTGCCATTCAAATCATATATGCTCAGAGTATAGTCTTTATTTTCATCCGGTAATTCAATATTTAATTCGGTGGATGCTGGATTTGGGTATATCTCAATATGATTTTTGTATGTATCTGATCGGATACCCACACTTTTATTCAGCCAATAACGAGAATATGAGTGTCACTGGTCGCCGAGTGTCACGACCTATCGGACGGTCACTCCGTTAGTCCACAATCTATTCGCCACACCGGGGGCGGAACGACGAGAGCAGCTCCCCGTCTATCTGAGCTTCCTTATTCATTGCGAGGCGTCGCCGATACGGGGAGTTCCCGTGGACGTCCAATATGAGCCTTACTCAGGTGAAGGCGTACTGCCGCGGAATCAGTACCTCGACGAGATACTCGATGTGTGCGAGGAGCATGGTATTAAGTTCGAGTTTGCCGTCACCCCGTTCTTCGCACAACAACTCCGAGAAGATCGGCCCGACATCATCGAGCGGATCAAGCGGATGAAGTTGCCGATCAGCCGATACCGTTTGGCCAAATAAAACATGCTGTATTTGACAACGATGGAACGATAAGCACGTTAAGGCAAGGCTGGGAAAAAATAATGGCTCCGGTGATGATTAAAGCCATTCTCGGCGATAAATACGAGACCGCTGACGAAACCCTTTATCACAAAGTGCGGAAGCGTGTCTTTGACTACATTGATAAATCCACCGGCGTTCAAACGATTGTACAGATGGAAGCGCTTGTGGAAATGGTCAAGGAATTTGGGGTTGTCACCTCAGAAAAAGTCCTCGATAAATTCGGCTACAAGGAAATTTACAATAAGCATCTGTGCGAGCTTGTTAATCAGCGAATCGGGAAGCTCAAGCGCGGTGAATTAGACATTAATGATTATACAATCAAAGGAGCGTTGGCATTTCTAAAAGCCCTGCGGCGAAAGGGCATAAAGCTTTATCTGGCAAGCGGAACAGACCATCAGGATGTAATGGCTGAATCCAGTGCACTCGGTTATGCGGAATTTTTTGACGGCAGAATTTACGGAGCCCTCGGTGACGTCACCAAGTATTCAAAGAAAATGGTTATTGAAAGAATAATGACAGAAAATAATCTGCAAGGGCCTGAGCTGGCTGTCTTTGGTGACGGCCCCGTTGAGATTCGCGAGTGCCGAAAGCGAGATGGCCTTGCCATCGGCATCGCAAGCGATGAAATCCGCCGGCACGGCCTAAACATCGAAAAACGCACCCGCCTGGTAAAAGCCGGCGCACATCTTATCATCCCCGACTTCTCACAGCATGATAGGCTGATAAAATTGCTGCTTAAGGAATAAATCTGCAAAGGGCGTAAAATGTGAATCGGCTCAGATATCTTCAAGGTCAGCCAGGAAGGAATCGTCATCTTCGTCCAGATCTATTTCAGGTAAACTATCGGATTCCTCATCCGCAGTAGCTAATTCAACGAAGCTGTCGGACGGCTCCTCTTCGGCAGCCTCTGTTTCTGGTTTTTCTTGCGGGGGTGGCCCGTCCGACGGAAGCCTCTGGAGGGCGGGTTTTTCTGCAGGCTGCTCAGGTGGAGCAATCTCTTCGGGCTGGCCGTCAATTTGGAGTGCGAATGTTAGAGGACCTATCTTGATATAGTCACCCGGCTGTACCTTCTCCTCATCTATGCGTTTACCATTAAGGTAAGTGCCATTGCGGGAGTCGAGGTCACGGATTTTCAAAGATTCATTGTTTAGGCTGAATTGGCAGTGTCTTCTGGAAACGGAATTGAGGGGGATGCGTAAATCACAATCATGGCGCCGACCAATGACCGTGATGCTGCTCGGCAGAGAGAAAACTTTCTGCGACCCGTTTTTTTTGAAAAGAATTAAATTTACATCCATCCGCTTCTATCCTGGTAAATTTAGCTGCGCTACTACTATATATTATATAAGTAACGATAAGATTTTGCAATAGATAAATCGAATGATAGGTAGTAATGACGAAACTTCTTTATTACATTAAAGTTGCTAACATTATGCTATATTGGGAGTTATGAAAATTAAAAGATCTTTCGTATATGATAGTGCCGTTTGGCATTTGCTATAACAGTTTTTAAGTGGTACCTTTTATAAGAGTAAGGCTTGACAATTGTGTTCAAATAACTATATTTGTAACATTGATGTGAAGTATTGGTAGTACTGGAAGAATATATGGCGAAAATAACACTGCCCGACGGCAGCATATTAGGGATTACAGACGGTATAACCGCTAAAGAATTGGCAGAACAAATAGGACCGGCTCTGGAAAGGGCAGCCATAGCAGCAAAGGTAAATGGCCATCTCGTAGATTTATCCATTCCTATCACTGAAGATACAGACGTCCAAATTGTTACTCTCAAAGATGAAGAAGGCCTTGAGGTAATGCGACATAGCTGCGCGCATATAATGGCTGAAGCTATATGCAATATCTGGCCTGCCACAAAACTGGTCTATGGCCCAACAGTTGAGGACGGATTTTACTATGATATTGACCTTGATGAATCGATTCGGCCGGACGATTTTACACGCATAGAAGAAAAGATGCGCGAGATTATCGAGGCTGACAGACCATTTATTCGTCAGGAAATGACCAGGGCTGAGGCTTTGGCAAAATTAGCCGGTGATAAATATAAAATCGACAATATAAACCGCACAGATAGCGATATTATTAGTTTTTATTCTCACGGTGATGGCTTCGAGGATTTATGTCGTGGTCCGCATGTGCCAAGCACCGGCAAAGTTGGGAGCTTTAAGATTATGTCTGTAGCCGGGGCCTATTGGCACGGTGACCCCACGCAAAAGATGCTACAGCGTGTCTATGGCACCGCCTGGCCAACCGAAAAAGAGCTTGATGATTATCTGCAGAGATTAGAGGAGGCGAAAAAGCGGGACCACCGTGTATTAGGCAAACAATTGGATCTGTTCAGTTTCAATGAAGCTGGTCCCGGCTTCGCTTTTATTCATTCCAAGGGAATGATAGTCTGGAACGAAATAGTGGACTTTTGGCGCAGTGTACACAACAAATACGGCTATCAGGAAATCAAAACTCCTCTGATTCTCAACGAACAGCTTTGGCATAAAAGCGGCCATTGGGATAATTATAAAGAGAATATGTATTTTACAACTGTTGATGGTGTCGGTTACGCAATAAAGCCGATGAACTGTCCTGGGCTTTGTTTGGTTTATAAAACACGCCAGCATTCATATCGCGAATTTCCGCTGCGAGTCGCTGAGCTTGGTCTGGTGCATCGATATGAGGCCAGCGGCGTAATGCACGGGCTTTTCAGAGTCAGACAATTTACACAGGATGATGCCCACATTTTCTGCAGGCCTGAGCAGATAGAGTCTGAAGTAATAGGAGTTATTGACTTGACCTTTGAGATATATCGGGCTTTTGGATTCGAAGATTTCCACATTGAGCTGTCTACCAAGCCGGAAAAACATATAGGTTCGGACGAGGTTTGGGATGTCTCTACAAGCGCTCTGGAAAGTGCTCTCGAACATAAAACAATTGAATACAAAATCAACGATGGCGACGGTGCATTTTACGGTCCCAAGATAGATTTCCACATCAAAGACTGCTTGAAAAGGTCCTGGCAGCTCGGCACAATCCAACTGGACTTTTCTATGCCGCAGCGGTTCGGCATGGTTTACACCGATGAGGATAATACCGAAAAAACTCCGGTTATGATCCACAGAGCGGTTTTGGGTTCGTTCGAGCGATTTATCGGCATTCTTATCGAACATTATGGCGGCAATCTGCCTATATGGCTTTGCCCAGAGCAGGTGAGAGTTATGCCGATAAGTGAAAAAACAAATGATTATGCGAAAATCATTTACGATAAGCTCAAGCAAGCTCAATTGCGGTGCAGTTGTAATCTATCGGACGAAAAAATAAACGCTAAAATTGCCAAAGCCCATAGCGAAAAGCTCTCCTATATGTTAGTGGTCGGCCCAAGAGAGGCTCAGTCCAATACTGTTAACGTAAGGATACGAGGACTAAAAGAGACTAAGACAATGGCCGTTGATGAGTTTCTGAGAATAGCAAAGAGCAAAATTGCCGATAAAGAAATAAACTTAGCGTTTTAAAATTTATAGTTGAATATTAGTGATTGGTAATTGTATAACCATTTAACCAGATATTTTTTAGAAAGGTAAGGTGGTGCACAATCGGTAAACAAAGTTTAAGGATAAATGGAGGTATACGTGCCGAGAGGGTTCGGCTAGTCGACGAATCAAACAATCAAGTAGGGATCATAAACGCAACTGAAGCGATGGCCAGAGCCCGTGAGGCTGGCTTGGACCTGGTGGAAGTTGCCCCTACCAGTGAACCTCCTGTCTGCAGGATAATGGATTACGGCAAGTGGCTGTATCAGCAAAAGCGCAGGATTCGAGATGCTCACAAAAAAAACCAACGCCATAGCACAGCCTTGAAAGAAATCCGTCTCAGGCCTGAAACCGACAAACACGACTTTGATATCAAGCTCGGTCACGCCCGTGAATTTCTTCAAAAGGGCCATAAAGTGCAATTCACATTATTTTTCCGCGGACGCCAAATGCTGCACATAGACCGGGGATACGCGATGCTCGAACAGATTACTGAATCATTTCAAGATTTGGCGAAAATCGAACGACCAAGCAAAATGTCGGGAAGACGTATGACGTTATTACTTGTGCCCAAGTAGAAACACTCTCCGCGCGATAACGCTCCGCTCTTCCATCCCGGTTTCGTCCATAGGCTTCTCATTAAAAAAAATCTCCACCAAAGGATGAGATTCTTCACGAGGCAAGAGACCTATATTCACGCTGGCCAAAACTGAATCGCGAGGAGAAAAGGCAACGGAGCAGGAGGGATTCGAACCCCCGGTACCTTTCGGTACAACGGTTTTCAAGACCGTCGCCTTAAACCGCTCGGCCACTGCTCCGTGTTTTAGTGCTGGCTGTTATAATCGAGCTGAAGAAATAGCCCTTTGAGTAAATTTTTAAACTATTTTATGGACGAAAGGTGATTTTGCAAGTATATTACGGAATGGAGTAAGGTCTTGGTATAAAAGGAGAAAAAAGTGGAAGAGCTTACACGTCGAAAATTCATGCAAATCCTGGGACTTTCAGTTGCAACTGCGGCGCTGCCAAAGGTAGTGTCCGCGCAGCCGTCACCTGATAAACCGAATATCCTGTTTATTATGTCAGATGACCATTGTTGTCAAGCCATTAGGGCCTATGGCTCCCGTCTGGCCAAGCTCAACCCTGCACCGACGATTGATAGACTGGCTAAGGAAGGGATCCTGTTTGAGAACTGTTTTTGTACGAATTCCATTTGTACTCCGTCGCGGGCCTGTATTATGACAGGGCAATATAGCCAGACCAACGGTGTTCTTGATTTGGGCGGGAAACTTGATCCCGAAAACCAATACTTGGCACAAGAGATGAAAAAACTGGGTTATCAAACCGCGGTCGTTGGGAAGTGGCATTTGAAGCAACCGCCGGAGGCATTTGATTATTATAATGTTCTACCCGGACAGGGTAAGTATTTTAATCCCGTTCTTTACAACCGAACCGGAACGACCAAGAAAAAAATAAAGTTTGAGCAAGACCTTGTGAGGGATGTCTATGTGACACAATATACGGGTCATTCTTCTGACGTTATTACGGATATTTCCCTGGAGTGGCTGAAGAACAAGAGAGACAAATCGAAACCGTTCTTTTTGATGCACCATTTCAAGGCGCCGCACGGCCTTTTTGAGTTTGCCCCTCGTTACAAAAACTACCTGGAGGATGTTGAAATCCCTGAGCCGGCCAGCATGTACTATAATGCGAATAACGGTTCCGATGGGACGCGAGGCATTGACGGCAAACTAATCCATACCATTGGCTCTTCGATTGGCCATCGTAACACCATTCGTAACATGGGTATGCATATGGGTATCGACCCTGATATTCCGGACCCCGAGTATGCACATCAAGCCTACCAGGAATATTTGAAGCGGTACCTTCGATGTGTTAAAGGTGTCGATGATAATGTCCGGCGGATATTTGACTATCTTGAAAAAGAAGGACTCATGGATGATACCATTATTATCTACACAGGTGATCAGGGATTCATGCTGGGAGAACATGATTACATCGATAAACGGTGGATGTATGAAGAATCCATGAGAATGCCTTTTTTAGTCCGCTATCCACGAATGATCAAAGCAGAATTAAGGACGGATGCGATTATCAATAACACGGATTTTGCCCCAACAATGATCGATCTTGCGGGAGGAAAAGTCCCTGGATACATGCAGGGAAGGAGTTTCAAAACGATTCTGGAAACAGGCCTGGAACCGGCAGGATGGCCGCAGGCGACGTATTATCGTTATTGGATGCACATGGCACATAAGCATAATAATCCGGCCCATTTTGGAGTCCGGACCAAGGACTACAAACTGATCTTTTTCTATGGTATCGATTACAAAAAAAGGAATACGAACGCGCAAAAATGGGCCAACAATCCGGCGTCAATGTCTGATTTTAAAACGCCACCGGCCTGGGAGTTTTATGACTTAAAGAAAGATCACATGGAAATGGATAATCGTTATGATGATCCGCGCTATGCCGGGATTATTAAGGAAATGAAAATCCAACTAAAACAAATACGCAAAAATCTTGATGAGGAGGATACACGTTACCCAGTTATCAATGGCATCATTGCAGAGTATTGGGATAAGTAGAAACACAGTTACGAATAACGAATAACGATGTGATTACATTGTGCAATCAAGTTTGCCTTATTGTGGATTATCATGTTTCATGATTACATATGATGAGGCTGCTCGATTCAAAGTTATTGAAATATCTCATGCCTATCGAAAATCGAGAGAGGTGGTCAGAAAGGGTAGCGATTAATTACCGCTGGTAATAGCTGTATTCTGGCATTTTTCATGTCTTGACGGCAAAAAAAATACAAAATTTTTGAATTTTTTTCTTGACACGGAATAGTTGGCATAACATAATATGTAAAACAAGACAAATATTAACCACAAAGACACAAAGGTACAAAGAAAAGAGAGTTAAAGTGACAGCAAAGCTGTCATTCTGAGCGAAGCGAAGAATCCCTTTTTCGGTGGCCAGATCCTTCGCCCCTGTGCTTTCTTGCGAAAGCAAGAACAGGGGCTCAGGATGACACGTAAGTGTCACTTTAGGCACTTTACACTTCTTAATGTCTTGGTGCCTTCGTGGCAGAAAATTAAATATACCTGTGAAATCCGTGGTTTAAAAAGGAGACATTTATGAAGTTTGAGAGTCAGCTATTAAAAGGGATTGCTCCTGTAGTCGTTTTGGAGATTCTTTCTCGCGGCCAAATGTATGGTTACGAATTAAGCCAGGCCATTGAGCAGCGAAGCAGCGACATCTTAACGCTCGGCAAAGGAACACTGTATCCATTGCTTTACAATTTAGAGGCCAAGAGGCTCGTAAAAGGCAAATGGCAAGAAGCAGACTCTGGCCGAAAGAGAAGATACTACTCCATCACCAGCAAGGGCAAAGGTGAATTGGCAAAGCAAAAGGCGCAGCTTAAGGAGCTGACAGCCGGATTAAACTTTGTCTTCAGCGGAGCCCTTACGACTGCTTGACATCGGTTTTGTCATTCCCGCACAAGCGGGAATCCATTTTTTTTTACCATGTAGAGGATGTAATGAGTAAAAAAGAAAAAGGCAAATTATTTAACAATCTGCCTCAGCGCGCCAGCGAGTTCATAAACCTTGTTATCAGAAAGATGCGGTATCGCAGGAAAGTCCGTCAGGATGTGCAGGCAGAACTGGCTGCTCATTTTGAAGATGAGCTAAAAGATTGTGCAACCGATGAAGATAAAGAACAAAAGGCCCAGAAGTTAATCGCAGAGTTTGGTGATGTGAAACTTTTAGCGGTTTTATTACGCCGAGCCAAGAAACGCTGCCGGCCGCTCTGGCGAACAATCATCGCCAGAACATTTCAAACTGTGGGCGTGTTAATCTTGTGCTTTATTCTTTATGTAGTTTGGTTTTTTAGCGGAAAACCAGTTGTGACTGTTGACTATGTCGCCGAACTTAACCGAATTGTTCGTCCTGTAACTGATGAGAGCTTAAACGCCGCAACTTTTTATACCGAAGCAGCCAGTCGTTATGAGAAATTATCTGAAGACAATAAAGAAATCTTCGAGCTTCTGTCAAAAAAGGCTAATGAAGTCACACCTGAGCAGAAACAGCTAATAGAAAAATGGCTGATCGATAACGAAGAAACCCTTGAATTGGTTATTACCGGCACACAGAAGCCATATAATTGGTTGGAGTATAATAACAAAAATAATGAAGATGCCGGCATGATGGGTATTCTTTTGCCCCACCTTGCTGAGTTTCGCAGATTGGCTTATTCCTTGCGCTGGCGAGCTTGGCATAACGCTGAGCAGGGACGATACGAAGATGCTTTTGACGATATTAAATCCTGTTACCGTCTCGGCAGGCATTTTAAAGGGGATAAAACTCTTATTGAACAGCTTGTAGGTATTGCTATTGAGGCGATGGCTGTTCAGACACTCCGTGCTATTCTTGATGGGTATCAGTTCGATTCAGACACGCTCACTACGTTGCAGAAGGATTTTGAGCAAATTATCGCTGGCGAAGATTTCACAACGAGTATAAAAACGGAAAAGTTGTTTATGTATGATGAAATCCAAAGATGCTTCACTGAGGACCGTCTCGGTGGCGGACATATCTCTCTCGAAGGGATTAGGCGGGTGGCAATGTTCACTGAGGGATCAGAAGGCTTGTTGGAGTATATTGTACGTGAAAAGGCCTGGACTTTACCATTGCATGTATTATTTACTCATCCGAACAAACAAGAAAGCAGAGAAATGGCTGACCGTTATTATATCTTTTTTGAGAAAATGGCTTGCAAGAGTCCCGCTCAGATTAATGCTGAAGGAATAGGTATCGGAAAACAAGCTATGGAAATCGTCAAGGGCAATGTATTGCTGGAAATGCTGACGCCGGCACTTGGCAGGGTAATCCAAATAAGTCATAGAAGTAGAACTGAGGTGCAGGCAACGATTACTATCCTTGGCCTGCTACGACATAAAACGGATAAAGGCTCTTATCCTGAGAATTTACAAGAGCTGATAACCACCGGCTATCTTAAAGAATTACCGATAGACTCTTTCAGTGATAAGCCATTGGTTTACCGAAGGACAGATGACAGCTTTATTCTTTATAGTCTGGGGGAGAATTTCAAAGATGACGGTGGTCGGGTAGCCCGAGATGATAAGGGTAGGATTAAAACATGGTCAAGAGATGAAGGAGACTGGGTTTTCTGGCCGGTGCTGAAATCTGAAGTAAAGTAATAGCGATAATGCTGGGGGGAAATTCTTGCAATTTCACTCCGCACGCTATATCATATCCTTCAAAGCGCTCAAATAGATCACTAAAACGTTTTTATAGGAGATGACCATGAGTTCTCAAAGATGTCCTTTGCGCTGTGCTGCACATCAGCAGTTTACTCGCCGGGATTTTCTGCACGGCTCGACTGCATTACTTGCCGGCTCGTCGCTTTTGAGCGGCTGCGCATCGCTTTGGCCGCAGAAAATTGTAACCGCACCCATACGTCCGTATGGACCAGCCGCTAAGTATGTGCCGACCATCAAGGCCGCTTTTGTGCGGCGAAAGGAAGATTATGGGATGCGCTGGCCTGGGGCCGTTTATGATGGACGAGCAGCGCGAAAAATGTACACCAATAAGATGATTGCCACAGCCAAGAAGCTCGGTGCCAAGTTTGATCTTCGCAGCGAACCGCTCTACAGTCTGGCTGAGGCTGAAAGCTGGATTGTCGAAGCCGAGAAAGAAAATGTCGATGGGCTGATACTGGTCGTGCTGGACCGCCAGAAACACTCCTGGCCAACCGCTCAGAAGGTCGCTCAGAGTGATATTCCATCGATCATTTTTTCGCCGCTGGGCACATCGTTTACTACCAATACAGTGCATCTGGCCGAGACACCCGGCTGTGTGGTCTATTCCACGAACGATTTTACCCAGGCTGCTTACGGTATGAAGATGCTTTGTGCGGCGGCTAAGATGCGCCGAACGCGCTGCGTTGTGATAAAGGGTAAGAAGCGCTACGATGCAACCCTGGCAGATACGGGCATCACGTTGCGGCATGTTCCTGCTAAAACGTTTATCGATGAATATAACCGCACAGCCGAGACAAAAGACATCATAGCTATGGCCGACGATTATATTCGCCGGGCTCGCAGGTTCAAAGACGCCACTCGACAGGATGTCATCAATGGGGTCAGGAGCTACTATGTAGCCGGCAAGATTCTCCAAAACGAGCAGGCAGATGCGATAACGATGGATTGTCTCGGTGCCCTCGGCAAAATCAAGGTAAGCCTGCCCTGCATCGCCTGGTCGCGGATGAACGATGATGGTATCCCAGCAGCCTGCGAGGCCGATTACGGTGCGGTGGCTTCACATACTATTGTGCAGTATTTATTCGACCGTCCGGGCTTTCAGCAGGACCCCGTGGCCGACACTTCCGACGATTCAATAATCGGTGCGCACTGCTGCTGTGCCACAAAGCTCAAGGGTTTCGACCAACCACCTGAACCGTTTGACATTAAGCATCACCACGGCAACCGTGATGCGGTGCCCCGCACTCTCTGGCGCAAAGGCCAGCGGGTTACGAGTATCGACTTGCTGCCGGGCAAAGGGGACGGTACTTCCGAAACCGATACGCCTTCGAAGGTATTGATATCAGCCGGCACGGTCCTTGATAATATGGATGTGCCGCCCAGCGGCGGATGCGTGGTATCGGTCAAGGTTAAATTTGACGGCGACCAGGAAGTGCTGAGCTTTCCCGGCTTCCACCAGATATTCTTTTACGGTGATTACAAAGACCAAATGAGAGATTTCTGCCAGTTATGCAAGTTCGATGCGCAAGTGGTTTAGCCGTCGCCGGAACGGCGACATCCTGATTAGCCCCCAAATTTATTTTGGTGGGTTATAAAAAAGGAGTAATCGAAATGATAGGCAAATACAAAACAAGCGGTATGGTTATAGACCGTACCTTAAGGCAATGTTGTCATACTACCAATACGGTCATATACCACCAGTGCCAATGGATTTACTTGTGAAGCAGGTATCATCTGAAGAAGTTTATGATGGGAAAGGCGGCCATTTCTGTTGCAAATCTGTTGCAGCAGCCTTCTGGTTGTCACGACCTGAAAGATTGAGACTCGTGAATGCTTGATGAAACGGGCTTTACAACTGGGCCCGGTAGGATTTGAACCTACGACCAATGGATTATGAGTCCACTGCTCTGCCGCTGAGCTACGGGCCCGGTATTTTTCTAAGTTGCGGTAATATAACAACTTTCCGAACACGTGTCAATCCCCTTATTGAGTAAAACAGCTAAGAAACCGTATTTGCGTCACTTTTGCGTCACTCACTTTTCACCCCTCGCAGGATTTTATTCATCATTTTGCTTGCCGAGATAATATCCTCAGAACGCACAGCGAGGTAATACTTCCGCGTTGTAGTAATATCATAGTGCCCGGCAAATTGCTGAACCACCTGGATCGGTAGATGTTGTGCCCAGTTTGTAATTGCCGACCGCCTGAGATCATGAGGTGTGCATTTGTCTATTCCGGAGCGACGACGAATAACATCAAAATCACGATTTACGTTGTTTAGCATCTCACTCCTTGAATTCCACTTTCCAGCCTTTTCTCGTTGCTTAATTCTGGTGAATCTTTTCGGCAAGATGAAGATGTAAGCCTGCCCCTCTATTGATGTTGCTTGAAGATCAGCCAGCAGCTGTGCTGTTTGCTCTGACATCGGTACCATGCGGTTCTCATGGTCTTTGGGTTCCCATTCAATCGTCTGTTTAGTCGACTCTTTAGCTCTAATGCAAATCAAGTTTCTATCAAAATCTATATCTGACCATGTCAGGTTAAGCATCTCACTTTTCCTGAGACCACTCCCATAAGCTACAGAAATAAGAGCCTGCCACCAAATGCTGTCCGTCGCTTCCTGTAACGACCGGTACTCTTTCACTGAAACATACCGAATGGGCTTTGTAGTTTTTTTGCGTTGCTTGATTTTACCAAATGGATTTTGTCCATCTGCAAGATACCCACGAGGTTCGATTGCCAGATTGAAGACTCGTCGCAATGTGCGAATATCCTTGTTGACTGTAGAAATTGCTAAACTCGACGCCAAACGATAGGCGATAAAAGCCTCGGCCTGTTTCGGCTTAATACTCGTTAGGTCTATTGAACCACCTATGAAATTTTCAAAGAACCTTAATGCTCGTGTCTGATCGTATAATGTAGCATATGCTACCTGGCCGACCATTACTGTCTTATGCTCTTTAACGCCGATTTTCGCAGGGGGGATTTGGCCCTAATTTTACAGGCTACTTAAA
>CAYNKI010000049.1:0-18422 GCA_964397675.1 uncultured Pirellulales bacterium
TTATCCCGCAGGCCACCACCAAATAACGGTATTTCTACGGCCAATTTGCCTCATAACAACAATATTAAACCAAACTTAACCAACTTTGTCAAGAAAAATACAAAAATAATCGTCATTCCTGCAAAAGCAGGAATCCATTGTTATCTATGTCTCTCTAAATCCACACTGCCAACTTATTCTTCAACACGCACGGGATAAATGGTCACCTTATTCTGATACACCTTCGTCGGCAACATATCCGGGTTTGGCTTGAACAACATTTCTTTTATATCACGCAGGTCGCTTTCGAAACGCGACAAATTTTTCCTCAAATTCTTTAATTCCTCTGGCAATTGAGCGTGTTGTTTATGCAGATTATAGAATTCTTCAGCTTGATTGCGAATCTTCGTTGCTGCCTCTTTCCTTGCCAAGGCACTTGCTAATTCAACGGCCTGCTCGCTAAGCATTTGTTCAAGTTTAGCTAAGGCCTCCTGGCTACCAGCAACTGTTTTCTTTGATTTGTACTTTTCAACATAGTTTTCAATAGTAGAGACCTTCGCTTGCAAACCGGCAACTTCAACATCCAAAGCATTCAGCGTTTTGTTCAACTCTAATACAGTCTCTTCAGCTTCATCTGGCGAAAGGTAATGAGCTGTCTTTCCAAGCTCATCAAGCTTAGATTCAATACCTTTGAGTTCGTCTTGCTTTTTGGAGATTTCGTCCTTACAGTCAATTATTTTTTCCTCTAGCAACGTTTTATTGTTTTGCACAGATTGTAAGATTTCATTATTTCTGTTTGTTAAAAACTCCATTAAGGCTTTAACAATTTTCTCGGTATCGTCCCGGCTGACTGCATAACAGCGGAAATGAAAATGGTTTCCCACTGTATCACCAAAATAACCGACCGTAGTGATGGCATGTCCTGTTCTAAGGAGCTCACGCTGCTGTTCGGAGATAGATTGCCCCGCCGAAGTCTCCAATATCAACCTCAACACTTGATGACTGGAAAAATCGACGCTCGGGCGGAATTTGGTCATCGTTCTTCCGCTTCTATGGTCCCGAGCCCTTTCTCCTTTTCGCTGTAAATTCCATATGAAAAGTTCACCCACATGGGTCGGTTTGATAGGCAATTCGCCGACTACTTTTTTACTTTCTTCCGTTAGCCATTCCTGCTTTTCGCTGCTGATTTCAAACTTCAGTTCTGTCTTAGGCTGATTTGGCTCCTGGCACAGTGCCGGAACACAAGCCAATACAACGATCAGCACGACTAAAAATTGACATTTTCTTAAGCTAATCATTTTCAAATCTCCTTATCTCAACTATCAGATTTTGATTTGAGTTTGGTCGCTTCCGGCGTCGGTATTCTAAGAGGCATCGGTTGACGGCAACTTTTATAACTCCTGAACTGCTCGATATAATGCACAAGAATACCAAAGTGTTAGCGAAAAAATGATCTTTTTCTGAACAAAAGTGAATTTATCGTAAAATCGGCAAAAAATATAACTGTCTTTGACGGGAAAATGCACTTGACGTCGGTCAAATGAGGCTTTAAGCTGCCATAACTTATATAATCATGGATCGTTACCATACTCAAGTGAAACCAGAAATGGCGACTCAATAAAGGAGGTTATCAATGGCAGAGACTCCTTCTTCCAATGTTGATAGATTGAAGACAACAGCTCAATTAGTTCCACTTCATATCCTGTGGCCTTTTATCCTTGTAACCATCTGCTTTCCGCTATGGGGTTTTGCCAACGATGTGACCAATCCCATGGTGAAGGCGTTTTCCAAGATATTGATGATGAGCAATTTCGAGGGCGCCCTGGTTCAGTTTGCCTTCTATGGGGGGTACTTTGCCATGGCGTTCCCCGCTGCCATGTTCATCAAGAAATTCTCATACAAAGGGGGTTTGCTCGTGGGATTGGGATTGTATGCAACAGGAGCTCTTTTATTCATTCCCTCAAGCCTCATGATGGTTTTCTGGCCTTTCCTGGTCGCCTATTTCATACTTACTTGTGGTCTTTCCTTCCTGGAAACCAGCGCAAATCCCTATATCATTTCGATGGGCTCTGAGCAGACCGGCACCCGGCGTCTGAATCTCTCCCAGGCCTTCAATCCAATGGGATCGCTGCTCGGCATGTTTACAGCGCAGAAGCTCATCCTTGCCAGGCTTAACGATGCCACCAGGGAAGCACGCGAGGCAATGGACCCGGAGGCTTTGCGTGAAGTCACTGCCCATGATTTAGGAATCATCCGCATGCCCTATGTAGGCATCGCCATGCTTATCCTCGCGGTCCTCGTCGTCATGGCCCTGAGCAAAATGCCAGCGAACGAGGGCCGGGACAGAACACTCAACCTCGGGCCAACATTCAGACGCCTGCTTGCCAACAAAAGATACGTTGGCGGGGTGATTGCCCAATTTTTCTATGTTGGGGCCCAGATCATGTGCTGGACATTCATTATTCACTACGGCACGGAGTTGTTTACTGCCCAAGGCATGCCTGAGCAACAGGCTGAGGTTTTATCTCAGAAATACAATATTGCTGCTATGGTCATCTTCTGCAGCAGTCGATTCATTTGTACGTTTTTGCTTAGGTTCATCAGCCCCGGCGGATTGCTGATGAGTCTTGCTATTGGTGGTATCGGATTGACATTAGGTACAATCTTGATTCCTGGGATGGTTGGGCTTTACTGCCTGGTTGGTATCTCGGCCTGTATGTCGCTGATGTTCCCCACTATCTATGGAATCGCCCTCAAGGGTCTTGGAGATGACGCAAAAATTGGCGCTGCCGGACTCATTATGGCTATCCTGGGTGGCTCGGTTATGCCACCGCTACAGGGGGCCATCACCGATTTGGGTACAGTGTTTTCGTTTTCCGCAGTAAGACTCTCTTTTGTCATCACGTTGATTTGCTTTGTTGTGATTGCACGCTTTGGATGGAAAGCGTTTAGAGTATATTCAAAGTGATACTGACATCTACTGCGCAATGTCTAATCCCCCAATTGCTATTGCTGCTGTCCCAAGAATATTTCCACAATTGTTGACAAAGGATTATGTTTGGCTTAATATACTCTGGCAGTGGTTTTCTATAAATTCTACTGCCGGGAAGGGTAAGTGTGAAAGTATTAGCTGTAATACCCGCTCGTTATGGTTCTACAAGGTTCGCTGGTAAAGTTCTCGCCAAAGATACCGGCAAATTTCTCATCCAGCATACTTATGAGCAGGCCTGCCTTGCCGGGCTGCCGGAGAAGGTAATAATAGCAGCCGACGATGAAAGAATCGCTGTCGCAGCCAAGACATTCGGTGCCGAGTGCATTCTAACCTCATTTGAGCACCAAAGCGGCACCGACCGCATCGCCGAAGCCGTTGCTGATATTGATGTTGATATTGTGGTGAACCTGCAGGCTGATGAGCCGGAGATTGACCCTGGAAATATCGATTATGTAGCTGAGCTTCTAATAGAAACTGAAAACTCAAAACTCAAAACTCAAAACTATGAAATGGCAACACTTGCCGCTGATTTTCAAAATCCCGAGCAGATCGCTGATCCCAATATCGTTAAAGTCGTGGTAGCGTGGAGCGTACAGCGTGGAGCGGATAGGAAAAAACTCAAAACTCATTGCGGCAACGCAATTTATTTTTCGCGAGCCCAGATTCCATACGATAGGGAAGAATCCGGCATTGGCAAGGTGCACCAATACCTACGTCATATTGGTATTTATGCCTATCGTAAGGAATTTCTGTTGAAGATTACCGCTTTGTCGCAGACACCGCTGGAAAAGATTGAGAAACTGGAGCAGTTGCGAGCAATCGAAAACGGCTTCGACATTTTAGTCGGCAAAGTCCAGCACACCTGCGATGGAATAGATACGCCAGAGCAATACGCAGATTTTGTGAAAAGGTATAAGAAATAGCCACAGAGGGCATAGAGGTCACAGAGAAAAATATATAAAATTTCAAAATGGGAATAGATGAAACAATAAATAATTGGTTCGAAGAATTCGAAAATAAATTGCCAACAAAGAGATTTACCTAAAAATAAAATTGACCAGATGGTTAATGCATCGATTGGGTTTGTAGATAACTATCTTAATAACGCTATTAGAATTTTACAACAAGAATCCAAACTCTCTGCTATGGAACTATTACGTGTTATAAACCAATTTACTTCCAGGATTATTTGGGTCCTAATGGGTCGTAATGAGGATGAAAGCCAATTACAAAACAGGCTTAGTAGGTGGATATTGAGTTCCTATAAGAAAGAATATAATTTTTTGAAAAATTGAAGAATTGTTTTGAAAAAAATGATCTAAATTTTTTCTCTCTGTGGCCTCTGTACTACTAATCTGTAAAAACTTGAAATTTTGTTAAGTTTTTCTAAAATGATTTTCACAAACTGTTTAATACTATAATGTTATATTCGGCTCTTTGTTTTTCGCCGTAGTCCGCTTTTCGCCGCCTTCGTAAGAAGGTGAGGCGGCGAAAAGAAAGGCGGAGGCGAAAAACAATTCGCCGGATTCGCAGGAGCCGAACTTTATCTTTTTTTGGTTGCGGCCGAAGGCCGCGATGTGTCCTCTGTGGCTTAAAATAAAAAAATAATTATGGCCTCTGTGGCAAAAAAAATAAGGAAAAGATATGGCAAAAGACAAAGACCTATTAGCTTCCGTTAGTGACATTTCAACAGAGAGTGAATTTTTCGCGCCGATGCCGGCTGGTTATAAGAAAGGCAAGACCCGCTATGTCTTTGTGATGGGCACGGTAATGAGCGGACTGGGTAAGGGGATATTTTCATCTTGCCTTGCTAAGCTGCTGCAAGATAAAGGCCTTAAAGTTGCACCTATCAAGCTGGAAGGCTATCTGAATATAGACTCCGGCACGCTGAATCCCTTCCGCCACGGCGAGGTATTCGTGCTCGACGACGGCATGGAAACCGATATGGATTTAGGCACCTACGAGCGGATGCTCAATCAGGATTTAACTAAGGCAAATTTCGCCACGAGCGGCCAGATATTCAGTTCGGTCCTGCACAAGGAACGCCACGGCGACTATCTCGGCAGAGATGTCCAGATGATTCCTCACGTTACCGGCGAGGTCAAACTAAAGCTTCGCAAATTAGCAGCCGAAACCAAAGCTGATGTGGTCTTTGTCGAGATCGGCGGCACGGTGGGCGATTTGGAAAACGCCTACTTTATCGAAGCAATGCGCGAGCTTGCTTACGAAGAAGGACCAAACAGTAGCTGCTTTGTCGCTTTGACCTATATCCTGGAACCACCAACTCTGGGCGAACAAAAATCAAAAGCTGCACAACTCGGAATCAAGCAGCTTATGCAATGCGGCATCCAGCCGGACATCATCGCCTGCAGAGCAACCAATCCAGTTAGCGAAAAGGCCCGAGAAAAGATAAGTATATACAGCAATGTACCCTTAGAAAGGGTCATTTCTATGCCAGATTCGGCCAGCATCTATATGATACCGGCCATGCTCAGAGACAATGGCCTGGATTTTGCAGTTTTGAAACTATTAAAAATTGAGGACCGAATCAATCTACGACACGAACGCAAAGCTTGGTCTAAATGGTGCGATTTTACTGACAAAATAGAATCCATCAATCGCCAGATTACAATCGGTATTACCGGTAAATATACCACTGTCCGTGACAGCTATGCCTCAATAATTAATGCGCTTGAACACGCTGGGATTGCACTTGGTTGTGATGTGAAAATAAAATTTATTGAAACAACCACTGTAACTGATGAAAACGTGTCCAACAATCTTACCGATGTTGATGGTATTATTGTCCCCGGTGGATTTGGCACCCGCGGCGCTGAAGGAAAGATAGCCTACATAAAATATACCAGAGAAAACAATCTGCCATTTTTAGGTTTGTGTTTCGGCTTTCAAATGGCGGTGTTAGAATTTGCCCGCAATATCTGCGGCCTTAAACAAGCCAACAGCACCGAGATTGGGCCGAATTGCCCTGAGCCGGTAATCGATATATTGCCGGAGCAGAAAAAAATAGAAGGCCTCGGCGGCAATATGCGCCTCGGGGGACATGATGTAGAAGTAAGATCCCAAACACTGGCCTGGAAAATCTTCGGCAAGACCGATTCAGTTAGAATGCGATTTAGACATCGCTATGAGGTTGACCCTCGTTATATTGAGACACTGGAAAAATCCGGCTTAGTATTTTCCGGAAAGGCCCCCAATCAACCGATTATGCAGATATTAGAGATTCCCTCGCACCCATTCTTTATAGCCACCCAAGCCCATCCATGTCTGACTTCCCGCCCCCTCCGGCCTCAGCCGATGTTCGTAGGACTGGTCGCAGCAGCAATGCAAAAACACTACCCGCAAGAAAAACTACTCGGCTGCATAGAGGCCGCTGAAAAGCATGCAATCGTATAGATTAATGGTTGATTAGAAAGTTTAAGGTTCATCAAGTGGTCTTGGCTTTACTTCTTTTCGTTCTTTGAGCTCTTTTTCAAGCTGCTTAACTTTTGCTTTAAGCTGCTCTATCTGCGACTTGAGACCTTCGTTTTCCTTGCGCACTTTCGCATTTTTGTCCACAACAGCAGATAAAACATCATCCACCTTCTCTTCGACATTCTCTTGTAGCTGTTTTTCCAAGGTCTGTTTTTGCTTCTGGTACTTTGCCAGCAATTCTTTTTGCTGCTTGATTTCTTTTTCGTATTGCTTTTTTATGCTTTTGATTTCCTTGTCACGCTGCTCTAATTTTTTCTTTAACTGGATGTTCTCAGCAGCCACGAGTCTACCCTTTTTTTCACTTGCCAATTCTTGCTCCTGACAGCCTGCACTCAAGAAAATCGCAATACCCATCGCTAACAGCAATGCTTTATGGATTTGATTCCTCATTTCGCTATCCTTTCGAATTTATTCGAACAAAACTTTCAATTCTTCTCTATCAGTCGGATCTATTTGCTCCTGGTCCGTCCATACCGCCAGGTCTAAGCTCTTTCTACAATGACAAACTTCGCTCACAAGTTCCCCTTCACCGGTCAAAACGGCCTTAATAAGTTCCAGACAGTTATCCGTCGCCGTTTGCAAATTTGCGATTATCTCTTTGAGCAGCGTTTGCTTTTCTTCTGCAGCTTCGTGTGGCCGCCAGCAGTCATAATCGCTGACTAACGCAATCAACGCATAACAGATTTGTGCCTCTCTGGCCAGTTTGGCTTCCGGCATAGCGGTCATGCCAATCAAGTCACCGCCCCAGGCCTGGTGCATAAGCGATTCAGCCCGTGTAGAAAACTGCGGCCCTTCCATACATACATACGTGCCCTTCGGATGTGTCTTTACGTCAATATCCTTTGCTGTGTCTACAATTATCTCTCGAATACGCCGGCAAACCGGCTCAGCCATCTCGCAGTGCACAGCCCCAAAACCACCGAAGAAGCTATTTATGCGCTTGAACGTTTTATCGATAAACTGGTCAACGATAACCAAATCACCGGGAACAATTTCAGCCTGAAGAGACCCCACCGACCCACTACTTATTACCGCGTGAACATCAAGTTTTTTCAAAGCAAAAATATTAGCTGCAAACGGGACTTCGCTCGGAGAAAGTTTGTGTCCCTGGCCGTGTCGATTCAAAAATGCGATTCGCTTTTTGCCAAGGGTGCCGACCAAAATAGCTGTGCTGGGCTTGCCAAATGGCGTCTCGACATCGTGAAATTTTACATCGATCAACTGCTCAGCTAATGCATCGCCTAATCCCGTACCGCCTATGATACCGATCAGCTCTTCTGGCATACTCGTAGCCTCCTTTGCTCTATTTAGCAATTATAGTAATCCCTTCCCTGCCCATTTACAATCCCTTTTTAAGATCAGCCCAAGGCCTACAAACAATGTCCCGATCCGGTGGACTGCACTAATGGTGGAACAGTAATCTTTGAGATTTCCAAAGTCGAGAAAACCTGAGTAGTGTCTGCCTTCTGTCGATTGGATTTGGCGACCTCGCATCAATCAGCCAATTTTTATCTGATTTGAATTTCTGATTTTCCCTTCAAGGCGATTACAATACAATTGTATTCATTGTAAAATTCCGTTTTGGCAGATTTAAAAACAAGCATTTTATCGGAACTGTTGACAAGTCTCCGATGATTGATTTCAGCCGGCTCTTCTTCAACACCTGAAATCAGTACATAATAAGGTTTGTCGCCCCAGCCATCCGCTACGAACGTTACTAAATTTTCGCCCTCGCGAATGTCACTTATTGCACAGGGCGCATGGATAAACCAGCCACAATGTGCCAGTTTTTTTATATCATATATCTTGCCTTTTCCAAAAAGTTCCGCTAAATGAGCCTGTACCGTCCCTGGATTTATGGCAGGTCCTGCACCAAGCTGGGCTTTCAAATCGAAAAAATCAGGCAGCAAACCCTGCCGACTCGCATCACCTAAAGGCCACGACATTTGCAGACCGGAAGCGGTGATTCCTTTAGCGATTTTTTGCCATGAGCTTTTTGGGTCGCATTCACTCAGCAGGTGTAAAGCTGAAGCGTAAGCCAGCCCGCACCATTGTACAGGTCGGCCGATCCACATCGGCGCCTTCCAGCTGGTCGCACCCAGAACAGCGATTGTTGCATAGGGACCTACTATCCCGTGTGTCGGCTGGTAAAGATATACAAACGGCACACCCGTCCACGCCCAGTACCGAGCCTGATGCAAATATTCTCCCCGGCCTGAAATAATGTAGCCGAGCGTATAGGCCTTAACCATGTGCGCTGAGGCCAGTATGTCCGGCGTATGTAGTGGTATCTCCCAGGTCTGCGCCCCACGTGGCACAGTGTCAGCATACAGGGCGGTTTGCTTGTCGAGCAATGTAAGCGCTTTATCGATAAGCTCTTCGTCGGCCGATAGAGCTGCTCCTTCCAGAATCTTAACCATGTCCCGACCTGCATAGCCATTAGCATGTTTTGCGAAATGGGTCTTTGAGTAGTCCATTCTGTCCGTCCTGTAGAGTTTGATACCATTTTCACCGAAATTGCTAAGCAGGTGCAGTGATTCATTATATCTTTGCCGCACGAACTCATTAATCCTGTCGAAAATAAAAGGCGCTGTCGGTAAATGTGCATGTGAGATACTACTGGAGAAAGGCTGTGCCGACGGGATTTTATCGAGTGCCTGGAATTTGGCATTGTTAAGTCTCTCACGCATTAGCTCATGTTCAGTGTAATTAGCGAGCTGGTCAATAAACATTGCGGCATCCGCCGCCGGAATCGGTTGAAAACGATCAGCCCAAACTGCATGTCTGAACAGGCCATTTTCATTTATCTGCGAATCCAGCCAGCCATGGGCAAGAAGATTAACCGCCGCATCTAAACCTCCTTCAAATTGAGGCAGATCAGGTAAACCTTTCAAATCTACATAATGCTTAACTGCGCCGACAACGGTCTTTTCCTTGCCGCCAATGATCAACACAGAAGCCTTCAGTGAATTATTCGCTTCGAGTGTAAAAGGCGTATGGGCACAAAAATCATTCTCCAAACGTAATTCACCCACCACAGGCGCGGATAGTGCCATAACGTGAGCACCCGAATTGTAAATCCTATCCGGCGAATCGAAAGCTGCCGACATCGTATCCGATGGCTCCCAGATTACTCCGATATAGTTGCTATTGTGCGCAATCGCCATAAGCGGAAACGTTATCTTAACAGGGTCGGGTACACGGCGGATATGTTTTGGTTTGGCAATGTCGGCGTCACTGCTGCTGGATTCATCGCAAAGATACTCCACACCAGCGAACAGGCCCTGGTATTTCCTTTCACCGAATGTACCGAGCCCAGGGAAAATCGTCAGCCACGGCATGTAGATAACATCCCTGTCTTTGTCCACTTCTACTTCGACCACTACCACGAGGGTCCCGTCCTGGTGGCCAGGCCTTATGTGTCTCTGAATTACCCAAATTCCACCTTTGCTGTCTTGAAGAACAGCTTTGCTTTTGAATTCATTGTATTCGGGCAGGTCCTCAAATGTGACCTTTGCATTTTTCAGCGTGAGCCATTCCGTTTCGCCTTCAAACAATACGCCGATCAATTCGTCGGAATATCCTGCAGCCATCTGGATACCATCGACCTTAACTGTATAGTTTCCCCACGAGCCTTTGTAGTGATCAAGCTCCAATTTGCCCGATTTAATGGATACCGGTACTACCCCCCTCCTATCTGGCTTAATCGGCTTTTGCAATAGTGGCATGGTTATATTGGGCATCGCTTCCACTTTAATAAAAGCGACTGTCACCTGGCCCTTGCCCATACAAGGGTCAAGACGAAAACGTGTCCCTGGGCCCAGCTTATCCCGAATGACAAGATAGTAATCATGCCACTGGCCATCGTTTTGCACCGTGAATCGAACAGACTGCCCTGCCCGGAATACTTTGCCGTAAAACAGCTCTCCACTCGTGTCGGCGTTTGACTTCATTCGTATCGTCACACGAGTCATCCTGTCCCCAGACAAATCCGCCGCTGGCCCGTCTATCCATGCGTCCTGCCCTGTCGATTCAATAATCAGGCCTTCTTGGGAGAAGGTCAACCTCCCTACCATGCTATTTCCAACCCAGTTAAGTGTTCCTTTGCTGAAGTCCCATTCTATTACCGTTTCTCCGTAAGCCCCTACAGGAATCAGCATAACTACAACAAGAACAGATACAATTGGAAACATCATTATAGTCAGGCTGGTATACTTACCGAATTTAATGCGAAGCATAAAAAACCTCCCTTTCCTCTATTTCCTCCGACAAACCTCAATATACGCATAGCTAAGTTTAGTATAATAGCTTTTCTATGGATTTAGTCCAAGATATAAAACGCAAAGCTATTGAATTAGGTTTCGATCTGGTCGGCATAACGGGAGCCTGGCCCATCGGTGCCGAGCATACAAAAATGTTAACTGACTGGCTAAAGTCAGGATTCTCTGGCCAGATGAACTATATGCACCGAAATCTGGAAAAACGGGTCAATCCAGCTAACCTTCTGGAAAACGCCCAATCGGTCATCGCTGTCGGATTAAACTACAAACCAACGAAACAAAAACAAAAGCTACAAGCTGCTCCCACAGGCAAAGTAGCAAGCTACGCCCAATATGAAGATTACCACTTATTTATAAAAAAACAATTACGCAAATTAATTGATTTTGTGAATACCGTTACTGATACCAGTTATAAATTCAAGATTTGCGTTGATTCGGTTCCACTGGCGGAGAGGGCATTAGCTGTAAGAGCTGGCCTGGGATTCATTGGAAAAAATCATATGTTAATTAACTCGACGTTGGGGCCACAAATATTTCTGGGCGAGATAATAACGACCGTAAAATTACAACCTGACGAGCCAACCAGCACCAACTGCTCAGGCTGCTGTAAGTGTATCGATGCCTGCCCCACGGGAGCCTTGCGAGCCGATGGCCAATTTGACGCCAACAAATGTATCAGCTATTTGACGATCGAACACAAAGGCCAAATACCACCCGATTTAGCTGATAAAATAGGTGACCGGCTTTTCGGCTGTAACGAATGTGTCCTTGCCTGTCCCTATCAAGAAAATGCACCCGTTTGCAAAAATAAGCAGTTCGAATTTTATGACAATAGGGCAGAACTTAATTTACATGAAATTTTGGATTTAAGCGATGAGCAATTTGAGACACGATTTGCAGATTCAGTGATTAAGCGTTTAGGCCTGGCAAGACTACAAAGAAACGCCCAAATCTGCATTGCCAATATTTAGGCTGTTTAGCTCCCCAGTTTTACTAGGGGCTTATTTACCTCAAATAAACCAGGATGCCACTTTAAGCAGCAAACGAATTTTTAAACCCTGCGTACACGCAGTTGCCCGCAACGTTGCCTTAAGCGCTTTGGTGGTGTCGGCGCCACTTGCCTGGGGAATGGTGGTATTGGAGATATTCTCTGTCTCGTTAATTTCGTACTCGTAGCCTCTTATTATTGCCACAGGGATACCAGCCTCTGTCTGGCCGAAGACCAGTGTTGAGGCAGCAGTCAGCTCAAAGGCAACCAAATCTATTCCGCCGAACTTGGGCCTATCGTGTAGGTCCTTTTGGCCGAACATTTTAGATATCGGCTCGATCCCCGATGAGCCTACCGCAAAATCCATCGTGCCGAACGGAATCATCTCAGTATCAGCCAAGATGACAGCTAACTGTTTGCCGGTGAGCTTCTGGATTTGCTCTCTTATTTGCTTAGCATCCCCATCAGGGTCCTCAGGCAATAAGCTAAGCACACCTGCGGGATGGTTTGAGCCGTCGATCCCAGCATCGCAGGTGTGGATTCGGCCGTCCCTACCTTTCGTTATGCAGAGTGCCTGTTCTTGCTCGACAAGCTCTTCCGCGCATTGGGTATCTTTAGACGTATTTAAAATGTGCTGTTCAAGAACGCCTTTGAGGGGAATAATTGCCAGGATTTTGTGGCCTTCATCGAAAATCATCTGCATCCATTTAGCATCTTTGCCGGTTCGAGCCGATATCGCCAGAGCCTTTTTGCCGGGTTTGACTTCATCAAACCTTATCATTCGGCCGGTAGCTTTGGATACAATCTTGCTGGTCAGGACGATAATATCTTTTTCCTGCAGTCCGCCGATTTCTTCATCGCTGGCTCTGACAATTATCTCAGCTAAGTTATCCCCCTGCTTGATCTCCGGTATCGTCTGTAGACCCAGAACCTCTATCTTTTTCATAGTTTATCCTTCCCAACATGAAATCACAGATTGTCATTCCAAGTTACTTTTTAGAAAAGTGCACAGGATGTCATTTCGAGCGAGCCATAGGCGAGTCGAGAAATCTGTTTTTGAATAGATTTCTCCGCTTCGCGATGCTTCGCATCGCTTCGGTCGAAATGACGGTGAGTCCTTTCTACTGAGCGATTTCAAATTAAAATGAAACTTTATCTCTTCGATATCTTCATCTGTTTTGAGGTTACAATTTGGAACCTCAAGTTAGAATCCCACCATCTCTAAGTGCCTTTTCTGTCAAGCCGGTCAGGCGAATGTCGTCGCCAAAAAGCTTAATATCAACATAGTGCAAACCGACAGCGTCGGTTAATTCAGCCATTGGCTCGGTGATACTGGCGCTGCCGGTACCGCCGAGTATCTTCGGAGCAATATAAACTACAATTTCATCAGCAAGCTGCTCTTTTAAGAATGAAGTTATTACCGTGGGCCCGCCCTCAACAAGTAATTGCTGAACGCCGCGTTTGCTCAATTCATCAAGCAGAAATTGCAAATTAGACTCACCTTGTGTATCTGGCCAAATAAGCAGCTCAGCACCTTTTCGGCTAATCTGCCTGGCAATCTGTGGATTTACCCCGACAGTTTTCTCGCTCGCCACAATGAGCACCGGAGTCTTTTTCGCCGTGGCCAGCAATTTGCAATCCAGAGGGATTCTAAGGCTGCTATCCAATACGATTCTTGTCGGCCCGCCTACCCAAAGGCTCGTCCGTCGGGCAGGCTTTTTGCCTCTGCCTGGTCGAGGGGTCAATAATGGGTCATCGGCAATTACCGTATTGATCCCCACCAGTATGCATCCAGCCCGCCGGCGGAGATTGTGAGCATCTTTTCTGCTTTGCTCATTCGAAATCCACCCGCTCCCTGACCCCGAAGAACATCGGGGCGGCTCGGCTGCGGCAAGTTTGCCATCGATAGTTTGTGCCCATTTCAATATCACCCAGCATTTGCCGGTGGTAGCAAACTTGATGAAAGGTGCATTGCTCAAGCGTGCTTCGGTCTCACAGACACCCATCTGAACTTCAATTCCTGCATTGCGCAATTGCTCGATGCCTTTTCCATTAGCGTGCCCTGAAGGATCAATTGTGGCGACAATAACATTTGCTAAGCCGGCAGTAATTATTGCATCAGTACAAGGTGGCGTTTTGGCGTGGTGACAACATGGCTCAAGGGTGACATACATCGTAGCTCCCTGCGGACTGGAACCAAGTCTTTTACAATCTTCAATAGCATTTATCTCTGCGTGAGGGCCGCCGAATTTCTTGTGCCAGCCTTTACCGATAATTCGGCCGTCCTTTACGATGACGGCCCCAACCGCAGGATTCGGCTCAACCGAGCCGATGCCGCGCTTCGCTAATATCAAGGCAGACCGCATATAGCGCTGACTATCACCGACATTAACACCGACTGACACTGACTAACTCCAATTAACACACCGACTAACACTAACTTAAACACAGACTGTCACGGACTGTAGGGCCGTGTTTTGTTTTGTCTCTGTAGGCGTTTCTTTCTGTCATTGGTATAAATAACTCTCTTTATCTCAACTCCGTCAGAACCAAAATTTATAAGGAATCCCAACTCATATTCGCTATTCCTAAGATAACTATAAAGCTGATCAATCATCTTACGTGGCATCTGCTCCAAAGCTTTTAATTCAATTATTATTTTATTATCTATTATGAAATCAGGTTGATATGAACCAATTACCTTTTCTGTCTTTGGAGAATATATTTTGATTGGCTTCTCTCTTTCATAGTTTATTTCTTGAAGACCAAGCTCTTCAGCAAAAGCCCTTTGATATAAAACTTCTTTATGTCCTGGCCCATAGTTTTTCCTAACTTCAATAGCTGCACCACGTATTTTATAACTCAAATCTTTATATAACAGATTCACTTTTTTCTCACTCATATTATTGTCCGTGTTAGTCCGTGTTGCCGTTCGTGTCAGTCCGCGTTAATCATCTCCAGGAACTGTTTTTCGTTTATCACTTTAACGCCCAACTTATGTGCTTTGTCGATTTTGCTTCCGGGTTCTTTGCCGGCTAATACAAAGTCGGTTTTTTTGCTCACGCTGGAGGATGACTTTCCGCCAGCTTCTCTAATCGCCTGCTCTATTTGTTGGCGCGTGAAATTCTCCAAAGCACCCGTGACAACAATTGTCTTTCCGGCAAGCTTAGGCGAGGGCCGCTTTTTCTTCAACTGCTCCGGCTTAACGCCCGCGGCCAACAACTCGTCAATAACTGCACAATTTCTGGAGTTGTGAAAATATTCATAAACGCTTTCAGCCATCCTCGGCCCAATCTGGTCTATCGCTTCAAAACCTTTTTGGTCAGAGGCCATAAGAGCATCAAACGAGCCGAAATGCTCAGCTAAAATCTGTGCTGATTGGCCACCAATATAGCGGATACCCAAGGCGGCAATGAGCCGCCATAATGGCCGAGTCTTGCTCCGCTCTATCGCTTCTATTACGTTGGCGGCGCTTTTTCCCGCCATCCGTTCCAAATCAGCTAATTGCGACTTTTGCAGTTTGTAGAGGTCAGCGAAATTTTTCACTAATCCTCTGTCAACCAATTGGTCGATTAAAGAAGGTCCAAGATGCTCGATATCCATCTGGTCTCTGCCGGCAAAATATCTCAAAAGCTCTTTCAGTTGGCCCTGACAGTTCGGATTAACACATCGAATATAAACGCCCTCTTCATCCCTAACTACATCTGAACCACAATTCGGACATTTCTTGGGTACCCGAAATGGCACCGCGCCAGCAGGCCTCAATTCCTTCTTCACCTGCACAACTTGGGGGATTATCTCACCAGCCTTTTCAATTAGCACAGTGTCACCACATTGAGTATCAAGCCGCCTCAATTCGTCGAAATTGTGCAAGCTCGCTCTTTTGACGGTAGTCCCGGACAATTGAACTGGGGTTAGATTAGCCACAGGTGTCAAAATCCCACTCTTGCCTAATTGGACATCGATTGATTCAATGACGGTTCGAGCACGCTCAGCGGGAAATTTATAGGAGATGCACCATCGAGGTGCCCTGCCCGTCGCTCCCAGTATATCCCGCTGGTCAAAGCGATTAATCTTGATTACCATTCCATCAATTTTATAATCCAGCGTTAATCGTTTTTCACTCCATCTAAGACAAATGTCTATTGCTTCGTCTATTGTCTCAGCTTTTTCATTAGGATAGACAGGCAGCCCGAGTTTCTTGAATTCCTGCAAAGTTTGGAAGTGAGTTTCATCCAATCGTGAAGATACATAGCCCGCCTCATAAGCAAAGAACGACAGGTTTCTCTTAGCGGTGATTTTTGCATCGAGGAGCTTCAAGGAACCTGCTGCTGCGTTTCTGGGATTGGCAAAGACTGGCTCACCAGTTCCGAGTCGGGATTTGTTTAGCTCAGCAAACGCTGTATTCGGCATATAGACTTCACCCCGAACTTCAAGCACATCGGGAATACTACCATCACCTAAGAGCACAAGAGGTATGGCTTTGATAGTACGGACATTAGCGGTGACATCGTCACCCACGTCGCCGTCGCCGCGAGTAGCAGCCGTGACAAGAGTGCCTCTTTCATAACGAAGACTTATCGCCAAGCCGTCAATTTTCAATTCGACCACATAGTCGTAATCTCTGTCCCCAAGTCCCTTCGCTACTCTCTCATCAAACGCCCGTAATTCCTCTGCGTTATAAGTATTGTCCATACTTAGCATGGGTACGGCGTGTCTGACGTTGTCGAAGTCCTCAAGGGGCTGGTCGGAAACTCGCTGAGTGGGCGAATCGGGCGTAGTCAACTGGGGGTTCGCCCGCTCCAGCGATTTAAGCTCCGCGAAGAGCTTATCATATTGCCGGTCGCTGATTTCAGGCTTATTTAGCACATAATAGAGGTAATCGTGCCTGCGAATCTCATCCCGCAATTGCTCAATTCGTTTTTTCACATTCTTAGCCATAATAGTCTCATTTATATGCTATGATGTTTCGACATGCATTGCAAGAGGCCAATCCCGATGTACATCGGGATGCAGACCAGTAAAAGAAAAATGAAAGGAAAATTAACAAACAAATCACCAGGCTTATTTCAGCCAGCCAGATCCTTCGCTCCGCTCAGAGCCTGCCCTGAGCTGGCCGCAGGGGTGACAGTCTTGAGATAGTTTCTAAGAAAATCAACATGTTGAAAATATGCTGTGGCTGAAACTCCAATCCTTCCGACTATATAAATATGGGATTTCGTAAAAATGTGTAATAAAAAAATAAAATCCTTGCTTGCCAAACAGGGAAGCTATACAATACCAACCAAATATTGGCAGAAAGTATATCGAATTGGAACGATCGCGTAATAAAACCCTGAAACTGAGCGATTAACCCTACTTACGTTCATCTCAGAATTTTGCCCCGCATCGTTTCTTTTCTTTTACAGCCCTTGCGAATAAAGGTGCTTCATGTATACAGGAAATATTCAGGCTTTGAAAATTGGGGATTTAGAAATCAATCCTCCCATTATACAAGGTGGCATGGGCGTTGGTATTTCTCTATCAGGTTTAGCTTCCGCTGTCGCAAATGCCGGTGGTGTTGGAGTTATTGCTACTGCTGGAATTGGTCAGTTTGAGCCTGATTGGGATACAAACTCCAAAGAGGCAGACAAAAGAGCCTTGCAGAAAGAAATAAGAAAGGCAAGAGCTAAGACGGACAACATTATCGGCGTAAATGTAATGGTAGCCCTTTCAGATTTTGATGACCTTGTGCAATGTGCTGTGGATGAAGGGGCGAATATGCTCTTTCTTGGTGCAGGCCTTCCAATAAGGCTTCCTAATACATTGCCGCTGGGTAGGCTGGGAGCACTCGCTACTAAGTTTGTTCCTATAGTATCTTCTGCAAGAGCGGCTAAAATTATACTTAAATCTTGGGAAAAACGATACTCTCATATCCCCGACGCGGTGGTTGTAGAGGGCCCATTAGCTGGAGGACACCTCGGTTTCAAAAAGGAGCATATCAATAATCCTAACTATGCGTTGGAAAAGATTCTGCCGGAAGTGATCTCTGTTATAAAGCCTTACGAAGAGCAATTCAACAGAAGTATTCCGGTAATTGCCGCCGGAGGGATATACACCGGTGCGGATATTCATAGATTTATGCAGTTAGGAGCCCAGGGTGTGCAGATGGGGACCAGGTTTGTTGCAACTTATGAGTGTGATGCTTCCCCGGAATTTAAAGAGGCGTATTTGAATTGTAAAAAAGAGGATATTGTTATCATTGACAGCCCTGTTGGACTGCCGGGAAGAGCCATACGGAATAAGTTTCTTGAGCGGGTCTCGTCAGGAATTAAAGAGACTTTCAAATGCCCTTGGAAATGTCTGAAAAGTTGTGATTTTAAAAATGTGCCATATTGCATTGGTCGTGCGTTAACCAATGCCAAAAGAGGTAACCTTGAAGAAGGATTTGCTTTTGCCGGAGCTAATGCGTACAGGTGTAATGAAATTATTTCAGTAAAATCGCTGATTGAGCAATTAGTTCAAGAATTGACATCAATTATTTCCATAGAAGAAATTAAGCCGTCGCGGAAAACACTGTGCCATCAGAGAGTAGCCGGAATTCGGCATGGTTCAAACAGCACAGATTCTGGGTAACATTTATTTGGGTCTCCATATTGTGTGGCAGCCTCAAATCCGCTCGTCTCGGCGAAGGCCAAGCCGTAGCCAGGGA
>CAYNKI010000050.1:0-4672 GCA_964397675.1 uncultured Pirellulales bacterium
CAGAGAACCCGCCATGTTTTGAGTCTGCTGCACGTGGACACGGGCCAGCGGGACGAAATCCTGTTGTATGATGAGGAACAGGAACGCAAAGAGATCCTCGGCTCAAATGACCGAGAAGAGATCGAGGATATTACCTTCTCACCGGACGGCCGGTCGATTCTGCTTACAGTAGCAACTATCGTGAGCAAAGATGACAATATCAGTCAGCCCGATGTTTACCGATTGGACCTGCCGCAACGTTTCATTGCTGCCACTGCAGCACAACACATCGGCCCTCCCATAGGGCGCGGTGAGTCAGTGACTCAGAAGACGACAACATCTGTGGAAGAGTCTCAAACTGGCGTCACAGAGCAGCCGTTGCCCAGCACTGCACAAATACAGGCCAACGAGGAAGGATTTGTTACAGAGACGTTAAAGCCTTTGCATATGACTGTTGAAGAAGCCGTGGCATCTCTTCCAACCGGCTATGGCCAATACTTCACTGGGAATCCTACGCGCAATATCCTGCTGTTCAAAGGTCCGCCTGATGTGCTGTCCGAACTACGCAGTGATTTGCAGCTTATTGATACACCACCTCCCCATATCTTAGTGGACCTTTTGGCAGTTGAGCTTTCCGACGAAGCAAACCAAAAGCTCGGTCTTGATTGGACCTACGTCGAAGGCCATTTTGGCGTCTTTCAGCCCACAGGAAGAGCCATCCAAACATTTGGCCACGTAGGTACAAGCGAAGACTACCGTGTAGGCTTTCCCAGTGGTGCCCTGGATACCCTCAGTACTTTGCCCGGTGCTGGACAGTCGTTTTACCAGGGTGTTGGCACGCTGCCCCGTGAGTTCTTCATTCGCCTTAACAGCCTGGTAAAAGAGGGCGAAGGAACAATTCTGGCAAATCCAAGAGTCGTTGCAATGAGCGGAAAGGAATCCTTGATCAATATTCGCAAAACACTTAATTACTTCTTCAACGAGGGCTTCGATGTTTCTGGTCGGCCAATCATTAAAAAGAGTGATATTTCTGCCGACACAGAAGGTCGAATTGTACCTACGCTTCTGGCAGATGGAACAATCTATCTCAATGTGGACGTCAAGGTCGGAAACTTTACATTTACACCGGATGTGGGACTACCGGAACTAACAACACGACAATCCACAACGGAAGTCACCGTTCAACAAGGCCAGACTCTTGTCCTGGGAGGATTGCGTCAACAGGAGATGAGCAGTTCGGTCACAAAAGTTCCTGTTCTTGCTGATATTCCACTTATCGGTCCTCTATTCAAACAGGAAGAAACGGAAATCAAGCACAGTGTTCTGACAATCTTTATAACACCACACGTGCTTCAGCCTAATGGACCCACTCCTGACTGGCCGCAACTGGATGCCAACGACTATACGATACAGCCTATTATGAGTAAGCCTCCGTCGCAAACCGATGGTGCACGTAGCGAAGACTGACTTCAGACCACGATGGAAAAGTAAGAAAGTATTGGCGCTTAGCTTCAGCAGCTAATATGTACAAGACGCTGCTGCAGAAAGCGGCCTTTCTGGTGGATATGAAGATGCGGCTGCTCCTTATTGAAGACTATCGACCTTTGAAGAAATCCCTTACAAAGGGACTGCAGGAAGCGGGTTTTGCAGTGGATACCACAGGCGACGGTAAAGAGGGTCTGTGGTATGCAATGAGCAATGATTATGACGTGATCCTCCTCGACCTTATGCTGCCCGGCATGGACGGTCTGAAAATTCTCAAAAAGCTAAGAGCCAAAGGCCGACAGAGCCATGTATTGATCCTGACAGCTAAAGATACTTTAGAAGACCGTGTTACCGGTTTGGACCTTGGCGCTGACGATTACCTGGTCAAACCATTTGAATTCAGGGAGCTTTTAGCCCGGATTAGAGCATTGCTCCGTCGCAGCTACAGGAGCAAGAACCCACACATTAAAGTTCAGGATTTGCGGATTGACCTGACGACACAAAGAGTTTGGCGCGGTCGGGAGGAAATTCAACTTACATTACGTGAATATGCACTTTTGGAATACTTAGTCATGCGGATGGGGGAGACTGTATCCCGTACCGATATATGGGAGCACGTCTACGAGTTCAGCTCCACTGCATCGAGTAATGTAGTGGACGTGTACATTGGTTATCTGCGCAAAAAAATCGAACGGCCAAACAAACCTACGCTCATTCAAACAGTACGAGGCCGTGGTTATACCCTGGGAGTCCGACCATGAAGTCTTCTTTGCAAACACGTTTGGTCGTTGGTGGTGTGGGCACGATTTTGTTGTTGTTGGCTGTCTTCAGTGTAGGTATCTACACCGTCATTCGCAGCGCACTACTCAGACAATTTGACGCGTCACTGGTATCGATAGCCCAAATATTGGCTGCTTCGGTGGAACTTGACGGAGATGAAATCGAGTTGGAATTTGAAGTCCAGCAAATGCCGGAGTTCCAGGACCGCAAAAGACTGACGTACTACCAACTGTGGCGTCTTGATGGCACAGTGATAGCAAAATCTCATTTGTTAGATGACCGTGATATACCGCTACTATTGGGCTCCATAGAAGAGCCTGACTTCAAAACGATCAAAAGCAGTGATGGGCGAATCGAACGTGCAGTGGGCTTTAGTTTTACACCTCGGCTTTCCGACAGTAACCGCAACACGGCAGAGCCACAACCGTTAACGCTGGCTGTGGCACGAGACAGTACTGCAATATTGAGCCAGTTAAGGTTTCTACGATGGGTGCTGTTTTGTGCATCTGTGGTCGTGACACTCTTATCTGTTCTTGTCACGGTTTTGACAGTCCGTCAAGGTCTTCGACCATTGGCCACAATTGCTGGTGAAATCGCAGCTATCAATGAGAGTGATCTCTCGACTCGCATTGGAACTACGTCAGTTCCAACGGAGATCTTGCCGATTAAGAATCGACTGAATGACCTTTTATCTCGGCTCGAAGATGCTTTTAAGCGTGAGCGACGCATAACTTCTGATGTTGCTCATGAGTTGCGGACTCCTTTGGCAGGAGTCCGTTCCACAATTGAGGTAACCTTGGCGCGCCCCCGCGACACTGCCGAATATCAGACAGTCCTCTCCGAGTGCCTGGAAATTGTTGAAAACATGCAGACGATGGTGAATAATCTGCTGATGATTGCCCGCATCGATGCCCACCAGATAACCTTCCGTCGAGTCCGAATTGAATTGTCCGAGTTGATTAACTCCTGTTGGCGGTCTTTTGCAGACAAGGCACTTGAACGCGAAATAGTTTTTGAGAATTGTGTTCCTACCGAAATGGCTTGTGAATCAGATCGTGGGGACCTATCCATAGTAATGTCAAATCTTCTGGACAACGCTGTCGAGTATACCAACAAAGGGGGCCACATCCGGATAACCGCTAACCAATCCCATGAGTTCATAGAAATCACTGTTAGTAATACCGGCTGCAAACTCACCAACAAACAAGTTTCGCAGGTATTTGACTGCTTCTGGCGTGGTGATTTATCACGAAAAGATACAGGTGCTCACTGTGGTTTGGGTTTGGCTTTGGTTCAAAGGATCGTAAGAGCATTAGGTGGTTCTACCTCTGCCGACGTGCAGGCTGACGAAATATTTAGTGTGCGGTTGGTCCTACCGAATATCAAAGCGTCACGCAGCATCTAATAATTCACCGCATGGGCTGAAGCTTGCCCGCCTTTGGCGGTGCCCATCCTATCGTGACTTGGTGTCTTTGTGGTTGAAAGGTCAAGTGCTCGTAAGGGTCTTTGGCTCAACCCAGATAGGGCTGGACCAGGCGAGCTGCTGGTTAGCCTGTACCACTCGGAGATAATACCAGTTTACACCTTCACCATCGTCTACGTCCGAGATTTTATAAGACGTCTGGTAGTTGTCGTGGAAGACCAACCGGTGTATCATTGCCGATTCTTTGGGGAAATCGCCGGTAAACAGCATTTCCCCGCTACGGGCTAATTGACGGAATGTCTGTGAGAGTGACACCTGGGTAGGTGCTTTTGGGGTAATTGTAACCTGTGTATCCGGCCCGCCCTTTACCTTCAGCACCACCGCTTTAGTGGAGATGTCCTCGAACTGCTGACGTAAAGCCGTGAAAGACCGCACGCGCAGATGGTGCTTGGAACGTTCGAGTATTTTGTCCCGGCGGGTTTCATCAAGTGGGCCTGACTGAAAACAGGTTTGTACGTCTTCCAATACGCCGTTCTTCAATGAGATATTAATATCCCAGTCGCAAATGCGTGTCATATCCAAGGCCGGCCAAGGTCCCCAGCCATATTCAAAGCGTAGAATGACCGGCTTGTTCCAACTCTGGGCAGTAACTGCGCGGTCCATGGGAAAATCGCGGTGAAGAACCTGGTTATTTTTCAGGATTTCCACTCGTTCAAGCTGGTCCCAGCCGGTGACAGTAACGGCAAATTCGCGCTGGGCAGTGTAAGGAATTTCCTGGCCCATCAGATGTCCGTTCAACTGGAAATCCAGGCGGATACGGTCGCCGGTAACTGCGTATGTCCGCCTGTTTCGGAGTGCATCAAAGATGGCCTCTCGGGTCAGCTCGGTTGCCAGCACTGCCGCCAGTCCTTCCCGGTAGGCGCCGGGATAGCCGAGATGGTCGTCCGTACTGGCAACAACACCCAGTCGATAGCCTTGTGCGAGAAAATGCTGGAGGGTATTTTG
>CAYNKI010000050.1:4772-17824 GCA_964397675.1 uncultured Pirellulales bacterium
CCACGACTTCCGGCCAGCGTTTCTTGGTTACCTCGAAGCCTTTGAGCCATTTGTTCTCGATGTTGTTTTCATAGTGGCCGATATCGTGCCAGTAGCCGTGCGGCGTAAACGCGAAGAAATCAAGATGCTCGCGTGCTATTTCGAAAGTTCTGCCGAGTGAACCTTGTGCATAGCCGACTTCATTGTGATTGTGTAGATCACCGAAATAGACCCGATAGTCGGCAATCTGCTGGTTCCGTGACTGCCGCGCTAATTTCTGAGGCAATTCCGAACAACCCACCGCTGCCAGCGATAAAGAGCTCGCCGTGGAATTCTTTAAGAACTGTCGCCTTGTTATTGATGGTTTCATATTAATCACCTATTGAGTTAGTAGTCACAGGCCTAAGAACCGAATGGCCAGGCCGCAAAGGCATATGGTTGCCCCAGCTATGACATGAGCAAAGCGCTGTGCACCAGCCATCGGGATAAAATTTACTCCTGCTCGCCAAAGAAGAACCAAGCTCAGCATAGTGGCAAGCGTAACTGTGCCAAACACACACGTCACCACCATCAGACCAAAAAAACTATTCTGTGCAGCGGGATACATAAGGATGGGGATCAAAGGTTCGCAGGGACCAAAAACAAAGATGATAAACAGTGTCCACGGCGCTATGCTGGACGCTGTCTTTGCATTGTGGACATGGGTATGCTCCAGATAATGGCTGTGGGTGTGCCTGTGTGAATCTTGGCTTCCATGAGTATGATTGTGCGCGTGAGGTTGGCGGCGATACGCCCGGCGCAGGCCCCACACGAGATATACCAGGCCAAAGGCGATAAGCAGCCATGCTGCTAAGCTGCCCCGAAAAGATTCCACAATTTTTAACTTTTTGACCTCCCATACCAGTGACACGCCTATGAGGCCCAGCACTACGGAACTTGCTATATGGCCTAAGCCGCACAACGCAGTTATCCAGGTGGTCTTAATAGCTGACCATTTTCGCGCCCACGACATCATCACAAAGGGCAGATAGTGGTCCGGACCCAATATAGTATGGAAGAAACCTATCGAAGCAGCAGTGATAACCAGAGCACTCAGTTCCGCGTTCATAATTACCTCGCCAAGGATTATAAACTTGTGGTAAAACCACGGGCTAAATATCTCTCGACCCGGCTCGAGATGGATTATCCTTGTGTCCTATTATACTATTTTACAGGGGCTACGCAATAAATATATACTAATGGTTCAGAGCCGGTGTTTTTATTGTTATGGATTGTATACGGCGGCATATAGCAAACTTTGCCCCGGCTAACTTCCGAATGTTTTGCCGAAAATACAGAAGCATGTTTACATTCTCTGCCAGGAGCACATCAAAAACAATTTCTCGAATTAATCCTTCTTTCTTAGTACATTTCGATACGTCGCTGCAAGTGCAAATATAAGCGTACTAACGACAACGATACACGCACCGGTTGGCAGATTGAGATAGTATGAAACCAGAAAACCGACTAAAGCGCTTAGCATTCCAAAAATCGTTGCAGTAAAGACTACCGATTTGTGTCCAGTACATATTTGATAAGCTGCTGCGGCTGGACAGGTAATCAAGCTGAAAATCATCAATCCCCCAATAAGGGGCAGATTGACCGCCAATATTATGCCGCACAAAATCAAAAACAGACCATAAACAAATCCTTCGTGAATGCCGGTCGCGGCTGCAATGGATCGGCTAAAGAGTAATACTTTCAACTCTTTATTGAAAACGTAAGAAAACAGCGTTAAAAGGAGAGCCATTACGGCGATAGTAATGGTGCTGGGTCGGTCTGTAAAAAGTATATTACCCCATAGTAAACCGAGCATTTCGGACCGACTGCCTTGATTTAGACCTATTCCAAGAAAAGTAAGGCCTAACATAAAACAAAAAACTATAGCCAGCCCTACATTTGTATCCAGCCTGGACTTGTCGGGCCTAATAGCTGCCAGGCTTAGTGCCGCTATCACTGAGGCAGTTATGCCGCCGAGAACAGGACTTATGGCAGTCAAGCTCGCGTTTTCAAATGTCAGAAAACTACCATAGATAAATCCAGCCATTGCCGCGTGTGAAATGCAGGTGCCGATAAACGGGATACGCATCCCCACAATATATACGCCCAAAAGCCCCGTACTTGCTCCGGCAATAAGCCCGGCAACAATCACTAAATAAAAATATGGATTCATACTATTAAGAATTTTGCGTTTGTTCTCTGTTTACAGTGTATCTTCGTCCTCCGATTCTGAGCGTTTCGACTCGGCACTGATAGGCTCTCTCAAGGGCCTCGGAGGACAAAACATCTTCCACATCACCGTCAGCCAGCAGATTTCCTTCGTGTAAAAGGACAATTCTGCTGCAACTTGAGGGCAGCAGGCTTATCTCATGCGAGACCATTAGAATAGTTATGTCTGTTTGGTGGTACAACTGCTCGATAATTTCAGTAATCTGGTATTTCCAGTTAAAATCAAGGCTTGCGCATGGCTCATCCAGCATCAACATTGTGGGGTCCTGCGCCATTGCCCGGGCAATAAGGGCTTTCTGCTGCTCTCCGCCTGAAAGACTCCTGAACGTCTGATTGCGCAACCTGTCCAAATCAAGTTTGTTAATCCAAGTATCGACAATCTCGTAATCTTGTTTCTTCAGTTGGCTAAATAAAGGTTTGGCGCTTATTCGGCCCATGGCAACTACTTCCCGCAAAGTAAAAGGTAATTCAGAGTTGTATTCCGCTGCTTGAGGAATATAGCCGATGTGCTTTCGCAGATTGCTTTTATTCCACAGACTAAGATTAGCCAAATCTCTATGGTCAAATTTTATTGTGCCGTGACTTGGTTTTATCAGGCCGCAACAAATCTTTAATAGCGTTGTTTTGCCCGCCCCATTGGTGCCGATGATACCTACAAATGTACCTGAAGATATCTGCAGATTTTCAACATTAAGGATGGTCCGGGCACCGCGTTTTACTTCGACTCCTGAAAGACTTAAACAACCTCCGATCATTGTTTAGCTGCCTCAACAAGAGCCTGCACGTTTTTTCGCAATAGTTGGTCAAAACCATCCCGATGTACATCGGGATCAGTATCAGGAAAGTTGCCGAAAACTATTGCTTTAGCTTGCAGATGTTCGGCCAACGCATCGGCAAGGGCTGTGCCTTCTTGCTTATTGGCTATAATAAATCTTACATCCTGGCTCTTGGCTTTCTTGAGACACTGATTGATGTTAGAAACTGTCTCGATATCACTGCCCATAAAGACAGCTATTGTATCCAGGCCGAGCCAGTCGGCAAACTCAGCCTGATGGTTAGACGCAATAACTTTTATTGATTGGACGCCAGATTGGTTTATAGTGGTGCAAAGCTCGGTACCCACCCCTTCCAGACGCTTTTCTATCAGCCTTAATCTTTTTTCATATTGAGCTTGTCTTTCAGGATATTCTGTCGAAAGAATATTAGCAACTTGCCTGCAGGTAGCAACATAAGTTTCAGGCACGCACAAGCCCGGCAAGGTTTCGACCAAACTTGTCTTCAGGCCATTTTCTTTCATCCGTGACAATGAATCTTCAATTCTTTTTTGAAAGTCAAAAAGCAGCAATATCTTGCAATTGCAGAGTTGCCTGACCTGCGCCGGTGAAATATCGAAATGCCCCGGGCACATACCCGGTGGGGCTAAGCAGAGAATTTCCGTATTGTCTCCGCATAGGTCTTTGACCACGCAGTGCAGGTAAGAATTAGTGACCGCAATTTCAGGCGGGCTTTCTTCGAAGTCTCTATTGCTGCAGCCAGTTAAAACTGCCACAAATGCAACTGAAAACACCAATATATACGTAAGACTTACATTCCTCATTTTTTCAGTACTCAAATGAGCCAATTTGTTGGCCCTTTTTTAATCGCATACGAACTATAACGCCCTGACTGGTCTGGGGACTATACCAGGTCTCCTTAGGCACAGGATATTTCAATTCTTTCATGTTATTTAGGTCAAAATTAGGACCTTCGCTGTAAAGAATCCAGCTTACAGGTGACTCTTGGAAATTATAGTAGTTTTGTCCTTCTTCTTTTTCGTTGTCAGGAAAACCATCAGGAACCCACAAATACGCTCCGTTTTTAACAGTGACAGTTCTATTATAGATTAGTGTCCCCACCGACCTATATTTATACGTGTATCCCCAGTTGAATCTGTCTTCTATACCCGCAGCCATAAAGGTGTCACTGCCTGGTTCCGATAGGTATTTACTTTCAACTAACTCCAGCGGCAACTGATAGAAATGACCTCCCAGCATACAGTCCACGCGAGTAGGTGGGAATTTACCGTTATTATCGAACGAATAGGCCTCAAGTGCCATGCCAATCTCACGCAGCTCAGCATTGACTGCAACAATCTTCGCCTGAAGACGGGCCTTTCCCATCGCAGGAAGCAAAATCCCCATCAGCAATGTGATAATGGCAATAACCACCAATAATTCAATTAAAGTAAAAGCACGCTTCAAAATGAACGAATCCTTTCATAAATATTATTACTCCAGGTTTAGCCGTCGCACCTGTCCCGCTCCGGCTCGGTGAGCCTTCGCCGAGACGAGTGATGACGGTCTTTTACGGCGATGATTTTATTAAAAATCAGAATCAATAGTGTCACTCTGCTTATCCGCCAGGCGGTGTTCGTAGCTGGCCAAGACAGAGCCATTTCCATCATAGTTCATCACGTATAAACGGTAACCGTTCGTTAAGTAAGGGCTCTCCTGGTCCATAATACCGATAACATTGAATGGTTCGGTCAAATTATTCGAGCCGGCATAAATTCCGTTTCCCCGCCCTAACTTCACAGGGAAGGTCTTGACACCGTCGGTTATCACCATCTCCGCATACGGCCCCCATCCGTTTGCATCCATGAAATAAACATCTTCGATTTTCACCAATTGGGCCTGGTAATATTCACAACCCGTTAGACGAGTGGGATCAAAGATGAAATTATCGCTGTCATCCTTTAGCTCATCAATAGTAACTATTTCCGGTTTGGGTATCCCAACGTCACGCTCTAACAGCTCAATAGTAAAATCATGGTCGGGATTCTTTTTATGCTGCTCGTTTATGTTCAATTTACCGTTATATGACAGATAATAGCCGGTTACCCGTATTCTATCACCCGGACAGAACTGAGCGGAGTTGATGCGTTGAAGCTCCGCTATAAACTCTTCGTTTGAATAGCCTCCATCGGGAGGCACCCAGGGCAGATTGTTATAAAGTTGGCCTAACCAGACAGCGGTGCCTGCATGGTCGTTACCTTCGCCCTGAAAAAATAACTGCCACTGCCCGCCGATATTGAAGGTCTCCGTTATCGTATCATCCGGCGTTGGGTCCAGCATATCTGCAGGGTGGTGCAGTAAAATCCCTTCAAGAATAACCTTATCGGTTGCTTTGTATGTGTGTTCGCCGGTCTCATCTACCGCCTGAAATTCCGAGTGAGTTACCTCGGCAACAGTTGGCTCAGCTTTGACGACACCAGCAAGCACTAAAGTAAAAACTATTGTTGAAATAACAAAACTTCTCATAATTCTATCCTCCAAAAGAGGTGACCGTTCACCGAACACATTGCGCATAAAAATACAAAATTCGTGCTACCATGTCAATAAAAAACTTGACAAAAAAGCATAAATTTTCTAAATATTCTTTATTGATTAAAAAACACTATTTTTCAAGGAAAGTTGTATGGCACTATCAAAAAGAGCTCTCGTCATAGATTTGGATAAGAATCCTGAATATCAAAGGCTCTTAAAAGGTGAGCCGCAAACCTGCGGAATGCGGTCTGGTAGGGTGTATCTGCAAGCTGGCGAAAGTTGCGGACAACACAGCACTAAACATCATGAAGAGCTGCTTATTTTTCTTTCTGGAGAGGGGCTGATGCTAATTGGCGAAGACGACGGCTTGCCGGTAGGCCAAGGTAAAGTTTGCTATATACCGCCAAATACGGTCCACGACATCAAAAATGCCGGCACTAAGCCACTGATTTACATTTATTGCGTTGCTCCGGCGAGTCGTTAAAAATGGGCAAAATAGGGTTATCTAAAAAAAATATAAGAAAAATTTTTAAAAATGCTTGCATTAATTATTTTGATGGCTATAATTAAGATTCAGAAGAATGAATTCTTTTCTTCTTATTATCTTGGTTTTGTGAGACAGGAGATAGTTTATAAGTTTGCTCTATGTTCTTTAAATTTGAAGCTGTCTCACAAAGGCTGAGGTTTTCAAAGACCTCAGTCTTTTTTTATGTACTTAGCCGGGAGATAAAAATATGAGATGCAATTGTTTGATTTTAGTTTTTTTTATCATAAACAGCATTTTACTTTTGCAGATGGGCTGTCAAGAGCAGGCCAAAGTGCCCACAGAACCTGAAGCGGCGATAGCAGCACCACAGGAAGTAACAGGTTCGGAAAAAGCTGAAGCTAAACAGGAAACTATTAAAATAGGGCCAAAAATTACGTTTGAAGATGTAGTTTATGACTTCGGTGAAATTGGGCCGGGGACAAAGCAAAGCGGCAAGTTTAAATTTACAAATACCGGAGATAGCTTATTGAAGATCACGAATGTCAAAGGTTGCTGCGGAGCTGTCACCAAGTTAGACAAGAGAGAATATCTACCGGGCGAAAGCGGGCTGTTAAAGGTGGAGTATCAATCGAGAGTGCAAGCTGGCCTGATTGGGCAGCAACTGCATGTCAATAGCAATGATAAGACAAAGCCCAGTATTGCATTAACCATAAAGGCTAATATTGTGCCCAAGGTTAGCTATGAACCGAAGAGACTGCAACTCTTGCTTGAGGAAGAAAATCCCAGCTACCCGAACATTACCCTTACAAGCCTCGATGGCAAGCTATTTTCAATAAATGGATTCCAATCGACTGGCAATTGCATAACTGCTGATTACGACCCATCGGTGGAAGCGACAAAGTTTGTTCTACAGCCAAATGTAGATATGGCAAGTCTGCAAAAAAGGTTGAACGGGATTATTCAAATTAACCTAACTCACCCTGAAGGCAAGAGCATTATCATCCCTTTTAATGCACTGCCGAAATTTAAGATTAGTCCGCCACAGATTATCGCTTTTAATGCTGAAGAGGGCAAATCCATGACAAGGAAAATTTGGGTGTTAAACAATTATGGTAAGCATTTCGAAGTAGAATCGGCGTCATCACAAAATGGTATTATCAAGGTTCTCAGTCAAGATAAAATGAAGAACGGCTACCAGTTTTTGCTGGAAATAATGCCGCCTGCCGCCGAAGGTAAAACCAAGTTCGCTGATGTATTTAACGTGAACATCAAAGGGGGGGAAAAGCTCACAATTATCTGTCGCGGATTCTATCTGAGAAGAAAATAATCCTCTCGTACCAATATCAGCGTGATGGGCCCTGCTGCATGGCAAGGTTGAGCTTATGTTAAATTGATGCAAGTTAAAATGGTTTGGATATGATGAGATTTGTTATTAGCATTTGCTTATTGTTGCTGGTTTCATGTGTACCAGATGAGCAGTTGAAACAATCAGTAGAATCAGTTCAAAAAACTAATGTTTTTTCTGTGTTTCTAACCGGTAACGAGCTTGGGGCGCTAAAGCCATGTGGATGTAGTGGCGGGCAGCTTGGTGGATTGGATAGACGCTGGGCAGTGATAAGCAGCGTGCCCAGACAAAGAAAACTTATTATAGATACAGGCTCGCTTGTTGAAGACGACAGAGAGCAGGACTTAATCAAGTTCAGCGTCATGATTCAGGCGTTTGGCCTGCTCGATTATGATGTAGTTAATCTAACCGAAAAAGATTTCGAAATAGCTAAGAATCTCGGATTGCTGAGCAATTCTATTGTTGGATTTATAAGCTCTTACGGTACTGGTGAAAGCTTATCAGCCAAATTTACGAACCAGTATTTATTGCAGGACAAAGCCTTCGTTGTTGCTGTTGCGGCTTTTGACGCAAAGTCCGCCCAGATTGAGCAAATTGAAGGGCTTTTTCCGCCGCATACTGGCTTACAATCTGTTAATATCCTTATTCTGAGCAATTGTGATACTGCCACTATTGATTCTATTATCAATATGGTGCCCGCTGTAGATTGTTTGGTTTGTCCTTCTGACTCTGATGAGCCAAGAGTAATTGGTGGTTACAATGAAAGGCCGCTGGTTTTCTCAGTGGGCCGATTTGGCAGGTATGTATGTAGATTAGACATCAAAGCTGCTAAAGACAAAGACAAATTAGAATTGAGTTTTCACACTATCCCGATCGTAGAAGATTTGAAGCAAGGACCTTCTCTCGTTCGGTTGTACAAAGATTACCAACAGCTTGTTAAAGAGTCTAATCTTCTGGCCAAATATCCACGTTTTATTTTACCGAATGCTTTGAAATATGTCGGCTCTGAGACTTGTAAGCAATGTCATGAGTACGAGTATGAGAAATGGAGGGACCCCGCTCCCTCGACATGGCTCGGGATAGGCTTGCGGGAATCCAGCACTAAAGCTCACGCCCGCGCTTATGCGACTCTCGAGAAAGCTGGTACGCAGTATGACCCGGAGTGTGTAATCTGTCACGTGGTAGGAATGGAATATGAAAGCGGCTTTGTTTCAGAGCAGAAAACTCCTCATTTGAAAGATGTAGGCTGTGAAAATTGTCATGGTCCTGGCTCAGAACATGTTAGCACTTTAGGACAAAACAAAACCACCGAACCAAGGTCAAGCTGCCTTGATTGCCATGCACCCGATAAAAGCGCCGAATATACTGGAAACGAGCAGCTTTATTTAGAAAAAATCCGCCATTGGAAGTAACCGCATCGCAAGCGGAGAAATCTGTTCAGAATCGGCAGTAAGGGTGCAACATAGTCAAGGTGTAACAAGATGAGTTGCACACTTACATTGTTAGCTCAATAGACAATTTTTGGTAATTTAGTCATATTTGATAGTTTTGGTAACTTTGGCATCTGGGGCTTGCTGAATTTAAACATATTCTCTCAAGAGCACCCATAATATTTCATATTATTCGTTAAAAATCGCTAATTTGCGGGAACTAAATCACATCTTTTAATGTCAAATAAAAAAGAGAAAGATCACGCGTGAGAACTCATACATGGCGCAAGTTAAAATGGAGCTAAGTGACTAATACGGAAAGACTTATGATAAAGACATTGCGGATAACAAGTATTATAGCAGCGATTTTGGCGGGCGTTGTCCTTGTTTTTTTAGTGGTTTTGGGGGTCCGGAGCAATCCGTCAGAGGCGAAGATTGAGCAGCTTCTAAATTCGCCTGGAGCGATAGAAAAGTTCAATAAAGCTCAATCTGATAAGGTGACGAAAGACCAGGGACAAAGCTCGCCGCTGGTAAAGCAGGCCCAGGCCTTGGCATTATATCTGAATCCGTCTCAGCCAAAAGCAGGGCTGCCCGGACAGCTCCGTGGTATGCCCTCGCCCATAGGGCCGGTTACGGCCAAATTTACGCTTATTGGCACCAGCTTTTATGAGGCACGTCCTAAAGAATCGCTGGCGTTTATTGATGAGCCGGGCAAAGGCTTACGCTGGGTAAGACCATCCAGCCAGATCGGGCATTTAACTATTGAGCAAATAAAAGATGGCCTTATCGTTGTTCGAGACGGCCAAAGTACTTTCGAAATGAAGGCTGAACAGAAAACGCAGAAAAGCACTCTACTTGAAGGTTCACCATCAGGAGCAGCCTCTGCCATACCTGCTTCAACGACTGTTCCTGGATCTGGCACACGCATTACCAGAGGCAGTAGGCCTCAAACGCCACAGTTAAAAGACGAGCAAAAAGCAGCGTTGGAAGAGCTCGTCGAAAAGCTGAGGAATATGCAAAGAGATATTAAATCCCAAAAGACAGATTCGGGAGCCAGCCCCAAAGAAAAGGCCGAGCTTGTGGAAAAATTAATTTCCGATTTTAAAGCAACACGTGTAAGCGACGATGAAGCAAGGAAATTGGGGGATTTAGGTAAAGAGCTAAAGGATGTCCAACAGGAGTCGAGCAAAGCCGAAAACAAGAAAGTTACCAAGCCAGCAGAGCCGGCAAACTCGACTTTGCCAAAAAGGAGATAATCCCGCAAATATTGAGCTTACGCTCACGCCTTAGTTTATAATTTCTCGGTCTGCACCGATCTGCAATTTCGGTTAATTCTACGCTGATTCTTTTTTTGCTGTTTTTCTTGCGGTGAACAATTCAGCTTTGCCTTCTACTATATCACGGGTAATTACATATTTTGCAGGTTTCGTCTCCTCCGGCAGTTGATACATCAGATCAACCATCAACTCCTCAGTAATCGCACGTAATGCTCTGGCACCGGTGTCACGCTCCAGCGCCTTCTTTGCCAATGCGTGTAAGGCACTCTTTGTAAACTCAAGCCCGGCATTTTCCATCTCGAAGAATTTTTGATACTGCTTAACAAGGGCATTCTTCGGCTTAGTTAGTATATCTATAAGTGCATCTTCATCGAGGGTTGATAGGGTAGTAATTACGGGAAGTCTGCCGACCATCTCTGGAATCATTCCGTACTCGATAATATCTTCCGGTACGACCTGCTGTATTATGTCGGTGTATTCTGTTTTTTCATCGGTTCGGCTGGATAGTTCCGAATCGAAGCCGATCATTTTTCTTCCGAGTCGCTTCTTGACAATATTTTCCAGGCCCACAAAGGTTCCGCCGCAAATAAAAAGTATTTGCGTGGTATCAATTTGGATGTAGGATTGCTCTGGATGTTTTCTTCCGCCTTGCGGCGGGATATTAGCCATAGTTCCTTCCAGCATCTTTAAGAGTGCTTGCTGTACGCCTTCTCCGGAGACATCGCGTGTAATCGAGACGTTTTCGATTGTCTTGCCGATCTTATCGATTTCATCGATGTAGACGATGCCTCGCTGTGCAGCTTCTATGTCAAAGTCGGCTGATTGCAGCAGCCGCAGCAGGAAGTTTTCCACGTCTTCGCCGACATAGCCGGCCTCGGTAACGGTGGTCGCATCGCATATCGCAAACGGCACTTCCAATTTCTGGGCAAGTATCCGTGCGAGAAGTGTTTTGCCGCAGCCGGTCGGCCCGATTAGCAACACATTGGATTTGTCTATCTCCACATCGCTGTCAGCATTATCACTGTGCAGAAGACGTTTATAATGGTTGTGTACCGCAACGGAGAGATATTTTTTAGCGTGTTCCTGACCAATTACATATTGGTCCAGATACCCTTTTATTTCTTTAGGCTTGGGCATTTCTTTGAGGCCGACACTTATTTTACCGGTATGTTTTCTATTCTGTCGAATAATGTTGTGGCACAACTCAACGCATTCCGGACAGATAAAAACCCTATTGGGACCTTCTATAAGCGTATCAGCTTGACTTGCCGATCGGCCACAAAAGCTACAAATTGCCTTCGATTTTCTGCTATTTGATTGCTTGGCCATCGTTATCTTCCTATTCTCAAATTACTCTGCAGAAAAGACCATAAGTCATTTCGACCGAAGTCCGCCTATGGCGGACGAAGCGGAGAAATCTATTAAAAAATAGATTTCTCGACTCGCTCCCCTGCTTTCTTGCGAAAGCAAGAAGGGGAGCTCGCTCGAAATAACAAGCTACGATGTTTTCTACAAGGCGCTCTCAAATTACATCTGGTTTTTCGACTATATATATTTTACTTCATCGGCACTATTTTGGCAAATAATTTACCAGCTCCTCTGCAATTTTATAACCGGCATCCAGGCTCGCGATTGCCTTGCACCCATTTTTCATCCTTTGACGTTCTTTTTCACTTTTCATCAACTCTTCCAGCTCCTTCCACAGCCATTCAGACCTATCCTTTATATCCGGCAAATCATCAACTATAATTGCTGCTCCTGCCTCAACGAGCTTGCCCGCATTTAAATACTGATGCCTATCCTTATGATACGGATAAGGCATACAGATACTCGGCACGGCTGCTGCGGTATATTCGGCTACACTAACTGCGCCGCTTCTTCCGACTACTAAATCCGCAGCAGACAATAAGTTCGGCATGTCATCGTAATATCCCAAAACCTTATGGCTAATTTTTGCGTCGCCGTACCCTTGCCTGACTTTTTCAACATTAGCCCGGCCTGTTAGATGAACTATTTGCCAATCATCTGCAAAGCTATTCAGCTTATCTAATAGCAAACGCACCGTGTCGTTAATATTTTCCGACCCGCTCGATGCACCGGTTATCAGCAAAATCTTTTTGTTTTTATTAAGGCCTAATTGCTCTATCGCCTTATTTGGTTCTGGATTAGAAAAGCCGCTCCGTATGGGGCATCCAACAGCGTTGATTTTCACCTTGTTTTTTACAAAGTATTGTTGTGTTTCGGCGAACTGCACAAAGATCTCATCTGACCAACGAGCTATTATCTTATTTGCCCGGCCCGGCACAATATCAACATTCAAAAGCATAACAGGCACTTTGAGTTTGTATGCTGCCCGGCAAGGCGGCGCTGCAACAAATCCGCCGACGCCGATAACTACAGAGTGGTCACTTGCAGCAATTATTTCCTTTGCAATTCGATAACTTTCCAAAAATGAAGTGCAAAAACCAATCATTTTACCCGGCCGGACGCTGAAACCTTTGGCGGGAAGCTGAGTGTATTCAAAGCCAGCCTGGCTGAGGATTTGTGTATCGATGCTGCGGGTGCTGCAGAAAAAATGTATTCTCGCGGTCGGCTCAATTTTGACTATTTGCTCAGCCACAGCGACAGCGGGATAGATATGTCCGCCCGTCCCGCCACCGGCAAAGAAAAAGCACTTATCGCCCATTATTAACCTCCTTGAGCAAGCACACCAAAAGTGTGCATGAACTAAGCGACAGATGCAAGCGTTTTTTTGACTGTTTACCCATCGTTAGTCTTCGTTCTTCCGTCCTCCCGTCTTCGCCAAGGCTACGCTCGTCTGGGCGGAGCGCTTCGCTCGTCTCGGCGAAGGCCTCCGCCGTAGCTGGGCCGTAGCCTGGCCGGACAAGCTGACTTCTGTCGTCTGAAAATTGGCTTTGTTTGGCTTTGTTTTTCATTAACCGCCGAGTTCGCAAAGAACGC
>CAYNKI010000051.1:0-17579 GCA_964397675.1 uncultured Pirellulales bacterium
GGTCGTCGGCTTCGGCCTGCTTAACATCACGATCTGGTATCTGATTTTGGATAAGCTGGTTTATACGGCTGAACATATGAGAAACGGGCTCGAATTGCTCGGCCTGACCCTGGTACCCAAAGGGATGGATCCCAGCCACAAGCTGATTGAGATTACCACTACGATGATCACCTTTGCTATGGGGGCCTCTACCCAGGCCCTTTTTGCCCGTGTTGGTGGGGGGATTTTCACCAAAGCAGCGGATGTGGGGGCAGATCTGGTCGGTAAGGTCGAGGCTGGCATCCCCGAAGACGATCCGAGAAACCCGGCTACTATAGCCGATAATGTCGGCGACAATGTGGGCGATGTTGCTGGTATGGGAGCCGACCTGTTCGAAAGTTACTGCGGCTCAATCCTCGCAACGGCAGTACTGGGCGCAGCTTTGCCACTAAGTGTGCTGGCACAAAAGGGCATGGACCCATTGAAGGCAGTTCTCGCTCCAACACTCGTTGCTGGTTTGGGGATTGTTCTTTCTATCGTTGGAATCTTCCTCGTTCGCTGTAGGGAGAACGCCTCACAAAAGGATCTATTGCGTGCTTTACTTATGGGAACTCTTAGCAGTTCCGTCCTCATTATAATTGCCTTGGCGATAATGGTTAGGGCAGGCTGGATTACCTGGGGTGTCTTTGGCTCTGTTATTTCCGGCTTAATCGCGGGCGTGCTAATAGGCCAGTTTACCGAATATTACACATCTGACAGTTACGGTCCGACCCGAGGTATTGCTGAGCAGACGAAGATGGGACCTGCAACAGCAATCATTGAGGGCTTCGCAACTGGCATGTATTCGGCTTCTCTGCCGGTGATAACGATTGTTATTGGCATTCTGTGTGCTTTTGGTTTCGCCGGCGGCTTTTCAGAAATCTCGATGGGACTTTATGGTATTGGTTTTGCTGCGGTCGGTATGCTTTCTACGTTAGGTATTACTTTAGCTACGGATGCTTACGGCCCAATAGCTGATAATGCCGGCGGGAATGCTGAGATGAGCGGCCTGGGTGAAGAGGTTAGAAAGAGAACCGATGCCCTTGATGCACTGGGTAATACCACCGCGGCAACGGGAAAGGGCTTCGCAATAGGCTCAGCCGCTCTTACGGCTATGGCGCTCTTGGCGGCATACGTCTGGCAAATTCAGATATGGGTGGCCAAACTTGCGGAAGATAGTGTCGATGGTATATATCGTATTGGCAGTATGGCATTTTCTGCCACGGGAGATGTTGCCGGTACCATCAACGCCAAGGCCGCGGGGATCATGGATTTCGTTAATGCGTACGGACTCAATATTATGAATCCAAAGCTAATCGGAGGCCTTTTCATAGGCGCTATGATGGCCTTCGTGTTTTGTGCTATGACTATGAAAGCTGTCGGTAGAGCTGCGGGCCAGATGGTTAATGAGGTACGCCGGCAATTCAGAGAAATTGCCGGTATTATGAATGGAACCGGCAAGCCTGATTACGCACGCTGTGTTTATATTTCGACCCGGGCAGCACAGAGGGAGATGATTCTGCCTTCGCTGTTGGCTATTATCGTGCCGGTCCTCACGGGATTGCTGCTGGGTGTACCTGGTGTAATGGGGCTTTTGGCAGGAGGGATAAGTTGTGGTTTTGTCTTGGCAATTACACTTAATAATGCCGGCGGAGCCTGGGATAATGCTAAGAAATATATCGAAAAGGGCGCCCTTGGCGGCAAAGGCTCCGATGCCCACAAGGCAAGCGTAGTCTGTGATACGGTGGGTGACCCGTTCAAAGATACTTCCGGTCCGAGTCTGAACATTCTTATCAAGCTGATGACGATAGTCAGCGTGGTCTTTTCGGGCGTTGTGGTCAAATTCGCTCCTGTTATCAGCGAATGGCTTCACCTTGGCGAATAATTTGTAAATGAGCTGGCTTATTTTGCCGAAAAGGAAAATAAGGTGGAAGATGGTTATAAGACATAATCACATAGTCAGCGACAGAGTTTTCTTCTTATTTAAAATAATTCTTGTTCTCGTATTTATAAGCATCTTCGGTTATTTATTCTGCAGAATACCTGCCTGTTATTAATTGCTTACCAGTTGACGCAACCAGCTTTTATAAGTAATCTATCGGGGTGGTCGAAGTGGCCGCCCCGTCTTTTATTGGAAAAAACAAGGCAGTAGTTTGGTTAAGAAGCTAAATAGAAAAACTCGGGCGTTTGCTTTAGCTGCCGCTAAGGTAGCAAAGGAACGACACTGCAGCGATATTGTAGTTCTTGATTTGAGGGGAATGTCGCCCGCCACAGATTATTTTGTAATTGCTACCGGCACCAGCGACCGGCAAATGCGGACCGTTGCCGATGAAATCTGTGATGAAGCGAAGAAGCAGGGCCTGATGCGGTTCGGCCGAGCCGGCTATGAACAGGCACGCTGGATTTTGCTCGACTTTGTCGATGTTGTAATCCACATCTTTGATAACGAATATCGAGACTACTACGATCTGGAATTGCTCTGGGGCGATGCGGAGAAATTGACTATTGAAAAGTAAGAGAATTAGCCACAGAGGGCACAGAGAAATCCTAAACCTAATTTTTTTTGCCACAGAGAGCACAGAGAACACAGAGAATTAGAAAATAAAATAGAAGCTAATGGCAGACGAATTGACTGAAAAAATTATTGGTGCTTCTATGGAGGTGCACAAAGAGCTTGGTCCTGGACTTCTGGAATCAATTTATGAAGAGGCACTTTGCTGTGAGTTTGAGCTTCAGGATATAAAATTCGAGCGGCAATATCCTGCAGATGTTATTTATAAGGGATACGTCATCAAAGGACAAAGAATCGATTTGCTCGTTGAAGATGAAGTCATTGTCGAAGTAAAATCGGTAAGTAGGCTTCCAGAAGTAGCGATTGCACAAACCATTTCTTATCTTAAAGCTACAAACCTTAGGCGGGGCTTGATTATCAACTTCGGCGAAAAGCGATTGATTGATGGAGTTAAAAGAATTTCTGTTTAATGTATTAGCCACTGAGAATTCAGGGATAAAATTTTGCCACAGAGGTCACAGAGAACACAGAGAATGAAAAATAAAAAAACAGTTTTTGTTCTGGGTGCTGGCGCAAGTTGTCCTTATGGTTATCCTTCAGGTGCTAACCTTCGAATGTCAATATGCCTCCACGATGGTTTTATGAAACATTACAATGAGCATCTACGGAGTTGCAGGTCTAAATATAGTATAGAAAACATTAACCAATTTAGGACAGCCTTCGACAAGTCAAGCATCAAATCAATAGATGTTTTCATGGTAAATAATCCCACACTCGCACCGGTTGGAAAATACATAATTGCTTTTGAAGTTTTCAGAGCCAAACAGAAGAGTAGTTTCCGTGAAAAGGCCATGGAAAGCAAGTTATGGTATTCAAGGAAATGCGACGACCCTAAACGTGACCGTGACTTTTTATTAAGAAAGGATTTCTTCCAAGGTGGGGATTGGTATTTATATCTATATAACCGACTTATCGAGGGGCTGATCGACAGGGATGCCTTGCCCGATTTCTCTACTGGCGAGCTTGCGTTCATAACATTCAACTATGACAGGTCTCTGGAGCATTTCCTCTACGAAAGTCTCCGCAATTCCTTCACTGAGGTTCCAGAGCACCGGGTGATTCAGTGCCTGAAGAACCTCAAAATCCTGCACGTATATAGTCAGATTGCGCTGCTTAAATGGCAGAATTCAAATGAGAGTGTGGATTACCGTCCACAAATTAGTGAATCGCTTTTACGGAGGGCGTCGTCAAACATTAGAACGATATACGAGGTACAACAAACCCCGGAGTTGGCAGAAGCGCAAAACCTCGTAAAACAAGCCGATGAAATATTCTTTCTTGGTTTCGGATTCGCTCCGGAAAATATGGAAGTCCTTAGTTTACCTGGAGTAATACCACCAGGGAATTGTCGAGTTTATGGCACTGCCCTTGGATTAAACAACCAAGAAGTCAACCGGATTCGCAACAGAATAGTTGTAGGATTAAAACCTGATGAGTTAGATTACAAGAATGCCAACCGCGTAGTAATAGAAGATATGGATTGTTTAGAGCTATTAAGAAATCACTTTAATTGAATTCTCTGTGAACTCTGTGTTCTCTGTGGCTTAAATAATACTTTAGTTTTAATCTCTGTGGCAGAATAAGATAATTATATGAAGAGCGTTATTGATATACTTGAGGACAGAATCAGTAAGGCAATGGAGAAGATTGCAGGCCGTGATGACTGTGCGGCTATAGTCCGCCTCGCCACTGAGGCCAAATTCGGTGACTACCAGGCTAACGGCGTAATGGCGCTGGCTAAACAGATAAAAACCAATCCTCGTAAACTTGCTGAAGAGGTGGTGAAAAACCTGGATGTTAGCGACATCTGTGAGCCACCGGAGATTGCAGGGCCAGGTTTTATAAATCTGCGATTGAAAGCCGATTTTGTTGCCGACCGCCTTCTGCAAATCAGCAAAGATTCCGCAAATATAGGTGTGGAGAAAGTTGCCGAACCAAAGACCATTGTTGTCGATTTTTCCTGCCCGAATATTGCCAAAGAGATGCACGTTGGGCACTTGCGAAGCACAATTATCGGCGATTGTATCTGCCGAGTGCTCCGATTTTTAGGCCATGATGTCAAACCACAAAACCACATCGGCGACTGGGGAACTCAATTTGGGATGCTCTGTGCCTTATACGATAGAAAATATACTGAGGCGATCAAAGATGGCAAGGAGACATTCCCTTATTTGCCATTACCAGATATAGAGGCTTTCTACAAAGAAGCCAAACAGTTATTTGATACCGACCAGGAGTTTGCTCAGGAGGCTCGCAAGGCAATTGCTGGCTTGCATTCAGGTGATCAAATTTGGATGAGCCACTGGCGACAAATAGTCCGACAATCTGAGGAACACTTTCAAGAAATATATGAAATGCTGAGAATTCGGAGTGCAGCAGCTCATATCAGAGGCGAAAGTGCCTATAAGGATGATTTGCCAAACATAGTTCAAGATTTAATGAAAAATGAGAAACTGAAAGAGAATGGATTGGTCGGAGTATCTGACGGTGCAATCTGTGTTTTTCCAACAGGTTTTAAGAATAAAGAAGGAAAAGATCTAGGACTGATTATTCAGAAATCTGATGGTGCGTATCTTTATGCCACGACAGACTTAGCTGCGTTGCGTTATCGCGTGCAAGAACTAAAAGCAGACAGGATTATTTATGTCACTGACGCGCGGCAAAAACTACACTTTGAAATGCTATTTGCGGTCGCTAAGATGGCCAAGTGGGTCAGTGACGATATTAAGCTCTCGCATGTTATGTTCGGAAGCGTTCTTGGTACAAATGGCAAACCACTAAAGACACGTGAAGGCGAGAATGTAAAATTAAAAGAACTGCTCGATGAGGCGGTTGAGCGTGCAAGAAAAATCGTCGAAGAAAAAAATCCAGAGCTGTCCAAAGAGAAAAAAGACGAAATTGCCAAGGCCGTTGGAATCGGAGCCGTCAAGTACGCTGACTTCTCCAATAATCGAACAAGTGATTATGTATTTAGCTTCGATAAGATGTTAGCGATGGATGGCAACACGGCTCCATATATGCAATACGCATACGCCCGGATAAAATCTATTGAACGCAAGGCACAGACCAAAGATGTAGATATCGAGACCGAGCTTGCCGACCTGAAAAGGTTAAATTTAACCGAGCCGGCTGAGCTGGACCTGGCAAAATATCTGATTCGTTATGGCGAGGCGATAGAAGCTGCTATAGCTGATTATCGGCCAAATTATCTGACCAGTTACCTATACGAGTTAGCGCAGAAATTCAGCGTGTTTTACACCAATTGTCCGGTTTTGGATGCCGGGCAGGATAAAAGGCCTACCAGACTTTTGCTTTGCGATTTAACCGCAAAGACAATCAAGCACGGCTTGAAAGAGCTTTTAGGTATCGAGGTTATCGAGCAGATGTGATAAGAAGTTAAAAGTCAAAAGGTAAAATGCAAAATTACAAATCAAAAGTCAAAATTTTTTAGAGGATAGGACAGAGCCGTGACCGTAAGGGAGCGGTGATCATAAGGAATTTGTGGTCGTGAAAAGCGGGGAGTACCTTCACAATGAAAATTATTCAGCAACAATTTGGTGTAAGCACAAAATCTCGCTGTCAGCTGATTGATATTACCAGCCAGGTTAGTTCGGTTGTCCATCAATCGGGTGTTGCTAATGGCGACGCAATAGTCTATTGTCCGCATACCACAGCAGCAATTACCATAAATGAAAATGCTGACCCCTCTGTTCAGCATGATATACTTTTAACTCTGGATGAACTTATTCCGCATCATCGGCCGGGCTATCGGCATTCCGAAGGCAATGCTGATGCACATTGCAAAAGCTCTATTATCGGCTGTAGCCAACAGCTTCTAATAAAGGATAAATCTCTGGTGCTCGGTACGTGGCAGGGCATTTTTTTCTGTGAGTTTGACGGCCCTCGCAGCAGAAAAGTAACGGTTCAAATCCGCGGAGAATGACAAACACTACTGCGGCTGTGGCTTTAATCCCTAACCCGGACGAGCCGGAACCAAACAGGGTAGATAAAAGGCTGACGCCTTACCGAAACCACCTTCTGTTGTTAAGCATCTAAGGGCCTAACACTACAGATTCAACCGATTCTGCAATTTTCTTTTAACTGTTGATAGCCCTGGTCATCTTTAACACATCCATCATTTCACCTACATCATGGACGCGTGCGATTGAGATCCCTGCTGCGACGCATAAAGCAACCGTACCAGCGGTACCGAATATTCTATCGCTCGGTTTTTCTTTGCCGGTTATCTGGCCGATAAAACTCTTTCGACTCGTGCCAACAAGCACTGGATAGCCGGTCGCGACAAATTTATCGATATTTCTCAAAAGCTCAAGATTGTGCTCTAACGTCTTGCCAAATCCAATTCCAGGGTCAATGAAAATCATATTTTTCGATATGCCAAACTGCTCTGCACGTTTAGCCCGGCTCATTAGAAACTCCAGCACCTCGCTAACCACATCTTCATATTTCGGCTCAATTTGCATCGTTTCAGGTGTCCCCTTCATATGCATCAACACAACCGGCACTTGCTGCCCGGCTGCCAATGTCCCCATCCGTTCATCGCTCAAAGCAGTAATATCATTTATCATCGCTGCCCCCGCTTTTAGAGCAGCTTTAGCAACTTCATAATTGTATGTGTCGATACTAATCGGCAAATCGACCTTTTTGGCAAGCGCTTCTATCACCGGAATAGCTCGCTTTATTTGCTCATTACCTGAAACGCCCTGTGAGTCGGGACGCGTAGATTCAGCTCCAACATCGATTATCGCAGCACCATCAGCAGCCATTTGCAGGCCGTGCTCAATAGCAATATCAGCCGCGAAGAATTGACCCCCATCACTGAAGGAATCCGGCGTGACATTCAAAACCCCCATTAAAATGCAACCCTCTGAAAAATCCAGCCGCCCTCTCGGCCATTCAACTATATTTTCATCATTGCTTTTCATTTTTACCTTTGTTCTTTCTTCGTCATTCTGAGCAAAGCGAAGAATCTCATTGTTTCAACCAAGAGGAGAGACCCTTCGCTGCGCTCAGGGTGACATATAGAGTCTTAGCCTTCTTCCTTAATTTTTACTTCCTTAAAACCGATACCTGCTAATTTCTTTGCAATGGCCTCAGCCCTTGACGTGTCATTCCCGCCCCGCATCGTAGTGCGGGATAAACTCCAGCGGGAATCCACTTTCTCCGAGCTCTCCGTGCCCTCTGCCTGCCCTGCGTAGCCTTGTGGGCGAAGCGGGGTGGCTATCAAAACTTTTGTGTTCTTGAATTCCCTGCGGACAGGATAATTTTTTCGCAGGTCATCAAAAAAAACGCCCCTTCCCTCCTCTGGCTTATCTGCAATTTGCCGAAGCTTGTGATCATCTTCGCTAATATTATAAATCTCTTCTACGGCTGCCAGTAATACATCCTGCTCACTGCCGCTGCTTGGATTTATTCTTAATTCAGGCACAGCAGGTTCAGGTAAAAATGACTCGACGTCAAATTTGGCGTTAAATCCAAAGTATTCACAGACTGCTTTATAAATCATAATCATACCCGTGACTTTGCCGTCCAGCGAATAGCCGGCGATGTGCGGCGTGCCAATATCAACCATTTGCAGGAGTTCCGTATCGATATTCGGCTCATTCTCCCACACATCAAGTACTACTGCTTTCAAACTGCCGGTTTCAATCGACGCTTTAAGAGCGCTGCTGTCAACCACACCGCCGCGCGAAGTATTAATGAGGACAGACCCTGCTTTTAACGAGTTAAAAAATCTTTCGTCAGCTAAACGAAATGTTTTATCAATGCCCTCAAAGGTCAAAGGTGTATGAAGCGTTGTAAAATCACAATCAAAAAGTTCTTCTATCGGCAGATATTTCGACTGGGTGGCAGCCTCATCCCTTAGGGATGGGGATGGGGATGGCCATCGCCAAGCTGCGCTTGACGCTGCCACCCTTCGTTGCAAAGGTGGGTCGTTCAGATAAACTTTCATACCCAAAGCCGCACATTTTTTAGCCACCCTGCTTCCAACGTTGCCCACGCCAACAATACCTATAGATTTGCCTTCCAGGCGAAGGCTGTGCTTCCGCCCGATTTTAAGCAGTGCCGCAATCACATATTCAGAAGCAGAATTGGCGTTCGAACCTGGAGCCGATGCAAAACCAATATTGCGCTGTCGCAAAAAATCTACATCTATGTGATCCAAGCCGATAGTAGCTGTACCGACAAAACGAACGCGACTTTCAGCCAACAAACTTGAATCTACCCGTGTGATGCTTCGGACCAATAACACATCCGCATCAGCAACAACATCTGGCGTGATTTCTCGGCCTGAAATTGTTTCAACCTCACCGATAGAAGAAAAGCACTCAGCCACAAAAGGAATATTCTCATCAGCAACTATCTTCATCTGAAATCAAAGCTCAAAGCCGGCGATTTTTGTACCGCAATCCGGACAGCAAGAATTTTTTATATGATTGGCTATGATTCTATAGCCCATACGCTCAATCAAAGTCCGGCCACATTTGTAGCAAAAGGTACTTTCTGATTTTGCTCCCGGCATATTGCCGAGGTAAACATAATGCAGGCCGGCAGACTTACCTATCTCATAGGCACGCTGCAAAGTGCTGATGGGCGTGGGCACAGAATCCAGATATTTGTACTGTGGATGGAATCGGCTGATATGCCAGGGGACATCTGGACCAGCTTGGGTGACAATAAAATCTGCGAGCTTTTTCAACTCATCATCGGAATCGTTTTCGCCAGGCACCAGCAAGGTGGTAACCTCAAGCCAGATGTTGGTTTCTTTTGCAATATAACTAATCGTATCAAGCACCGGCTGAAGTCTTGCCTTACACAACCGCTTGTAATAATCATCATTGAATGATTTAAGGTCAACGTTTATTCCGTTGAGCCATTCGTTGGCAAAATCAATCGCTTCGCGGGTCATATAGCCGTTACTGACGAAAACATTCGTCAGGCCGCGCTGCTTTGCCAGCCGCCCACAATCGTTACATAACTCCATAAAAATTGTTGGCTCAGTATAGGTGTAGGCAATACTTTTGCACCCTGTTTGAACAGCACCCTCGACAATCTGCTCTGGCTTGATCGGTTCTCCATCGATTCGCCCATTCTCAATAGCGGCCTGACTTATCTGCCAATTCTGACAAAACTCACATTGGAAATTACAACCCATCGTAGCGATGGAAAAGCTGCGTGTCCCCGGCTGAAAATGAAATAACGGCTTTTTCTCGATAGGGTCAGGATTAGCTGAACAAACCTTGTTGTAATTTAGTGAATACAATGTCCCATCTATATTCTTACGTACGCAACACTGCCCTAACTTACCATCTGCAATCAAGCATCGCCAGTTGCACAGCTTACACCGGACTTTTTTATTTTCCGCTGGTACCCACAAAACCGCCTGCTTGAGATTTTCCTTTGCCGATTCCATTGCCAATTTCCCGCCAAATTAACTTTGTTTTCTGCAATTAAATATATAGAATAATATAGATAAATCAATATAAATGAGTTAAACATAATCTTCGGAGACCAACAATTTTGTTGGAAAAGGATATATCGATAATATAAGGAATAGGTAATGTCTAAAACGTCACGGAAAAAAAACGCCACAAGTAAAGGCAAGTCCCTATCCACCAGATCAATACACGCTGGTGAGCCAAGAAGAAAATACGCCGATTCAATAACAACTCCAATCATTCAAACTTCCACATTTACATTCAGAGACAGTAAGCACATCGAAGATTTCACCAAGAAGGGCAAAGAACACTTTGAATACGGCAGGTATGGCAATCCTACCGCCCAAATTGCTGAAAGACGCCTTGCCGACCTTGAAGGTGCTGAAGACTGTGTCGTTTTTTCGTCTGGCATGAGCGCAATAACAACCACCATTCTCACATTAGTTCGGTCAGGCGACCATATTGTTATCACTGATGACAGTTATAAAAAGACACTTGAGTTTTGCAGGTCATATTTGAAACAATTTGGCATCGGCTGCACCATTGTCCCATTTGGTGACTATGACGCTTTTGAAAAGGCAGTCCAAAAGAACACCCGCTTTATTTTCTCCGAATCACCAACCAATCCATACCTGAATATCTTCGATTTGGCCAAGATCAAGAAGATAGCAGACAGGCATAATCTTCTCACACTCATCGATAGTACATTTGCCACCCCGTTGAACCAGAGACCCATTGAGTTCGGCATAGACCTCGTCCTGCAAAGTGCTACAAAGTACCTTGGAGGACACAACGATATCTTAGCTGGCGCTGTACTTGGAAGAAAAGAGCTAATCGAAAGGATACGAAACCTGCATAAGTCAATGGGGGGATTGATTGACCCTCATTGCTGCTATCTTCTTCTGCGAGGACTTAAGACATTCCCACTAAGAGTAGCAAAGCAAAATGAAACCGCATTAAAGATAGCACAATTCCTTGAAAGCCACCCGCGCATCAAAAAAGTCTATTATCCCTTTCTGAAAAGTCATCGTCATTATGAAATAGCAAAACAACAGATGAAAGGAGGAGGAGGCGTTGTTACATTTGATATAAAAGGAAATCTCAATACAGCAAAGCGATTCCTTGATGCTCTTAAGTTGTGCTATATTGGACCAAGCTTAGGCGGTGTAGAAACACTGATAACTCATCCCGCATTGGTGAGCTACTACGAATACACTAAAAAACAGCGTTATAAACTCGGAATCACCGATACGCTTTTTAGACTTGCCGTAGGAATCGAAGATGCCGAAGACATCATCTGCGACCTGGATAGAGCCTTGAGAAAGTCAAAAAACCTCTGACAAATAAAAGGCAGCGGTGCATTTCGGCGGCTCAAAGATGCTATACATGACTATGGCATTGCCGATGACTGGTTCAAGTACTGTGAAAAAGCCCTGAAAGAGACCGCCATCGAATGGTGCCAAAAACACGGCATCAAGTTTGAGGATAAATAGGCTATGAACGAACTGGTTAAGGCTCTTGAGAAATTCATTGTCAGAGATTTAATCTATATCATAGGTGGTGCTTCCGTATACTTAGTTTTCTATATCTTTTTGATGACACATATACTTCGGAAAAATCTGCTGCCCTCACCACAATAGAAAAATGTCCCGATGTCATTTTATATATTGTTGGGATTGGGCTAGCCTATGTCATTGGATATGTCATTCAAGAGTTTTTCTGCTTATTCCCACCTTGTTTGTTACCTCCCCTTGCGCGAACCGCACTGTATTCCCAAGACGATCCCAATCGTATCATACAGTTTCTGTATATGCATTATATGCATCAACGATGGGAATCACCTCAGCGATTCGATGAAGACGAGGCATCGGTTGCAATTAACAGGGGAGGATCGGAAAATAACATGGCCGACTTAGAGCGAAGAACATACCTTATGCAAATCAGTACAACCATCGGCTCTTGTGGCATAGTCTCGGGAATACTACTCATCATAAAGTCCTTGACGAACTGTTTTCCTATAGTCCCTTCCCTTGTTATTATGCTTTTTAGTATTTTTTTACTATTACTAGGGAGAATAAAATTAGCTCAGCTAACGCGATTTTTTTCTGTGCTTAGTGCAGATATCCAACAAAGAAATCAAAGACAAGAAACAGAAAATCGATCTTTATGACTTTCTCTCTGTGTCCTCTGTGGATAATTCTTTTCGTTACGCAATACGCGATACGCACGACGCATCACGAATAAGCTTGTGCCAAAATCTTAACCGGATGCATGACAACGCTGTCACTTATATGTTCTATCTGCATTTTGCAGGCTGCGCATTCGGTTATAACGTTTTTTGTCGGCGATTCTTCGAGGGTCTTTTTTTTGTTGTTTCCTTTTTGCTCTCGCGCACTTGTATACTTCCCTAATATTACTTAAAATCACGAGGCAAGAATTGAGGTTGTGAAATGGCTCCCCTCATCCGCAGAACTGCAAGGTCGTCGGCACTTACCTGTCCATTGATGAACTGTTGAACCATAGGATGGGGATGGTTACGAATATGGTCGGCATCGCCGTCGGCAATAATTTTACCGTTATGCAGCATAATGATGCGGTCCGCTATCTTGTAGGCGCTTGTCATATCGTGTGTCACCACGATGGTTGTTTCACCAAGCTCCTTTTGCAGCTTCAAAATAAGCTCATTAATTATATCCGCACGAATAGGGTCCAGGCCAGTTGTTGGCTCATCATATAAAATCACTTCCGGATTCATCGCAATGGCTCTGGCCAACGCTACTCTTTTGCGCTGACCACCGGAGAGATTGGCAGGATAATAATTCTGATAACCGTCGAGACCAACCATTGCCAGTTTGGCCTTTACCAGCTCCTCGACGTCATGCCAATTGGTTATCTTATAATGCTGTCTTATAGGAAACGTTATATTCTCAGAAACGGTGAGACTATCAAACAGCGCTCCACCCTGGAAAAGAAAACCGTAGCGGGTGCGTATCTCGTTTAGTTCATCTTCACTGAGATTATCGATTCGCTGATCCTTAAAATACACCTCGCCCGAGCTCGGCCTTAATAAAGCTATGAAATGTTTTATCAAAACAGTTTTGCCGCATCCGCTCGGCCCAATTACAACAGTGGTCTTGCCCTTCTCTATCGACAAAGAAATATTATCCAGAACAACTTTATCTCCGAACTTTTTCGTAAGGTCCTTAACAAAAATTATACCGTCACTACGACCAGCCTGAATCCCATTTATGTTATTGCCTTGTTCCACTTTTTTCTCTTTATCCTACTGTTAAAGAATACTTTTGAGCGGCCAAAAGGTGTTGTAAATTCCCTTGAAAATCATAGCCAGAGCCAAATTAAGCGCCAATATCGAAATAAAACTGGCCACAAACGCTTCCGTACATGCTTGTCCCACGCCATGAGCACCTTCTTTGCAGTGAAAGCCCTTATAACAGCTAATAACTGAGATAGCTACTCCAAAGAAAAATCCCTTTACAACACCAACAGATATATCCCACAATGCTACAGCGGAGGCACTAAAGTTCCAATAGGCTTGACTGTTAATTCCCTTTAAAATAACGCTTATGAAATATCCGCCTAAAATACCCAGCAAATCCGCATAGATAATCAAAGCCGGTGTAAGCAGCAAGCACGCTAAAACTCGCGGAACCACTAAATATCGTATCGGGTTCGTACCCATACTCCTGACCGCATCAATTTGTTCGGTAACATTCATTGTCCCCAGCTCAGCGGTCAAAGCCCCGCCGACGCGTCCTGCTAACATAACCGCTGCAAGCACAGGCCCTAATTCCTTCACTACCGAAAGTCCGATTAGCTGACCCATACGCTCTTCAAAACCCATTATCACAAGCTGATCATATGCCTGAATCGCCAATGTCATTCCCACAAATGCACCCGTTATCATAATAACCGGCACACTGCGAACTCCGATAATATTCATTTGCGCCCATATTAGCGGATACGTTCGGCTGCTGGCAAAGCTGCGTACCGAAGAGAGCATTGTCTGCCAGACAAATCTGCCAAATTGTCCGATATTATACACATCCTGTATAGTCTTAGCTCCGAGTGTAGTAATCATAAGATCCTTCCCTACAAATTCACTTTACAAGCAGATTCACGAATTATATAATAATCGGCCAGATTTACCCTGCTTTTTACAACTGTTCGCTTTTATTGTCAAGATTATCCATTCTAACAATCCAAGATCTTATTAAGAACAAAGGGCCCACGCCCAAAAACTTAGGCGTGGGCCCTTTTAATAACCTCTATTGACTCATTCTTCCTTTGTCGTTAGCAATGTCCTTTCATATTCAAATCCTCCAAATTTGACGCAGGCGTCAATATTAGAAAAATAGGAAAATAAAGCAATAACCATTTAATTTTACCCATTTTAACTAAAGATATTTTTCCACCTACACCGATAATTATTATTTGCAGATATATTGCCCATATTAACATTTAGGCTACACAGCATAATTATAAGTATAAATAAGTAAAATAAACAAACTAAGGAATATAATGGAGAGCAAATCATGGTAGAGCAATACACTTTAGCACGATATTTACAATCCCTGTTGCGAGGAGATAGAAAAGCCTGTCGCGCCGTCATAGAGGAAACATTGCAAAGCGGCGTACCTGCTAATTCCGTATATATTCATATAATATGGCCAATAAAGGTGGAAATCGAATATCTTCTGCGTTCCGATAAAATCAGTATTACGCAAGAGCATTTGGCCACACGCATAAACCGCACAATCATAGACCAGCTCCAAAATAAATTGCCTCATCGGCCCAATAAGAACAAAAAAATAGCCGTTTGTTGTGCACAAGACGAGCTACAGGAGCTTGGCGCTCAAATGATAGCTGACTTGTTTGAAAGTGATGGCTGGGAAGTAAGATTTCTCGGCGGCGGCCTAACCAATGACGATATCTATGCCTTCGTAAACGAATATGTTCCCGACCTGCTATTGATCTATGGCAGCACCCCAAAACAGGCACCAGATATACGACGGCTAATAGACAAAATAAAAACTGTAAATGCCTGGCCGCATATGCGAATTATGGTTTCAGGCGGACTTTTCAATCGAGCTGAGGGACTCTGGGAAGAAATTGGGGCCGATGCGTTTGCTGCAACAGCGATTGAAGCTGTTCAAATTGCATCAAGCCAAGATGAGATTCCGCGCTGTGAGCGGAGAACCATAAACCGCCGGAAGAAAAGACACCAAACAATACCACAGCCTCAGCCAAACGAAGCACAACAGCAAGTGCCGGTGGAAGTTACGTAGTAGTAGTTCGTCACTCGTGACTCGCATGCTAAAAAGCAGAAGACGGAAGACAGATTACGGAGGACAGACGAGGGATGAGAAATGAATGACGAGAGACGAATTTTGAGCCGTTAACTCGTCTGGGCAGAGCCAGCCGTAGCCCCAAAAGCCGAAGAATATTTAGATGAAAAAAAGTGCTCGTATCTCTGTTTTACAAACGCTTTAGTTTCTTAATACTTGCTCTTGCTTCTTTTACATACTCATCCAAAATCTCAATTCCTAAATATCTCCTGCCTAGTAACATTGCTGCCATCGCGGTTGTACCGACTCCAATAAATGGATCCAAGACGATATCCCCCTTTTTAGTAAATAATTTTATAAACCAGGTTGGTAATTCAATAGGAAAAACAGCGCTATGATTACGATTAGAGCATTCCGTTGCAAAATGTATTAACGTCCTAGGTTCAATGTAATGCTCTTTCTCAAAAACTAAAACGTTATGAGGATAGACTTTCCTCTTATTCAACCAATTGGAAACGTTTCTGCCAAACTTGCTATTTGTCCTAGAGACATTTCTAATAAAATCTTTTTCTGACATTGACTTAAATCTTTGCTTAGCCCAATCCCCGATTGGGACTTTAACAGCATCTTGATACATTTTGAAATTTTTCTGTTTTGTAAAATGGAGACATCTTTCCCAGTTGTCCCGAAACCTATTTGGCCACTTCCCAGGATATGAGTTCTTCTTATACCAACAGTATTCTTCCGTCCATAACCAACCTTGTTCTTTAAGAGCCAAGATCAATCTTAAAACGTATGTTTGCCGTTCCCCACGCTTGACATGCTCTTTGATGTTGAGGATGAGAGAACCTGCCGGTTTTAACACTGTGCGAAATTGTTCAGAAATCGGCAAAAACCATTCCACATATTTGTCGGGATGAACTCCCCCATACGAACTTTTCCTCCTATTGGCATAAGGAGGAGAAGTAAAAATTAAATCGATGCTATTTTGAGGAAAGTGTGAATTATTGGATAAATATTTGGCACAATCCCCTTTATAGATTATATCTAACCGTTTAGGTTTCATAGGACCCTACTGTAGCAAATTAAAACGTCGTGCTCCAATCATCTTAATCTTTGGATAACGAAAAAGCCACTACCTCTTCTGTGCGAATCCATTCATTTGTATTCTTATAAACATTTGCATATGGATCGTTAATTATCTTCAGGTTGTTGAGGTCAAACTTGTTCTTGACGACAACTGGCAACAAATATAAGTAATAATCTCCATCGTAGAACTTGGATTTTTCAATTTCATTTATGGTCCATTTAAATCCATAATCCCAAGGTGAAACCGCTTTTACTTCGATGTATCTCTGGATCGGATTCCCATCATCCCTAAGTTTACCATCGAAACTTTTTATGTCATAACCGGCCGCTACATCTGTAACAGCGATATGCTCTATTTTTTCAGCTAAGTGTGGGAATTGCGATAACCTCTGCTTTTCGTATTCGAGAATTTGAAGTTCCGCCGCTCTACCAATTTCTTCTCTCTTTTGCTGGATTCTCAGGAATTCATCCAGCGATAGTCGATAAGATTCTTTCAATTCACCACAAAGTACTGTGTAATCCTTCCGTATTACATACTTGACTTCACTTGGATCTATATACAGAAATTCAAGGTCTATAAGGAAGTTTCTTAGTCCACTATATTTAAGCCTTTCAGAGACGCTCGGCGTAAATTCGTATTGTTCATTTATCAAGTGGAAGTAAGAGAGGAATTCATTAAGATATTCAGAAAAGTAAGTTTTTTGATTTATGAAAGAGTTTACGATAAAGCTTTTGGTTATTTCTTCCGCTTTTTGTGCTTGTTTGAGGTCTTTTAAGAACTGTTTATATTTAGGTTTGAGTAAAATTTGACGTTCTCTGTTTTCGATTAAATGTAGTTTTTCTAAAAACTCACATACCTCAGCAAAGTTAGACGCACGTCTCAAATACTTGCTCTGTATAAATTCTTTTTCGAAAAGAGAGGACTCGTTTATAACTTCACAGAAAGCTAATATTTGATTTACAGAAATTTTATCAAATTGAAACATTACTTCTGACCAAAAAGCTTTTCATAAGCTTCAATTTCATCTTCTTCCTCAAACATATCAAGCGAATATATACTATAATCCTCTTCAATTATATCGTACATCTTCTCGGCCTTTCTTTCTAAATTGGCCTTTATATCCTGGTCAATTG
>CAYNKI010000052.1:0-17453 GCA_964397675.1 uncultured Pirellulales bacterium
TCTCGCTACGGAAGGCCAAATGTGGGAAAAAATTTAAGGGATTGGGAATGGTCAAAGAATATTTTCAACTGCGAGAAAAACAGACAAGCGTCAAGATCGAGCTTGTAGCGGGGCTGACGACATTTCTAACCATGGCTTACATTATCGCCGTCAATCCAGCAATTCTAAGTGCGACCGGAATGGACAAAGAGGCGCTTATAGCTGTTACCTGCATAATGAGCGCTGTTGCTACCCTTATTGTAGGATTTTTGGCAAATGCACCTATAGCTATGGCACCAGGATTAGGGCTTAATTCCATTTTTGCTTATCTGGTTGTCTCCGAAAAAATGGATTGGCCGACTGCCCTGGGCGTTGTTTTCATAGCCGGATTGTTCTTTTTGATATTGACTGTGCTGGGTCTAAGAAGAAGGATTGTTGAAGCGATACCTACCTCGCTCGTCTCGGCTATCGGAGTTGGCATAGGATTATTTATTGCTTTCATTGGTCTGCAAGATTTGGGCATCATAGTCAGTAATGAAAAGACACTGGTTACAGCAGGACCGATGACCTCTACAGTTCTGATTGGTCTTTTAGGACTGCTTGTGATGGTTTACTTGGAGATAAAAAAGGTCACTGGCTCGCTTCTGATCGGTATTGTTATCGCCACCATTTTAGGCATCGTTTCAAAGAAAATCGCCTTGCCCGAGCAATATGTATCTTCAAACCTTGATATTAGCCTGATAGCCTTCAAGCTGGATATCATTGGTGCTCTGAAGTGGGGCTTTTTCGGGAGCATCTTTACGTTTATGTTCATAGATATGTTCGACAGCATAGGGACGCTGGTAGCTTGCTGCCATAAGGCAGAAATGGTCGACGCACAAGGCAGGATAAGAGGGCTGGATAGGTTGTTGGGAATCGATGCTTTTGCCACAATGGCAGGTGCGGTGTTAGGGACGTCACCTACTACGGCCTACGCTGAATCTGCCGCAGGTATTGAGCAAGGAGGACGAACAGGATTGGCTTCCATAGTCACCGGTCTTCTGTTTCTGCTTGCGCTGGTCTTTGTACCGGTGGTAAAAATAGTACCAAAATATGTAACAGCGCCGGCGCTTATTATGGTTGGGCTTTTTATGGCCAAGGAAGTAAAAAGAATAAATTTTGCAAACCTGGAAGAAGCGTTTCCCGCGTTTATCATAATGGTGATGATTGCCTTGAGTTATAGTATCAGTACAGGGCTGGCTTTCGGATTTATCTCATTTACTCTTATAAAAATAATATTGGGCAAGGCAAGAGAAATAAAAGCAGCAATGTGGATTATTGCGATTTTATCTATACTGTTTTTGACGCTGGATCAGTTGCCTGGCCTGATTGAGTATCTAAAGCAGCTTATATGATTTAAGAAACAAAGCAAAGGAGTTCTGAAATGGGAAAGGTATCTATTGGAATTAATATGGAGTTTGTACGACATGCGGACCAGCCGTTTGAGGCGGGTGTGGAAAAGGCCGCGGAGTTGGGGTACGAATATGTTGAGCCGTGGGTGCACTGGGGACGGGAACTGCTCAGTGAAGCCGGTTATTACCAGAGCGTTTCACTGCTGGACGACCCATATCGCATCAAGCGAGCCTGCGAAAAAACCGGCGTAAAACTTTCCGGCCTGTCATCGCACACTCCGTTGTGTAAGCCGGAGGTCAGTACCGAATATCTCAAACAGGCGATTCGTTTCGCCGCGGAATGCGGTGCGCCGGTCGTTAATACCGATGAAGGGCCAAAACCTACCTGGACCACGGAAGAAGAGGACCATGTTTTGATGCGGTACGTGCTGACCGAGGTGGCAGCAGTTGCCGAAGCTCGCGGTATTCTGTTCGGTCTGGAGCCACACCAACAGTATAGCAAAAGCCCAGATGGTCTGGACAAGATTTATGAGCTTGTTGATTCTCCAGCTATTGGGATCAACTTTGACACCGGCAATTCTTACCTTGCAGGCCAGGACCCGATCAACTGGCTTGAACATGTGGCCGATAGACTCGTTCACTTGCATGCCAAAGACATTTCGGTGCAGCAATCCAAGGACGAGCGTGGCAAAGTTACAGGCACGCCATCCGGTTGCGCCTGCGGCGACGGTGTTATTGACTGGAAAAAGGTAGTCGAGATATGCAAAAGTGCAAAGCGTGACATTGTGCTGAGCGTCGAGTGCGGAACTATAGAACAAGCGAAGCGAAGTATAAAGTACCTCAAAGAATTGGTATAGGATGATCTTATGAAAACAGACAATATTAGAAGAAGGCAGTTTCTGCAAACCGCGTCGGTTGGAGCCGCTTCAATTATTCTAAACAAAAAATTATCTTGTGCAGGTCCAGCTAAAAAACGCTCCTCCCGAAAACCGAATCTGGTCTTTATTTTCGGGGATCAATGGCGTGCACAGGCAACCGGCTATGCGGGCAACGCCGACGTAAAAACGCCGAACCTGGACAAGCTCGCAGCCGAAAGCGTCAACTTTAGCAATGCTGTGTCAGGCTGTCCGGTATGTAGTCCCTATCGTGCAAGTTTGATGACCGGCCGATACCCGCTCACTCATGGCGTCTTTTTGAACGACGTGCGTTTGAATACTGACGCTGTCTCCATCGCACAGGCATATATTGAGGCCGGTTACGAAACCTCGTATATCGGCAAATGGCATTTAAATGGTCGCGATAGAAGTGCCTTTATTCCTAAAGAAAGACGCCAGGGCTTCAAGTTCTGGAAGGCAATGGACTGTACGCATAACTACAATAATTCTTTCTATTACGGCGATGAGAACATAAAACTTAAATGGCAAGGTTATGACGCCACAGCCCAGACCCACGAGGCCCAAAGATACATTCGTGAGCATGTTGATGGTAAGCCCTTCGCCCTTTTTCTTTCATGGGGGCCGCCTCATTCGCCGTATCACACTGCGCCTCAAAAATATAAAGATTTATTTAAGAGTGATAAGTTAAAATTACGACCCAATGTACCCAAGAATCTTGAGCACCAAGCGAGAAAGACTCTTGCCGGTTACTATGCTCACATCGTTGCGTTAGATGATTGCATTGGAGAACTCCTTCGGACCCTAAAGGAGCTGGGGCTGGAAAACGACACGATAGTTGTCTTTACATCGGACCATGGGGACATGCTTTTTTCGCAGGGCAAGCAGAAAAAGCAAAAGCCGTGGGACGAATCGATTCTGGTGCCGTTTCTTATTCGCTACCCAGCACTACTCGGCAAGGAAGGCCGAACCATTGATATGCCAATCAACGCGCCCGACATTATGCCCACATTGCTGGGTCTAAGCAGCATCAAGATACCTGATACAGTAGAAGGCACGGACTTCTCCAATGTTGTAAGAGCAAAGGATGAACCGAAAGACAACGTTGCGCTAATTAGCTGCCCTTCACCCTTTGGTCAGTGGAGAAGAGCCAATGGTGGTAGGGAATATCGCGGCCTGCGCACAAGACGCTATACCTATGTACGCGACCTAAAAGGACCATGGCTACTCTATGATAACGAGCAAGACCCATATCAGCTTAATAACCTTTGCAACAAGTCTGAGTACAAAAAATTGCAAAAAAAACTTGAGAGTATCTTATCAGAAAAGTTAAAAGAGACGAATGACGAGTTTTTATCTGGCTGGGATTATATCAAAAAGTGGGGCCATGTCGTCGATGAGTCTGGAACTGTGCCATATACCAACTATAGCTGGCAGCAAACCGACAAATCACTAAGCCTGCTCAACCACGGACATATAGTTTGGCAACTCAACCATGATAAGCAAGGCAAACCTTATTTTCACCCGTTAAGCACTATAGATGGCGTGTCGCTGACGTGGCTCAGTCCGCCGGACCATCCATGGCACTATGCACTGTGGTTTTCGTGGAAGTTTATCAACGGTGTAAACTACTGGGAAGAAGACCGCAAGACGGGCCTGCCAGCCGGGCTAACCGAAGTGACAGGCTTCAAAGTCAAACTACAAGAGGACTTCTCCGCGCAAATCGAAATGGACCTTAGCTATCATCCGGCGGGTGAAGCTGCACTACTGACCGAGAAAAGACATCTCAACGTAAGCGCTCCAGACAAAGCCGGCAACTACCGAATTGATTGGCACAGCGACTTCACATCTGTTGATCAGGACGTATTGCTGGAGCGTACACCTATTGAAGGTCAGAATGGTGGCAGAAGATGGGGCGGTTATGGCGGACTTGCCTATCGGGCTAACACGCAAACGATGAAAGATGTGAGATTTATCGACAGCCAAGGACTCCAAGACCTGGATATTCATACTAAGCCCACCCGATGGGTTGATCTTAGCGGCCAAATCGAATCTGACCGTTGCGAAGCGACGGGAGTAACAATATTCGACCATCCTTCAAATACCCGTCATCCTCCGCCAGGGTATGTTATTAAAAATGAGGTGCCAAAACATAAGCTACTTTTTGCCTATATGAATCCCGGATTGCTCTATAAAAGTGGGATTAAATTAAGTGCAGGCCAATCTCTCAAACTTTGTTATCGCATCTTTATTCACGAAGATTGGGGGCAGCTCGATAAACTCGAAGCTGAATTCGAAAAGTTCGCTGCTACAAAATAGCAAGCGAGGAGAAAAACTATGCGTAATAACAAAACAAATCCAAATAAACTAAATCGTAAGATAAACCGCCGTCAATTTATTAGCAAAACTGCCTCATCTGCTATGGCTGCCGCCCCGATGTACATCGGGGCTGTTCCTGCGCGTAGTCTCGCCGCTAATGTCAAGAGTGCCAATGAAAAGCTCGGTGTGGGCTTCATAGGCTGTGGTGGTCGCAGCAGGGTTCATTTCAAGACAGCTCACTGGCTCAAGACCCAGGCTAAAGAAGCGATCGAGATTGTGGCTGTCTGCGACGTGTATCGGCCGCGGATGGAGGAACGCGTAAAAGCCTACGGTGGGAAGACATATATGGACTATCGCGAACTGCTCGCCGATTCGAACGTTGATGTCGTCTGCATCTCCACGCCGGACCATCACCACGGTTATCAGGCTATTGACGCGGTTCGAGCAGGCAAGGACGTTTATTGTGAAAAGCCTGTGACGCACTGGCGGCAGTTTGAACTGACCAAGCGCTTAGCTGCGGAGGTGAAAAAGACCGGCCGGGTCTTTCAGCTTGGCACACAGGGCATGTACGACTCGGCATGGCACCAGATGAAGAAATTAATTGCTGATGGCCTAATCGGCCAGCCGGTCCATGCTGAGTGCGGCTATTTCCGGATTGGTGATTGGGGTGAGCGAGGTATGAAGATTGATGAACCTAACGCCAAACCAGGGCCTGAATTAAACTGGGAAGCTTTTCTCGGTGATGCGCCCAAGCGTCCCTTCGATGTCAGCCGATTTTTCCGCTGGCGGATGTATGAAGACTATTCAGGCGGACCTTCCACCGATTTGTTTCCACATAGCCTAACCCCGGTGCTGTACATGCTTGGCGTCACCATGCCGACTAAAGTTGTGACAACAGGCGGCAAATTCCGTTACCAACAGCGCGAGGTGCCTGATACGTTCAACATGCTGATCGATTATCCTGAGAAAATTACCGTTGCTGTGCTTGGCACGCAAGCTAACGACTACTCAGCTACAGGTAGCCGGAGTGCGGGACAGCGTGTTCCGGTGGTTCGCGGATGGGAAGGGACACTGACGGTAGAAAAGAACGAGATAGTCTTTATCCCTGCCCAAGGCTCTAAGAAAAAGCCCCAACGATTTGCCATCGAACACAGCGAAGATTTCGTAGAATATTGGCGGAGTTTCCTTAATTGTTGCCGTTCGCGCCAACAAGAAACGTTCAGCCCGATGGACCTTGCGTACCATGTGCAAACAACGTTGCAAATGGGTATGCTCGGCCTACGCGAGGATAAAGTGGCAAAGTTCGACACAACCAAAGAGAAAATTGTTTTGTAGACACAAACGTTGCTATATTTACAGCAAATCAAGGCCGATGGCTGATAAACTTCCTTAAAAAAGATTGCAATTTGGTTATTGCTCTCTATTATATCAATGAGTGATGTAATGTTAGAGTACTTTGGTGAGTTGTATTATGGGCCTGCATAGAGTTGAAAGGCATATGAAAAGCATTTGAAGGAACTTCTAAAATCTTCAAAACATGGAAGGTGACATCCCAAGCTGCCCTTGGTTCGGCTTTTAGTCTTGTTGAGCTTTTGGTCGTTATATCAGTGATAGCTTTACTCATCGGCCTTATTCTGCCGGCACTAAGCCGGGCCAGGCTAACAGCTAAGCAAACAATTTGCCAAAGTCGATTACGACAATGGGGATTGGCCTTTGAAATCTACACGGCAGAAAACGACGGTTTTTACCCTCATATTGATGGCCGTGACCGTACCTCAAGCAATCCACAAACCCCGATGTACATCGGGGCAGACTTGGCAGATTATTATTTCGGCTGGATTGATGTACTGCCTCCGCTGATGGGGGAAAAGCCTTGGCGTGATTACGGTTATTGGCAAAAGCCCGGCACAAACACAGTATTTCAGTGCCCTTCTGCCAAGCTCGCCCCTGACAAAAGTTATAAGTATAGACCCAGAAGGAGCGGCTATTTTTCTTATGCAATGAACTCCTGCCTTGAACTTGATGAAAACTGCTGGCCCCCTTATGGATGCAAAGGCACAGATTGGTATATGCCCAGCTTTTTGAAAATAACATCCATAAGGAATCCTTCTCGTTTAATCCTTCTGTTTGATCAACTGCTCGATCCCAGCAGGGGTTACGGCGGCAAGAAATATAATCCTACAGCAGGTAAATATTGTGGTAGCTATCCCAAGGCTTTTAGCGCACGCCACGCTAAACCAGGTGGATTACTGGGAGGCTCCATACTTTATTGTGATTACCATGTCGGATGGAAGTCCTCTGTTTGGAAATCTGAATGGCCGGAAGATTTGGAGGTGCCACCTCTCGGCGACACCGATTGGTATCCGTAAAATTGGTGATTGGTAACTTGAGTCTTGTGTGTGGGATTTTGGATGAAACCAATGAGTTTAATAGTTATGATTGTTGTAGCTATGCTCGGATTGGTAGAATCAGTACAGGCTCGTATACTTTCGATTTACCAAATCCAGTACACAAGCAACGTCAATGGTATTAGTCCCGAACATGGAAATATCATTAATTGTCTGGGCGGAATAGTCACTCAAAAGCCTGGTGGTGGCAGGCCAAGGCTTGTTATACAAGACTCCAACTATCCCGAAGGATGGGGCGCGGTTCAGGTCAAAGATTTTCTTGGCGGCTCGTTCGACAATGTTGCTGTCGGCGATTGGGTATCTTTTACCAATGTAGAGGTTGAAGAGTTCAAAGGCACAACCTTTCTGCAATATAAAAGCGACAACGATCCTAACTTCTATATTGAAAGCAGGAACAACTGCCTGCCAAAACCGTTGGTTGTAAATGCTGATGAAATTGCCGCACCTATCCAGGGGATAAATGAGTGGGTCGTAGCTAACTACAATGCAGAGAAATACGAGGGCATGCTGATTAAGGTCAGAAACGTCTATGTCAAAGATACAGGTTACGGAAAAGCTTTTGATAACTACATACTTGGGAGTAACATTGATTCTAACTCTGCCTGTTGGGCCTCTGACTATATGAACGATGACATAGCTGGGATTTATCACCATTATGTAGATATAGGCCAGAATTTCTGCAGCGTGACTGGTATTCTGGAACAATACACCTGTGAAAAAGATGGTATTTATTACGATTATTATCAGTTGCTAACAACCAAGACAGAAGATTTCCTTATCTGGCAAACAGCGGACCTTGATAATGATTGTGACGTAGACTTTGCCGATTTTAGCGCTTTCACCAAGCATTGGCTGGGAGATAGATGCACTGAACCAGATTGGTGCGGCGGATCTGATCTTACAAACGAACATTCAAATGGAATCGTAGATACCTTTGATTTAATCAAATTCGCTGAGCATTGGCTCGAAGGCAGTTAAGAGCTGTTAAACAGGCGTGACGGAACGAATAAAGATCTTGATTTGAGGAAAGGCAAAATGAGAAAAGAATATATTTTAGGAATCTTGTTTTTTAGTGGGCTATGGGGTGTTTCGGAAGCGGTTTTGGGCGATACTTTATATCGTGCTGATGTGCCTTATACATCGGTTCCTTTGACTGTTATTGGCTTTATTATACTAACTTTCGCCAGTGTATATTTTCCGCAAAAAGGCACTGCGGCAATTATTGCAGCCTGTGCGATGTTGTATAAGTTTCTAAATGCTCCGTTTTTTGCCTGCCATCTTCTGGGTATTCTCTTGATGGGCCTCTGCTACGATTTATTCTTCAACGTATTTAAGATGAGGAATAGATCATTGTCTGCGGCAGCAGCTATCTATCTTAGTTACACTCTTTTTGCTTTGCTGATTACTTATGTTTTTAGATATGAATTTTGGACGCAGGCAGGATTTACTAAGGTGCTGCAGCACGTCGGAATCGGTGGTAGCATAGCTGCTTTGGGATGTGCATTTTTAGTGCCGTTAAGTTTTCGGCTTGGTACACAATTTAAATCCAATTTTGCTACGCCATTCAAGTTTCGATTGCAATTAACCGCAGGCAGTGTATTTATACTTACTATCGGATTATGGCTCTTTAGCATAGCAGCTTATTTCATAAAATAGGTTTTATCCACGTTTAGCTGTCACCGGCCTGCTGCGATGGGCTTCGCACGGCGACACTTAGTTCCATGATACAGATACGAACCAAGCTAATTTTTTGGACAGGAAATAAACACAGCGGCAAAACAACTAATGCTGCTAAACTTGTAGAAATTGCTCGCAGCGAAGGCTTTACTGTAGCCGGCCTGCTGGCGCTTTCTTTATATCGCAATGGTAGATTGATTGGATTCGATGCTCTTGATCTGCAAAGTGGCAAGCGAGCATCTCTGGCAAGACGTAAGACAAAAGAAAATGAAACAAGGCCGTTTACTTTCAACACTGAGGGACTAAAACTTGGACGTCTTGCTCTGGGCCCAAATGTCACTAAATCTGCCGACCTTGTTATTGTTGATGAATTTGGGCCGTTGGAATTTGACCAGCGAGGCTGGCGAAAGAATGTAGATTCATTGTTGGCTTCGAGTCATGCGCTAATACTACTCGTTGTTCGCCAAGAATTAATTGACGCAGTCAAGCAGCTATATAAAGATATTCCCAGCCGAGTGGTTATCGCAACCGAGCGGGATTCCATTGGTGAGGTCGTCACTCTGCTGAAGAACAGGCAATGTAAAGTTGAGAGTAAAATGATTAAACTTGATAGAATGTTGATGATCCAAGAAAAGGCAACAGCCATAATTATGGCAGGTGGTGACAGCCTCAGAATGGGCGCCGATAAGACTATGTTGCCAATTCATGGTAAGCCCATGATAGAAAAAATCGCTGAGCAGCTTCACGGCACATTCGACCAGATACTCATAAGTGCTAATGAGCCGGACAAATTTGCTTTCCTCGGCTTGGAAGTTGTCCCAGACAGAATTCCGGGACAAGGCCCATTGATGGGTATAGCTTCGGCCTTGGAGGCCTCGACTAACGAAATAAATTTTGTGGTAGCATGTGACATTCCATATATAAATCTTTCCTTCGTAAGTAGAATGCTTGCCGAAGCCAAAGAAGCAGATATAGTGGTACCGATTACTGCTAAATATAAATTACCAGAATCCAAAAAACGCAATACGCACGACGCGGTACGCAATACGAGATTCGAGCCACTTTTTGCTGTGTACAGGAAAAGCGCCCTCGATGCTATAAACAAGGTACTTTCGTCAGGTGGACGCAAAATAAGTGATGTATTCGCTCGATGCAAGGTTAAATATTTTGAATTGGAGACAAATTTGTCAAATCTGAACACCATAGCCGAATATAAAAAATTCCGGAAAATGAACTCAGAATAATGAACAAGGAACTTCAAAATTCGAAGTTCTTTGCTTGATATTCAACATTCAATCGTACCTGTGCATTTTATTCGAGACACGACTATGGCACATGAAGGACTTTGGGAGCAACTTGAAAAACTTGATGGGCAGCAAACTGCACGACGGGCAAAGTGTAAATATGTTACCAATCCGCAACGCTACATAATCTCTCTGCTGAACAGTGAGTATGTAGTTAATCTGGCTGATAAACAGATTTTCTCCGACCAGAACTCTTCAGAGCCAGCAGGTTTTCTTGAGCAGCTTTGTCTTCTTACCTATCTAATAAATGCTAAAGATTTAACACTTGCCGACAAACTTGTCAGAGCGGAAGCTCTACCGGGTGGACAGTTTTTCTTCAGAGGCATTCATTGCCTTCCTACCAAACAGTTAGAAAAAGCATTTGGCCAGTGCCCTGAACGACTACATAAGGTTAGCGAGCAATTTGAGGCTAAAAAGTGCGAATTTGGTGATGCCTCTATTGAGCTGTACGTGTTGCCTCGCCTTCCATTAACGATTGTGATTTGGCGAAGGGATAAGGAATTCGATGCCAGAGCATCAATATTATTCGATCAAACTGTTAGTGAACATTTGCCGCTGGATGCCTTGTGGACAGCCGTCAATCTGGCCATAGAGGTATTAGTAAAAGCTTCTGCAGCCGGCAATTAATCTCCACCATTATCTGCAAAGTCTATATGATATTTGTATGCTAATTGCGGAGAACCTCGCCAGACTGGCCTTGTTACGGCGGCGAACATGTCTTATAAGTTTGCGTATAAAAAACCGAGACAGGCTGGTTTAGCAGAAAAAAAACATAAATAAATGCGCCCAATAGTGCTTGACAGCGTCGCAGAAAAGCACTAATATGCAGGGTTCAAAGTTTTGCTTGACTTTACACTGCGTAGGTTTAGGAGTGCACACGGCTAATATAATAAGCCGTTACAATATCGGTAATGCAAGGACTAAAAATAGCAATTGGCGGCAAAGGGGGTGTAGGTAAGACCACGGTTTGTGCGGTCTGGGCAAAATTATTTGCTGAGGCTGGATTTGACGTTCTGGCCATTGATGCTGACCCAAATGCTAATCTCGCTTCAGCTTTTGGTATTGGAGCCGAGCAAAGCCCGGACCCACTTATCAAGATGAAAGAGCTAATCGCCGAGCGTACCGGCACTTCAAGAGATGCCGTAGGGACATATTTTAAGTTAAATCCTAATGTTAGCGATTTGCCGGAGAAGTACTGGCTTGAAGTAGATGGGTTAAAATTGCTGGTCTTAGGAGCTATCACCGAAGCCGGTGCAGGCTGTGCCTGCCCGGAAGGGGCGTTTTTGAAGGCGCTGCTTACTCACACGATATTACAACGGCAGGAGCTGGTCTTAGTCGATTTAGCTGCCGGCGTTGAATTTATGGGTCGAGCAAGTGTTCAAGGTATAGATGCACTTGTAGTAGTTGTCGAACCGGGAGGCAGGAGTATTGAAACGGCTAATAATATGGCTAAGATGGCCATAGACTTAGGAATCAAGAACGTCGCAGCTATTGCTAACAAAATTACCGAAGCTGCTCAAACCGATGCAATTAATTCTCAATTAAAAAACATAACGCTGCTGGGAACTATCCTGTACAGTCGGTCTGTGCAACAAGCAGACCTGAATCGTACTCCGGTGATTAGCGCTGATGTAGAACTTGTAGAGCAGTTGACAAAAGCAAAGAACGAATTAACAAATTTGATTTTTCCGAGTATTGCATCAGAAGCCGGTGATAAGAAATTTGTTTAAATGTTTTGGAGACCGAGATGGGTAAAGTCATAATGGTGACTGTCGAAAAATGCCTGGCTTGCAAGAGTTGTGAGATAGCATGTGCATTGGCGCATTCTAAATCGGAAGCTCTCGAAGAAGCAATAACAGAGCAGCCTAAGCCGCAAAGAAGGGTAACGGTCGAGGCCGCAGGGGAATTTGGTGTACCTATGCAGTGCAGGCATTGTGAGGATGCCCCATGTATTGCGGTTTGTCCGACAGGAGCAATACATCGACCGCAAGCTGACGGGCCGGTATTGATTGAACAAGACAGGTGTATCGGCTGCAAGTTTTGCCTTATGATTTGTCCGTTCGGTGTTATCGATGTTTCTAACGACGGCAAGGCTATGGTTAAGTGTGACCTTTGCATTGAGCGAGCCAAGGCTGGCAAAGAACCAGCTTGCGTTGAGGCCTGTCCTACAAAAGCGTTGAAATTAGTCGATGAAAAGGATTTAGCAGCCAGCAAGCGCCAACAGGCTGCTCGTGAGCTTGCCTTATCAACTCAGCAAGAGAAGAAGCCAAATATGTAAAAAGGGAATAGTCAATGATTACTGTAACCGTATGCGTGGGCAGCTCATGTCACATTAAGGGTGCCCGAGATATGATAGCTCACTTCAATGACTTTTTGACTAAAGAAGGTCTTGAAGATAAGGTAGAGTTAAAAGGCTCATTCTGTATGGAGCGCTGTGGTGAAGGGATCAATTGGCAGATTAATGATGAGATTTTAAGCAGTCCCAGCGCCGAAGCAGGGATTGAGACGTTCCGAAAAAAGATTGTGAAGCTTCTAAAAGAAAAGGCACCTGAGAATTCGGACGAAGGGAGAATTTGATATGGAACTTCCCAAAAGCCAGGCGGCTACGCATACTAGTGCTATATTGCAGAACACACCCAATGGGGTCCTTCTGGTGGATAAAGAGACGCATATTCGTTTTTTTAATCCGGCTTTTCTAACTATGTTCCGATGTGTTGATGACGAGCTTATGGACCGATCAGCCAAGGAATTTGTCCACTCTGACTGTTTTGAGCGTGCCATCGCCGCGGGCGGATCACTTATGGTCAAAGAAAGTATTCCTGAGCACGGGGTTAGTTTCCGCGTGGGCATCTTTCCCATCGAGGGCGAGGACCTCTACTGCGGCATCTTCATCGATATCTCGGAGGAAGAGAAAGCCAGAAAGGACTTTCTTGACCTGAAGGCGCAGACGCTCAAACGGGCACAGGAAGTAATTTCACGGCAAATGCAGACGGCACAGGAAATTGCCAGACTTCTTGGTGAGACGACAGCGGAGACCAAGGTGCTTTTGGTGAAGCTTATGTCCCTATATCAGGAAGAAGGTCAGTAATGAAGTTGTTTTACGAGTGGGGCACAAAACAGCTCCAAAAAAATGGCGAAGAGCTTTGTGGCGACAACTTAGCTGTCGCCCGTCATGCCGATTACGTTACGCTTGCCCTTTCTGATGGACTGGGAAGCGGTGTCAAAGCCAACATTCTGTCTACATTGACTACGAGAATCGTTATGCATCTGATGGAGAATAAATTGCCCTTGAGCGAAGTAGTAGAGACATTGAGTAAGACACTACCTGTATGTGACGTTCGAAAGCTCGCTTACAGCACCTTCGCCATCGGTCAATTTTTCCGCGATGGGCGGGCGCGAGTAGTTGAGTTCGACACACCTGAGGTCATCCTTTTACGGCAACGAAAGTCCGTGCCTGTGCCCTTCGAAGACCGACAAATTGAGGGAAAGACTATTCGCGAATCAGAACTACAACTAAAAATTGGGGATTGGGTTGTCTTTGTCTCTGATGGTGTGGTGAACGCCGGCATAGGTGGGCGCTACCCTCTTGGTTGGGGCTTGGACAAAATAACCCGATTTCTCGAAGAACACAGTCACATAGACCTTTCCGCACAGGAGCTTGCTGACAAGCTGGGCCAGACAATAGAGGACCTGTATTGTAACAAACCAGGGGATGATGCAAGTGTGGTGGTTATAAAAGCCCGCCGAAAACTCGTGGCCACAGTTTTGACGGGGCCGCCTGCAGACAGGAGTGCAGACAAAGCCGTTGTCACCAGCTTCACAAGCTGTCTTGGTTTTCGGGCAGTCTGTGGGGGAACGACGGCGAAGATTGTCGCCCATTATCTGGGCGGTAAGTCATTAGAAGTCGACCTGACCACGATGAAGTCCGATGTTCCTCCACTGGCCAGGATTGACGGGATTGATCTGGCAACCGAGGGCATCCTGACACTTACCAAGACCCGTGACTTGCTTCATTCTGGAGCCAGTAAGGATACAGTAAAGTTTCACACGGATGGTGCTTCGGAATTGGTCCGCTTATTCTTGGACGTTGACCACATCCATTTCATGGTGGGTATGGGCCTAAATCCAGCCCATCAAAATCCCGAGCTACCAGGAGAGCTGGGCATGAAATTAGCTGTAGTGCGCGGGATTGCAGAGGAGCTCCAAAAGAGGGATAAGGAGGTAACTATTGAAACGGTTTAGAAGAAAATTAGAAGTTAAAATGTAAAATGTAAAATTAAGGAAGTCATCGCCGCTTTGCGGCGATTCCACAATTTTGATTTTTGAGTTTTGATATTTAAGTTTGTTTCATGGCAGATAAAGATAAGCTTATTGGACAGATAATTGACCGTTATGACGGAGAGATTGGGATGCTCATACCTATGATGCAGGACCTGCAGGCTGAGTGTGGGTATCTACCAGAGGAGCATTTGCGCTGTTTGGCTGGTCAGCTTAGTGTGCCGCTCAGTCGTATCTACGCCGTGGCGACATTTTATGCATTATTCCGCCTTGCACCGAAAGGAGCACACGAGGTAACGCTGTGCATGGGGACGGTGTGCTACCTAAAGGGAGCTCCAAGCATTGCTGAGGCTATCAGCCGGGAATTCCGTGTAGAGCCAGGCGGCACCACCCGTGATCGTCTATTCACCTTCCAGGCCGTCAATTGCATGGGAGCTTGCGCAGTAGCGCCGGTGATGGTGGTGGACGGTAAATACTATAACGGTGTCACCCCAGCGGCGGCTCTCGAGATTCTTTATGGACTCGCCAAGGATAAAGCAACTGCCGAGAAGGAGAGCGAAACATGACATTACTTAGCCACAGGCGTTTGAGCAACTCTGCAGACTTGGAACGTATGTGGAAAGAGCTGCTAAACTCGCGCATCGCTTCTGCAAAGTCTATACACGTTTGTACTGGTCCTGGCTGTGCAGCGAAGGGCTCGGAAAAGTTATACGAACTTTTCTGTGAGGCCGTGAAAGAGGTTGACGCGGATGTCCAAGTTCAGGCCAAAGGCGTTGGTTGCCATGGACTGTGCGAGTACGGGCCGATAGTTATCATCCAGCCGGGTGACATTTTCTACCAGCGGGTCGAAGAACCTGATATCGCTGAGATTTTTCGAGAAACAATAATTAGTGGACGGTTGGTTGAACGCCTTCTTTACGAGAATCCCGCCACAGGTGAGAAAGCAGATACTGTGGACAAAATTCCTTTCTACAAAGTCCAGAAGCGAATTGCCTTAGCCTATAATGGCCTCGTTGACCCGACGAAAATAACCGACTATATCATCCAAGGTGGATACAGCGCTCTTGCAAAGGTTCTATCCTCGATGACGCCAGACGAGGTCATCTCGGAAGTGGAGGTGGCTGGATTGAGAGGCCGTGGTGGTGGTGGTTTCCCAACAGCACGAAAATGGCGCTCCTGTCGCGAGGCAGAGGGATCACCAAAGTATATTATCTGCAACGGTGACGAGGGAGACCCAGGGGCTTTTATGGATCGTGCGATCATGGAGGGAAATCCTCACTCCGTCATCGAAGGAATGCTTATCGGAGCGTATGCAATCGGGTCGGAGCAGGGATACATCTACGTTCGGAACGAATACCCACTTTCTGTAGAGCGCTTAAGGGGGGCGATTGAACAAGCCAAGGAACTGGGTCTTCTCGGTCAGAACATCCTGGGCAGCTCGTTTTCTTTCGATATCCGGATTAACCGCGGTGGCGGGGCATTTGTCTGTGGTGAGTCAACGGCACTGATGGCCTCGCTGGAAGGACGCACAGGTGAACCCAGAGCAAAATATGTCCATACCGTGGAAAGTGGGTTATGGGAAAGGCCAACAAATCTTAACAATGTAGAAACATGGGCCAATGTTCCACACATTATAAACCGAGGCGGAAAATGGTTTGCCGGCATCGGGACAGAAAAGTCTAAAGGAACAAAAGTGTTCAGCCTGGTCGGAAAGGTCAAAAATACCGGGCTTGTAGAGGTTCCTATGGGCATCACACTGCGGCGAATCGTTGACGAAATTGGTGGTGGCATAAGCGATGGCAAGCGTTTTAAGGCTGTGCAGACCGGGGGACCTTCAGGGGGGTGCATACCTGCCGAACACCTGGACACCCGCGTGGACTTCGATGAGCTTACCAAACTTGGTTCTATGATGGGCTCCGGCGGGATGATAGTAATGGATGAGGACACCTGCATGGTCAACGTCGCGAAGTACTTCACCGAGTTTCTTCAAAAGGAGTCCTGCGGCAAATGCACTACTTGCCGGGAGGGCTTAGCCCAGATGATGCACATTCTTGATCGCATAACAAAAGGCCAAGGAGAGGTTGGTGACGTGGAGGAGCTTGGAACATTGGCGGAGCTCTTAGAGGGGACGGCTCTGTGCGCTCTTGGCAAAACTGCTGCTAATCCTGTTATGTCCACCATACGCTATTTCCGTGATGAATACGATGCGCACATTTTAGACCGGCACTGCCCGGCAAAAGAATGCCGTGGTTTGTTCCGTTATGAGATTGATCCGGAAGCCTGCAAGGCTTGCGGTATTTGTATTAAGAATTGCCCGGCAGACGCGATTACGGGTGAAAAGAAAGTCCCACATGTAATTGACCAGGAAAAGTGCACGCTCTGCGGAACCTGTTGGGAAAAATGCCCCTTTACCGCTGTGATAAAGGTATAATAATTAAAGTGCAAATATCAAAATTCAAAAATAAAAATTGTGGAATTGCCGCAAAGCGGCAATGACTACCTTAATTTTGCATTTTACATTTTAATTTTTGGTTTTCTTATGCCTACAGTAACCATAGATGGATACAAAGTTGAGGTCGAAAAGGGTGCAACGATTTTGGATGCTGCCAAAAAGGCTGGAATCTGGATTCCAACCCTTTGCTACCACCCTGCTGTTTCCAGCGATGGATCGTGTCGGCTCTGCATGGTGGAGCTTGATCGCGGTAAATGGAGACAATTAGTGACGTCCTGTAACTACCCGGTGCGCCGCGATATTATCGTGTATGTCTCCAGTGAAAGGGCCAAGCAGGCACGTCGAGGCGTAATGGAGCTTTTGCTTGCAAGGGCACCGGATAGCCAGGAGCTCAAGGCATTAGCCGAGCGCATGGGCGTCAAGCAAACGCATTATCCAACGGTCACGGAGAGTCAGCGAAATTGCATCTTGTGCGGCTTGTGCGTCCGCGTATGTGAGCAGATAATTGGAAAAGCAGCTATTAGTTTTGCCGGACGTGGCGCCGAAAGAACCGTAGCGGTGCCATTTCGGCAGCCATCTGAGGATTGCATCGGCTGCGGAGCATGCGCAGCTATTTGCCCGGTCGGAACCATAAAAGTCAGGATTCACCATGACAAGCAAGAGGTGGAGATATCGCCGTTTAAGTCGCGGGCAAAGTTGCTTGTCTGCCAGGAATGCGGAACACCTATTGTCAGCACTCAGGTCAGTGAGCA
>CAYNKI010000053.1:0-13239 GCA_964397675.1 uncultured Pirellulales bacterium
ACATTATACCAGAACAGGGAGCTTTTTTCAACGGGGTTGTGAGAAATGCGGGCTAACTGTATAATAGTTAGGCATGCCTAACTTGTCAAGCATTTTTTCAAGATTCTCAAGATTTTTTGGGCATACCGAACTTAGGCATTTTGTCTTAGCTGGGTGGTGAATTTTACCAGGCTGGTTATACTCTTTACCTCATTCTATCATACTGAGTGAACGAATTGTCGAAATTTGCCGAAAAGCGCAGCAATGACCAGCACAATCCCCAAGAACAAAGCGATGGCAGGTCCAACGGAAAAATCGAGGTAATAAGCGAACAATAAGCCTGCAATAGAGGCTATCGCAGCCACCGTCCAGGCGATAAGCATACGTATGGCCCAGCGCGAGGCGAACAGGGCTGATACCGTGGCCGGGATGATAAGGAAGGCGAAGACCACAACTACGCCGGCAATCCTAACTGCCATGGTGATCACAAAGCCCATAAGTGCATAGAATAGGAAATCCCACCATACTACTTTTATGCCTTCGGCATGGGCATCGCGGTAGCTCTGTGATATTCTCGACAACGGTCTTCGGAAAATATAAAAACAAGCGCCTATTGCACAAAAGGCTATGAAAGCGCAGATAACATCTGTGGACTCTATCCAAAGAAGACTGCCTGCCAACATCTCCTCTATGTGCGCATGGCCGGGAGCGAGGCCTATTAAGAAAAGAGCGGCTGCGGCGGCAATGGCATAAGAAATTCCGATGACTGCCTCAATTGAGATTTGGATGACTCTCCTTCTTACCAGCGCATAGAACATCGCTATAGACAGAACGCAACCGAACGAGAACACATACGACAGCAACGCTCCTTCTTCGGCCTCAAAAGCCAGGTGGGCGATGATGGAACCTACGGCTGCAATCTGGGCCAGCGCAATGTCAATGAAGATAACTTCCCTTTTGAGCACGTGGATGCCCGAGTAGCCCAATATGCCGCCCATCATTATGCAGGCCAAGAACGGCAAACTAAGCATTTCCAACAGTTGTGACATCATTCATATCCTTTCCGGTAGCGCAGGCTGCGCAGAACCACCGCACCAATGAAAAACGCCCCCAGAGATAACACGAGACTGGGCCCATATGGGAAGTTGAAGAAATATGATGAGCCTAAACCCATAAGACAAGCCACGAATCCTATACTCCAGCCGATAACAACAGCGCCTGCCCATTTTCTTGTAAACATTGTAGCAATCGCTGCCGGTATCATAAGAAAGGCATAAGCTAATAAGACGCCGGCAATGGGGACGATCAATACGGTTATGATCCCCTGCGTGGTAAAGAACAGAAAGTCCCAGAGTTTTTCGTTCTTTAACGTCTGCGGATTTTCTGCCAAAGCGATGAATTTGTATCGTAGTTTATAGTGGAATAGCAGTAGAGCAATGTATACAACGATGGTTACTATGACTAATGGCCAGCTAACCCATGACAGATAACCGGTGAGCGTCTTCTCCACGTAAATGTCACCTCCCGGCAGCTTGTCTGTCAACAGAAGTGAAACAACCAATGCCAGCGCGTATAATATCCCGATAACCGCTTCGCGCGGTATTTCTCGGCTTTTGGGATTGATCAAAGCAAGGAGTAGCGAGCCGAATAGAACGGCTGCCATTGCTAATAGATACGACAAGGGCGAGCCGTACGCGATGTGCAGAGCTACACCGACCAGAGCGCCAAAAGCAGCCAATTGGTCCAGAACCAGGTCGGAAAATATCAGGGTACGCCTGATTATGTGAAGACCAATGTAGGTATGCAGGACCAAGACTACGGCGATTAAGGCAATCTGACGTGAAAATAGACCTACCGTCTCTGACATTATTATTTCCTTTCCGAACAGAGACCAGACGGCAGAGAACAAATCGCTTCTGAGCTCTGTCTTCTGCTTTCTGTCTTCCGAATTCTTCTTAGCTGCCTTCAGCGACTCCGAGCACTCCGTCAGTCCAGTAATCGACAAGTTGATAGTAATCGTCGACGCTTGGGGCACCACCTACGAACAGGGGAACTATGACCGCCTTTGCGCCGGTTCTATCGGCTATGGTCCTGACTTTCTGCTGGTCAAAATAGTTTGCGGCAAGGATAACGCGAATATTTCTTTCACGCATCATATTTACCAGGTTCGTCACGTGTTTCAGTGATGGCGGTATGCCAGGCTTGGATTCGACAGTGGCTGCTTCTTCCAGTCCGAACAGCTCGAGAAAGTAGCTCCAGTTCTTGTGGTAGACGACGATAGGTGCCCCGCGCAAGGGGAGCATCTTTTTCATCCAGCCGCCTAATTTGTCAGTCAAAGGTTTTCCCTGGAATTTATTCTGCTGCAGAAACTCGATCAGCTTGTCTTGTTCGGCCAATCTGCAGAGGGTGTCGCCTCCAAGTAGTTTGACCAAATCTTGGCCAAACAAACGCCGGTCTAATTCATCATGCAGCTTCTTGAGGTTCTCCGCATAGAAATCTTTGCCTTGTGGATCGTTCTTACTTAATCCTAAGTAGATGTTCTGCGCCACCTGCTTGGTGTTGATTGGACTCGTGGTAATGTGGGGGTTACCGAATACGTGAACGTCGCCTTCGAATTGTGAAATAACCTTCGGTACTTCTAACAGCTTTAAGCCTTGTGAGACCGCGACGTACCCTGGTTCTCCGCTGCGAACCCGCTTGTTGCCGGATTTGTTGATCACGGTTGGTAGCCAAAGTTCAAGGTCAAGACCTGTCGCAATAAGCACGTCAGCACGTTTAACCATCATTACAAAGGACGGTTTGGGCCTGATGTGATGAGGGTCTTGAACGCTATGAACTATGGACTCGACACTGATCCGGTCACCGCCAATGGCCTTAGCTAACACAGCGTAGTCGGACAAGGTTGTCACTACTCGCAGCCGCCCCCTGCTTCGCTCCTGAAGCCGCGTCCTCTCTCTCGCGGCGTCGGCATCGGCGAAACAGAATATTACTGATAAAACAGCGAACACAGTTGAGATGAGGAAAGTTCTTCTTGCCATTCTAATCATCTCCTTTTTCCATTTTAGTAACGTTCATGCTTGTGCGGCCCAGCGGCAAAAATTGCTTGGAACCAAAGTGTGTGTTCCGTATCTTCCGTGCCCCGTCCAAATCCGTAGTTATACTCGCAACGGAACTTGACCCATTCACTCTGCCACCAGGTTATATAAGGACCTAATTGCCAACGGTAAGGGTCCTTCGCTGTATAAGCCAATGGAACAATAGAAGCCCCTTTAACGTTGGCATAATCTTTGCTGTCCGGCTCATAATAGTCAGCTCTAACTCCGATGTCTAAGTTACGGGCCACTTTTGTCTGCAGGTAACTGTAGGCACCCCAGGCGTTCAAATTATCTCGTCCGGAATTGTCTGGTGCCAGTATGTCTCGATTTAGAAAATATACTTCGCTACGCCATTCAACGTTGCGGTAAAGCGCCCTTTCTGCAGGTTCCCAGAGAAAAGAAAGGTCTGCACCAAACACTTGGGTTCCTAAAGTATCGTGGTCCTTTTCAACAAGTGTGCTTGTTTTGCGTACATCCCATTCATCATTCCAGCCAAGCAGACCGGTCAAGCCAAATTCCAGATATGTGTCTCTGGAAAGATCTCGGTAATTCTTGTAATGCAAAAGCAAAGAAGGATTACCCAATGTGTCTCCGCCGAACAGACGTTCATTTTCGGTGTTGGTGACTTGAAAAGTCAATCCTTGATAAGCATCTCCCCACTGAGGCAATGTCCAATCTATTGATGCGCCGGTTTGATTCAAGCCTTCATCACCAAAGATTCTGCGCAGGGCCAGGGGATATTGGACCTGGTCGAGGGCATCTTCATGCCAGCGATTGACCACACCAAACTGCTGGCGAAATCTACCAAGGTCCAGATTGGCGCTATCGAACATCGAGAAACGCGTAAAATAGGCCTCTTCCAAGTCCACACCATCGTCGCTTATATGCGTGGTAGCTTTGAGTCTTGAAAAGGGGTCGAGGTAAGACTGAAAATTCAGTTCGAGACCCCGAATTTCGGCATCAGTGCGTTTTCTAGTATCCCCCTGGTGCCGGTAATGGCCAATAAAATCCCCTGATACACTGATTTCAGGATTGAGCTTTTGCAAGCTAAGTCCCCCAAATTTAAAGACAGTTTCCTCCGGAGTCTTCTCCTCTTGCTTCTCCCCAGCCATACTCTCAGCGAGCTGGCGCAGGTAATCAGCTTCCTCCTCAACTTTGGTTTCTTCAGGCACCAGCCTAGGTTGCCTGAGCTTTTCGATTTCCTCTTTCAATTCTTTGATTTCTAACTCTTGCTTCGTCTTCATTTCATTCATCTGGCGCTTCAATTCGAGAATCTGCTCCTTGAGTTCATTAAATTCGCTATTTTCTGAATCTTTATTCTGGGCATGAACCACAATGGGAAAACCTATCATAACGCATAAGCTTACTGTACAGATAACTGTTCTAACACGCATATTGACATCTCCTTTTTGTCACTAATACGTTAACAGTGATACATTTGAAGAGCTAAAACTGCTGTTGCACCAGAATGTGGGCAATATAACTCGACTCTGTGCTAATAAGTGATAATTGTGGGAGGTGCCCTAAGGAAGATTGAATGGATCCACTCATCGTGACTTAGCTTTGTTATGTGTAGTATGAGCTGACAAATAATCCAACTTTCGATGCTTACCAGAGTTGGTCCAGAACTCACCTCGGTTGAGTTCTGACCAGCCAGAAACATACAGGCCGGACACGAGTCGTTGCTGCATATGCCGGCGATATCCGTACACAATGAGCCGTGCTGACAGCCTTCGTTGTGAAGTAGATCAATTGTGAAGGTTATAAGCAGATATGCGACAACAACTACAATTGATGCCGTCTGATGGACCTTGAACTTTCTATTCGAGAAATCCAGCATATTTTCCGATTCGCTCCACTGCTTTTAGAATTATACTCCTGGTTGCGGGAAATTATAAGTATGCGTATCGAAAAGGGTCAAGATTAATTTTTGACAAAACACATTTATTCACCTTTTCTGTGATTTCCTTGCCTGAGCCATTGAACGAACCTCGCCAGGCCGATCTGGATGGTTGTTGAAGGATTGTAGCCGAGGTCTTTAGCAGCTTTGGTTATGTCGGCGTAGGTGCGTTCGACATCGCCCGGCTGAGGCGGCAGGTATTCCTTAACCGCTTTTTTGCTAAGAGTCTTTTCAATCTCGACAATCAAATCATTAACCGTTATCGGCTGAGATTCGCCAAGATTATAAATGTTAAATCCGTTACATTTTTCCATCGCAGCTACAGTGCCGTCAATTATGTCATCGATATATGTAAAGTCACGGCTCATAGTTCCATCACCATAGATGGGGATGGGCTTTGCCTGTTCGATAAGTTTAGCGAATTTGTGGATGGCTAAATCCGGTCTTTGCCGAGTACCATAGACTGTAAAGTATCGCAGGCAAGTTACATGAATTCCGCAAAGGTGATGATATGTGTGGCAGATAAGCTCGCCGGCCTTTTTGGTTGCAGCGTATGGCGAAATGGGAAAATCAACATTATCATCTTCCGAGAAGGGCACTTTTTTATTGTTGCCGTAAACACTCGAACTTGAGCTAAAGATGAACTTGCTGACTTTATGTTTTTTAGCTGCCTCGAGTAAGACCATTGTTCCGTTTATGTTGACATCAGCATAGAGAAGCGGCTGGGCAATTGAAGGCCTAACACCAGCTTTGGCAGCTAAATGAACGATTATTTCGATGCCATCGCTGATGGCTTTGTCCATGGCGGCTTTGTCACGGATGTCAGCTTCGATAAGCTGAAAATCTTTGTTTTTAAGGCAATCATCTATATTGCGGTGTTTGATTTGAGGGTCATAAAAGTCATCGAAATTATCAACTCCAGTAACCTGCCAGCCATCACCGAGAAGACGTTCGCTGAGGTGTGAGCCGATGAATCCTGCTGCACCAGTGACAAATGCTTTCATATTTATCTCTATGCGGAATAAATAATAATTGCTCCGAAGGCTAAGACGATGATAGCCATAACTCTGAGAAATATAGCTGATTGTTTTTGGAACCAATCTATCATCCATCTAATTTTTCCAGGCCCGAGCATAAATATAGATAGTCCCGATATCAAAAAAAGAACGCCGAAAAGAGCAATCACCCAGGTAATATCGCACTCGCGGGCACCAAGTAAGAATACCACTGCCAGTGCCAATCTTGCTAATCCTGCGAAGTATATGCGTTTACCTTTTTTGAAGAATTCCATTATGGGATTCATAACGCCGGGCTTTAACAGGAACACAATTGCGATAGCAATGAAAACTATGCCGATAATTTTAATAACGATGTCCATAATCTTTTCCTCAAATCTTGCTTGATAACTGTTTAATGTATGCTCGCATATTTTCCGCCATATCTTCTCGCTTAAGAGCAAACTCGATGTTTGTTTTTACGAATCCTTGCTTATTGCCGATGTCACATCGTTTTCCGTTTAGCTGTAAGCCGTACATAGGCCGATTTTTTATCATCATCTTCATGGCATCGGTAAGCTGCACTTCTCCACTTTTGTCTGGTTTGACCCGACTGATATATTTAAAAATATCGGCTGTAAGTACATATCGACCTGCAATTGCAAGGTTTGAAGGTGCCTCGTCGACATTTGGTTTTTCTATGAAATCTTTGATCAAGTAAATTCCTGGTTCGGTTTGCTCGCCGTCAATTACGCCATACAGGCTGACTTTATTAGTCTCGACTTCTTCGAGCAGGACAACCGGTTGTTGGACACGTTCAAATAACTGAAGCAGCTGCTTTGTGGCTGGCGTAGGTGCGTCAATTAATGTGTCGCCTAATAGAACTGCAAAAGGTTCGTTTTGCACGTGATGCCGGGCGCAGTAAATTGCATCGCCAAGTCCCTTCATTTCCTTTTGCCAGACGAAATGAATATCGGCCAGTTCTGAAATTCTGCGCATCGCCCGCAGTTCATCATCTTTGCCTTTTTCCAGCAACTGAGCCTCCAATTGGAAGCTACGGTCGAAGTGCTCTTCGATTGAGCGTTTGCCCTTGCCGATAATCATCAGGATATCGGTAATACCGGCCTTTACGGCCTCTTCAACCACATATTGGATGACCGGAGTATCTACAATGGGCAGCATTTCCTTGGGCTGTGACTTTGTCGCAGGCAGAAAACGCGTGCCAAAACCTGCTGCCGGGATGACTACTTTGCGAATCATATTCCAGGACTTCTTTAGCCGCTGACGATTCTTGGCTTAATAACCTTGATATTCAGCTTGTGGAGTTTCTTTTTTAGTTGGTTGAACATCTGCTCGTTTTTGCATGTGCCCACTATTGCTCCACCTGAGCCTGTGAACTTGGCGCTGGCCCCTGTGGAGCGGGCTATTTGGACCATTTGAATGTTTTGCTTACCGATCTGATATATCTTACACCTTTGGTCAAAATTAGCATTCAGCAACTCACCGGTTTTTTCGGTCTGTTTATTTAGAAGACAGTATTTGACTTTATCGGTTAGTCCGGCCCAGAGCCGTATTGCGTTGATTACTTTTCGTTCACCTCGGTTGAAACGGTCGCGAATATTATTGTGAAAAATCTCGGTCGGCTCGCTCAGGTCATGGCGATAGGCGACATACAGCTTTGGAAGCAGGCTTGGTTCAAGTGATTTATAATTTCCATACTTCTGCTTAAGCATTATATCCTTGGAGAAGTCCATGTAGACCAGGCCTTCATAAACCTGGATAACACGGTCCTGCAGGCCTGCGGCAATATGTAGTTCATCTACCTCAGCAGAAAGTATCAGATTCGCTTGTGTGTACTTTGGGATGCTGACGCCATAAAAAGCCATAAGTGCACGTAAGCAGGCGGTGATGATTGCGCTTGAGCCAGCCAGCCCTACCCCATGGGGAATATTCGAACTGTATCGGAGCGTGAAGTTTTTTTTGTGCAGTTCAATCTGGTTATCCTGGCAGTAATCATAAAATTTCTTCACTGTTGCTTTCAACAATCGTATTCCACCATAGTAACCATGCAGCTTCACGTCATTGACCAGGTCTGTAATGTCGGCGAATAGTGAGTGATCTTTCTGGCTGGGCAATATCTCAAGCTCCGGTGTCTCATACAAAATCACTTCCGCGCGGAAATTGCTAAATGTAAATGATATTGTCTTGCCGAAGTACCCGTCGGATGGATTTCCAATCAGTCCAACTCGAGGATAAGCTTTGGTACGAATAATCATAAGGTTAACTCTCAAGTGGGCAAAGACAATGACTAAGCTCGCCCAACGCTGTAATACTCAAATCCTTTGTTTTTCATATAAGATGGGTCGTACAGATTTCTGCCATCGAAAATAACAGGCTTTTTTAATTTTGTTGTTATAGCTTCAAAGTCTGGGTTGCGGAATTCCTGCCAATCGGTAAAGATAGCCAGGGCATCAGCATCATCCAGCGCATCGTATCCATTTTGGAAGGTCTGGATTTTTCCGTTGAGGACTGACAGCGCAGCGGGACCTGCTGCAGGGTCGTAAGCTCTTATCGTTATCTTGCAATCAAGAAGTTTCTTTATGCAGTAAATGGACGGCGATTCTCTTACATCATCGGTTTTTGCCTTGAAGGACAATCCCCAAACTGCTAATATTGTTTTATCTTCATGTCCCTTAAAGAAATCGGTAATACGTGCTACAAATCTTTCTTGCTGATTTATATTTACCTGCACCACCGATTTAGCTATTGTCATTTCAACACCGTGCCCGGAGCCGGTATGAATCAGTGCCCGAATATCTTTTGGAAAGCAGCTGCCTCCGAAGCCGATGCCGGGGAACAAAAAGGACCGTCCAATTCGTGAGTCACTGCCGATGCCTTGTCGGACCATTTCAACATCTGCACCGACTTTCTCGCACAGCGCAGAGATTTCGTTCATAAACGAGATTCTCGTTGCCAGCATCACATTCGCCGCATATTTTGTCATTTCAGCAGAGGCGGAGTCCATGAATAATATTCTGCTACCCTTTCGCATAAACGGGCTGTACAACTGCATCATTGTTTGTTGAACTTTGGTGTTGATTGTCCCGATGATTATCCGGTCGGGGCTCATAAAATCCTCAACAGCAGCGCCCTCTTTCAAAAACTCAGGATTACTAACGTAGTCGAATGCTGTTTTGGTTTTGGATTTAATAATATCTGTAACCTTTTGGTATGTGCCTACCGGCACCGTGCTCTTTGTTGCTATGATTCGATATTCATTGAGGTTATCCGCGATTACGGCGGCAACTGAAAGAATCGCTGATATGTCACATGAGCCGTCTTTTTCTGATGGGGTGCCAACCGCAAGGAAGATAATAAGTGAATTGTCCACTCCGAATTTTACATCAGTTGTAAAGTGCAATCGGCCGAGTTTTTTGTTGTGTTTGACTATTTCGGTCAGGCCCGGCTCATAAATAGGAATTACCCCATTTTTCAGGTTGGTAATTTTTTTATCGTCGTTGTCCACACATACGACACTGTTGCCTGCCTCAGCCAAACAACCAGCCGTTACCAGTCCGACGTAACCGACCCCAATCACACAAATCTTCATTTACTATCTCTTGTTATGTGTCCCATGCCTCGTGCTTAATCGATGAGCTCTACCATATCAATATCTATTTCAACGCTTGCTGCTTGGCCGAGCATATCTATCTGTAGAACCAAACGTGTAGTATTTTTCACTTTGATGATGATACCTTCCAGCCCAAGTAGCGGTCCTGCTACAACCCGGCACCGTTGGCCTGCTTTTATGTACTTATAAGGCGTCAGGGGAGCACCAGCCCGAAGAGCTTGCTCAATTTGTAACAGTTCACCAAGTAATTGTTGTTGGTCTATAACTTCGATTACATTCGCCACGCGGTTGGTTCGCAGCAGTTCAAGCCTTTGAGTTTCTTCGCCGCAGAAGAACAAGTATCCGGTGAAAAGTGGCAGCAGTGATCGCAAAGTTCTGCGGCTTCGACGCCAGACCCTCCAGGTCATGGGAAGAAAATAACTGATATTTTTACCAACCAAATCGTGGGCCAGAGCCTTTTCGTTTCTGCTTTTGGTATGAGCTACCCACCAAAGACCGGTAAAATCGCGGATTGATTCTGCTTCAGGCCAAATAGTGGGTGGATTTTCACTTTCTTTTAGCATTCTCGATTCCCGATTTTAGCCACCAAGGCACCAAGATACTAAGAATCATTTTTTTGAACCACGAATTCTCACGAATTTTTAATAATTTAGGTTCATTCGTATTTATTTTTACGCCTTTGTGTCTTCATGGCTAATGTGCCGAGATTAGTTTAGATGCATATAACAAAAATGTCAAAAGAATCTTTTTAGCCACCAAGGCACCAAGACAAAAAGAATCTTTTCTTTTTTTAACCTCAAAATTCCTTTGTGCTTTTATGTCTTCGTGGTTAATTGTCTAATTTCGCTTGACGACCGATGCTCAGCTATTTACCATTTTAGTCTACGACTGACGATTGAGAACAGATGATGGATGATAGACGATAAAAATTTTGTCCCTCATCCCTCGTTTCGCCGAAGGTGGTTATCGAGTATCGAGCATCAAGGATCGAGTATCATGAAGAAGTGTTTGAACATTTTATTCACTTGCATTGGCAGACGAGTCTCCTTGCTCAACAGCTTTCGTCAAGCAGCAAGACAACTGAAAATAAACGCCTCATTCTTTGGCACAGATACCAGTGAGTTAAGCTCTGCTCTCCAATTGTGCGATAAAGCTTTCTTGGTTAAGCCGATAACGCACGCTGGTTATATCAAGCAATTGCTATCAATTGTCAAAACCAACAGGGTAAAATTGCTCATTCCTACGGTAGATTTGGACCTAAAGCTCTTAGCCCAGAAAAAGTCAAAATTCGCAGCTCTGGGCTGTTGTGTGTTGGTATCCACTCCGGAGGTAGTCGATATTTGCCAGGATAAGAGAAAAACTTATCGTTTTTTGGTTAAGAATGGATTTGATACACCACTCACGGTGAGTCTACCTGTGGCAGAATCGGCACTCCGCCAGCGGCCTGACAAAGGCAGTAAAAAGAGGCTCAGTTGGCCTTATTTTCTAAAGCCTTGGGATGGCTATGCCAGCAGAGGAAATGCTGTCGTGAGGAACCGCAAAGAATTGCTTTTTTTGGGCAGAAGGATACCTAACGCCATCTGCCAAGAATTTATCAAAGGGACTGAACATACCTGCGATGTATATGTCGACTTTAATATGAAGATTCGCTGCGTGGTGCCGAGAAAACGCATAGAGGTCAGGGCCGGCGAGGTCAGCAAGGGACAACTGGTAAAACATCACCGTATTATGAGCGAGTCCGCAAGGTTGGTTGAGACACTCGGGGCTGGGCCAGGCGTTATAACTTTACAATTGTTTCTCACTCCTGATGATAAAGTAAAATTCATTGAAATAAATCCACGATTCGGCGGTGGCGTCCCTCTTTCAATCAAGGCAGGCGCCAACTTTCCAAAATGGATTTTACAGGAGCTGCTCGGAAGAAAACTAAATATCCGTTTCGACGGCTTCAAAGATAATTTAATTATGCTCCGCTACGATAGCGAAGTCTGGATAAGATAAATCAAAAATCGAAATGCAAAATGTAAAATTAAGGAAGTCATCCCGTCCCGATGTACTTCGGGATCGGGATTCCACAATTTTGATTTTTTATTTTTAATTTTTTAATTTATCAGTCCGAGTTAAGCTGAAGATGCTCGATAATATAATAGGACCGTACAGGCCTACGTGGATACTGCCTACATGGATATTTCACTTTTGGCCTGTGTTGGTGGCCTCCTTTGTAGGTTCGTTGGTAGCTACCTGGTTGTGCAAAAAGATTGCCATAAAATTTGGAATTGTTGACCGGCCAGATGACCTGGTCAAGACACATAAAGAGCCTATAGCATATCTCGGCGGCATTGGTATGCTCATCGGCCTGACAGTTGGTGTGCTGGCAGGTATTGGCTGTTTGAGAAATGAAGAATTTTTCGGCCCAGCATTGATGACTATCAGTGGATTGTTAAAAATGCAAAGGTGGTTGCTGGGGATACTGGTCGGCGGGACGATAGCATGTTTTGTCGGACTCGCAGATGATATATTTGACATAAAACCGATGCAAAAAATCGTTGGGCAAGTTATTGCAGCATTGGTTTTGCTGATGGTGGCTATTGGGCCATCTTTCGGAAATTTTGCTCAATTACTTGGCATTGAAATGTCACCCAGGCTGGAAATAATTCTGGGCATTCCCGTGGTTATATTTTTTGTACTTGGGGCAACGAATTCATTGAACTTACTGGACGGGCTTGATGGGCTTTGTGCAGGAGTAACGGCAATTATTACTGTTGCTATGCTGCTGTTAGCGATTCACCTGACGATGTGGGGATATGGTCAAGGAGTTGATCCTGTGCATCCTGTGCGGATTATAATTTGTCTTGGGCTTGTAGGATGCGTCTGTGGCTTTTTGCCTTTTAATCGGTATCCAGCCAAGATATTTATGGGCGATGCAGGAAGTATGCTGCTGGGATTCGTGACAGCAGCGTTGATGATTCTTTTCGCCACTGGGGTCTGGCGATGGTGGATGGCCTCGATAGTTGTCTTTGGCTTGCCGATTCTCGATACGGCTGTCGCGCTGGCCAGGAGGTTACTTAATCACAGGCCTTTGTTTGTTTCTGACCGCGGGCATATTTACGACCAGATAATTGACAGAGGTATCTCTTTGAAAAAGACCGTTTCTATTTGTTATGTGCTGGCCGGCGTTTATGCTGGTGTAGGTTTAGTGATGAGTCAGATAAGGGCACGATATGCTGCGGCAGTACATGTTTTTGTTTTTGCAGTCTCAGCCTTCGTTGTATGGAAGAAAGGTTACTTGAAAATGGAGGGACTGCGCGGAGCCACGAAAGCAGAGCCGAAAGGATAATTAAGGCAGAGCCGCGACCATAAAGGAATGTTAACTATCCTTAACGTTATATAGTGGCTTATTGCTGGGCCTGAATATTGTATCTGGTTCATAGGATAGGATACAATCAGGAAGCGCATTAGAATATCCGTTCGCAAGAATGTCAATCTTGCAATCTTTTATAACCGTCTCAATATGTAATAACTTCTTTATCCCTTCGCCCTGGACGATCCTGGCTTGTCTTAGAGCTTTTGAGCGTGAAATCACCTGAGCCACTAACGCGCTTTACCACCAACAAAGCATTTGTATCCTCCTCCGCTATATAT
>CAYNKI010000053.1:13339-17416 GCA_964397675.1 uncultured Pirellulales bacterium
GAGGAACTATCAAGGTTTATTTCGTATGTAAAGCCATTGGAAAGTTGCACAGTTCTTGCCCAGGCACGTCTATCATACGGACCAGAGCCAAGTGTGCCGTTTTCCTCTGTGCCCCATTCATGAGTGAGATACACGGCCTCAACTGCCGCATCCGGATTGATGATGCCATAGCCCTCGTACTTGTCTTTACCAGGAGGAAAGCCGTTCGGACCATTCGCTGCTCGCTGTAATGTAGGATTAAGCTTACCGTTCTCACGATTGGCATTAGTTTCTGTTGCTGTGGCGCATAAGACCATTTTGACGTAGCGGGGATGGTCACTGGAGTAGAAGTCCCATTGAATTCCTTTTTGCTGCATTGCATCGATTACTAATGCGGCACACCCCGCGACGAAAGGACTTGCCATCGATGTACCAATAGCATTACGGTAATCATTCGGTTGCTTGTCGTTAAAGGCCGGGCCATCATTGGAGCCACTGTCTACAGACATGATGCCTGTGAGGTAATATGAGCCTCCCGGCGCGATAATATCAGGCTTGTAATCATCTTGTTTACCAAGACCATGCAAATGTTGCGGACTGAAGCCCTGGCTTGAATAATCGGTCAAATGGTTTTCATCGTTGCAGGCCCCAACCGTCAGAGCCATTGCAGCCCTGCCTGGATCGCTAATCTCACGGTCATGCCAATAACTCTTGTTGCCATTATTACCTCCAGCTACAACTACAAGAACACCCCTATTGACCGCCGAGTTGACCTTCTGTCGGTACGTCTCCAACTCCCCACCATTATATGTTTTTGCTATTTCCGAACTGATATTGACTATCTTTATATTCAAATTAATCCGATTATTGTAGGCTAGATCATCAAGGGCATTGTCAGTTGTTAATGAATCATTCTTCGCTGGCCCGTCCTTGGCTGCTGCCCATCGGCACCCCGGGGCGATACCGCTTAAATTGATTTCATACAGTTTCCACCCTGCTTCTACGGAATTGGTAATCACAAAATCTATAACACTACCGCTTGTGCTGAGAAGGGCAGTTGCGTATAAAGTGTCATCAGAGCTGCTTCTTCCATCTATAGTACTACTTAGCTCAAGCATAGACCAGTCACGTTGTGTACTCGACAGAACAGTACAAGGCTCGGTCACGTTCCCTTTTGGACAAGACACATGATACAACTTGGTCCGCCCGCCGCCTCTCCATTCTGCTTTTGATTCGAATGTGTATGTTTGGGAGCTCAAGTTAATGGGAGACACAAGGAAGTTGCCTTCTGGGACATCTTGTAAGTTTCCTATTTCAGTGTAATTGAGCCTGCGACGAAGGCTTTCATAATTCGACCTTCCTGTACCCAATGCGATTCCTGCGACGTGCGTGCCGTGCTGTATGGTGTCAATAGGGTTCAAATAACCCTCCCTTGAGAAGTCTCGCCAATAGGCCTGTCGACCCGCAAGGTCTGGATGGCTCGCGTCAATGCCACTATCGATGATGCCAATCGTGATACTTTCATCTCCGTAAAATCCCATATCCCAAATCGGTCTAACTCTACCTGTCTTAGTCGCGATATCCATATTTCGTACCATCGTAGGTGGCTCTTCCACTATGACCATAGTAGGGCCCATAAGGTCTGGCAACAGCGTGATATTAGGCTCTGGAATGCGCCCTCTCCATCCATGGGAAATGGCCTTATAAATGTATGTGATTTCACCTCCGATTCCCAGGAAATCATCAATCTGCTGCTGTGTAATTTGAGAGGCAAAAGTGAGCTGCACATCGACTGTTTCGATAATGGGAGGCTTAAGTGGCAACGGTGTTGTTTGTCGTGGTGGCCCGACACCCAGTTTAAGTTGGTCCTCAATACGGTTCCCATCCTCGTCATTCGAATAGGTCTCAGATATCAATGGTGGTACGTCCGGTGGTGGGGGTGGAACTAAGTCCTGGCTATTGGCAGATTGTAAGCCAAATACTCCAGCATAGACTAAACAGGTTAGCATAATGATAAATAGTTTGAGTTGATAAGTGCTCGAATTGAACTCATCTTTTTGAAAACCGTGGTATTTATTGGCTAGTCTCATTTTTTCTCCTCTCTTCGACGATATAAAAGATCTTATATTGCGCTTCAGGGTAGGGCTCAAGTTTTCTCAAACAGCGTTATTATAAAGGTAAGCATCGTTTCTTTGTCCATTCATCGGAATACTTCAATTATATGCAGCGACTTGTCATATGTCAATGATTTTTTGTTACTCTCAAGTATTCTGTATCTTCGGCAAAACGTATCGCTCCTTCATAGACAGCAGGGATAAGGAGCGTTTCACCTGCACCAATGACCAACACTGTGTGGCATGCTCAAGATCGGTCAGTTTAAGTAATATATTTTGTTGTTGCTTTTTGAGGCGCTGGCAGCTTTAATGATATTGGCCGTGCTAAGCGGGGTGTTAGCGGTACCCTATACTCGCAATCCGCTACAGCGAGGCTGAATTCTTTTCCGAGGGTTGATTGATTTGGGTCACTACCGTCATAAGCGATGTTGACAGCCGGGTCCCATGCAAACGAACGGCGCGAACCTGGTCAGGCCGGGAACGGAGCAGCCATAAGCGTTAGTCCGTTGTGCTGTGGAACAACCCGGCTCGAGTTGGCTGTGGCAGTAAATCCATTAAAGTCGACTCGAAGAAAAGTGCACGGCCTTTTTTAACAAGAAATGCAGGTTAGATGGTTACTGTCAGGTATTGTGTATCGTCGGCAAAACGTATGGCTCCTTCATAGACTGCAGGGATAAGAAGCGTATCACCTGCCTTGAATTCAACAGCCGAGAGAATGGTTCCAAAGCCGGCTAAAATAATCAGCGTTCTCATCTTGCCTGGTGAAAGGAATACCTCACAGTTCTTAGCCTGATGGCCTTTATCTATCTTGAAGTATTTTGAATCTACCAGCCGACCTTCCGTTGTTACCGGAAGTTTATCAGTGGCCATATCGAAATGGATGCTTTCCAGAGCCTGTTCAATGTGAAGCTGTCTGGGCTTTCCTGTATCGTCGACTCTATTGAAATCGAAAACGCGATATGTGGTGTCTGACGGTGTTTGAATCTCAGCGATTAACAGGCCTGCTCCGATGCTGTGTGCGGTGCCCGCGGGTAAGAAGTGGCACTGGCCGGCCTCGACAGGTACTTTTGCCAATAAGTCGGCAATGCTGCCTTGCTTTATCGCTTCGGCGAATTTCTCTTTTGTTACATCTTTTTTTAGCCCTTTATAAATAAACGCATCTGTTGCAGCGGAAATAATATACCAGCACTCGGTTTTGGGCTCTCCCTTGCCCATTCGCTTGCAGGTTTCTGGGTCGGGATGGACTTGTACGCTCAGGATGTCCTCAGCGTCAAGAAGTTTGATTAGCAGTGGAAAAGGCCCAGAGAAATTTTCGTCACCTGTTATTTCTTTCGGATATTTTTGAATAACCGAGTTGAGTGTTTGGCCGGATAATTCGCCGTTTGCGATTATTGATTTATCATCCGGCAGATCGGCCAATTCCCAGCTTTCACCGATTTTCTGGTCCGCGGGTATATCCTTATCGAAGACCTGCCGCAGCTTTTGGCCGCCCCAGATTCGCTGTTTGTAAATCGGTCTGAACTTTAATGGATATATCTGCATGGTCGTATTATAAAGATGGGTATATAACTTGTCTATTATTCATTATCCGCATTTGGGCACTCAGAAAAAAGTATGAAAAACGCTTCTGAGACCTTTAATCCTCTTGTACTCGTCGAGTAAATTTGATATCCTTACTCTTACCAATTAGTTGATTTGACTGAAAAAGTGCATTATGTCAATCATTTATTATTTGATTCTTTGGAAGGGAGAAAGACTATGAAGGACGCTTCCCGTCGAGATTTTCTAAAAACAACGCTCGTTACATCTTCGGCAACATTAGTCGGAGGATGTTCAGTTCAAGCAGCTCAGACAAAAGCAATAAAGAAAAATCTAAAGCCCCTCAAATTAGGATTAATGAGTTATACACTCGCGAAGGACTGGGACATCGATACCATCATTAAAAACTGCCTGGAAGCCAAATTTGAACATGTGGAATTAAGAA
>CAYNKI010000054.1:0-2319 GCA_964397675.1 uncultured Pirellulales bacterium
TAATCATTATAGCCGATTTTGGCTGCAAAGTAAGAAATTTTGTAAGTTTTTTTGATGAAATAGTCAATCAAATGGCCCATAACAGCTCAAAATCGGCTTATTTACCCCGTGAACGGTTACCATATTTTTAACCATATTAACAAAAGATAGTACGATATTCAAGAAAAAACGGATATTTTGTGGGATATTTTGCGCCTGGCACTATTTCAGCTATTTTACTTTTTCAGCGTTTTGTTTATTAGCTCTATAAGCTTTTCGGTACTTTGTAGACAATTGGCAAACTAAAAGATAATACTATAATAGGACCAAATGAGTTTTGTCAAAGGGAGGTCGAGAATGAAACTGTATCTTGTTCAACATGCAAAAGCAGCTTCAAAAGAAGTCGATCCGCAGAGGCCATTGACCAAAAAAGGACAGCGTGACATACAGAAAGTAGCTGAGTTTATCAAACCTTCGAACTTGTGTGTTGACTATTTATGGCACAGCGGAAAGAAGAGGGCTGTGCAGACTGCTGAGGTTTTGGCTGAAGTTGTCAAGGCAAGCAAGGTGGAAAATGCGCGGGTTGGCCTTGCGCCGAATGATGATGTTGCGCCATTGAAAGACGAGCTTCTCTCAAGTCAGGATAGTATTATGATTGTTGGGCATTTGCCTTTTTTAGGAAAGCTGGCATCGTTGCTTTTAACAGGCTCAGAATCATCAGAGACAGTGGCGTTTAGGCAGGGCGGCATTGTCTGCCTGAGCCGTTCCGACCAGGATAAGTGGCAAATCGTTTGGATGGTGACACCGGAGCTGCTTGCCGATTGATAATTGTATTGTGGAAAGTCGTTTAGCCATCGTCGGCACGACGATGGTTCAACAAAGAGTAAATATGACATCGGCACCGATTGATCTTGGTTCTTTTAACCAAGTTGTTCGCCAGTTGTGGCAGCGGATGAATCCGTGCGAACTTTGTCCGCGCAAGTGCAAGGTCTATCGAAGCAAGGGCCAAATTGGTTTTTGTGGCATAGCTTGTTTGCCGGTGGTTAGTTCGGTAGGGCCTCATTTCGGCGAAGAAAGTGTCCTTGTCGGCTCCGGCGGGTCGGGTACAATATTTTTCGCCGGCTGTAACCTGGGCTGTATCTTTTGCCAAAACTTCGATATCAGCCATCATCGCCATGGACGCCAAATGACGATTGAACAGTTAGCTCAAGCTATGCTCGATTTGCAGAACTACGACTGCCACAATATAAACTTAGTTACTCCTACCCACGTTATACCTGCTATTATAGCTGCTATTGAATTGGCCAGAAAAAAGGGGATGACACTGCCGACGGTTTATAATACGGGCGGCTATGATTCGGTTGAAACGCTAAAATTACTTGAGGGCTACATGGATATTTATATGCCGGATATGAAGTATGCAGATTCAGAAGCTGCACAGCAGCTTTCCTCTGCACCAGATTATCCGCAGGTAAACTTTGCTGCTGTAAAAGAAATGCACCGCCAGGTGGGCGACCTTCAAACAGAAAATGGCTTAGCGACACGCGGCCTTCTGGTAAGACATTTGGTTCTGCCGGAAAATCTGGCAGGTAGTTTCAAGATTATAGATTTTTTAGCAGGCCAGATTAGCCCGAAAACTATCATTAACGTAATGGACCAGTATCGCCCCTGTTACAAAGCCTCTTCATACCCCAAAATAAACAGCCGACCTACCCTGCAAGAAATCGAATCCGTCCGCCAATACGCAATCCAAAAAGGCCTGAATGTTCTCACTTAAAAATATGCGATAACAATCTTGATCTGGAAATGAAATCTAAAAACCCTTCAGGCCCAAAAGGCATATAATCCCAGTCCACGTTTTACAAGATACAAAATTGCTCTTTCAATGTCTTTGCATTATAAACGGCATAGGCGTGGATGTCATTGTTGAAATAAGCGTAGACGCTACGGACTTCTTTAGTGTGTTCTTTTATCCAGTCGGCCCAGTTTTTTAGCATAGCTTTAGTATAATTGCCCTGATATTTGCCGGTTGGGCCGTGAAAACGCACGTAAATTAAATCGCCTGTTATTACACGAGGCGTGGGGACACCAACCAAATCGTGAATACAAAAGCCAACGCTGAACCTGTTGAGCAGTTCGTATGTGTCATCTGAAAACCAGCTTTTGTGCCTGAATTCAAAAACGCTGAGACGGCTTTTCGGTAGAGCTTTGAGAAAGCTTTTTAGCCGATCAAGGTCTTTGTGCATACTCGGCGGTAACTGATAAAGAACAGGACCGAGATTTTCCTTTAACAGCCGAGCTCTTTCCAAAAATCTCTCCAGTGGTTCCTCTGGGTCTTTA
>CAYNKI010000054.1:2419-17141 GCA_964397675.1 uncultured Pirellulales bacterium
CTTTAACAGCCGAGCTCTTTCCAAAAATCTCTCCAGTGGTTCCTCTGGGTCTTTAAGCCTTTTGATGTGGGTGATAAATCGGTTTGCCTTCACGGTAAAGAGGAAATTCGTTGGGGCTTGTTCGTGCCAATTCTTGAAAGTTTGCTCCTTAGGCAGTTGGTAGAAAGTATTGTTGATTTCAACGGTGTCAAAATCCTTTGCGTAATATTCAAACCATTTGCTCTTTGGCAATCCTGCAGGATAATAACGTCCCGACCAGTCGTTGTAATGCCATCCTGATGTCCCGATTCGAATATCGCATTTAGCTTTGGTCATATAAAATATTTTAACACTTTGAACAAAATTGAAAACTTTTATAATTTACTATAGCTGGTATTGCCTTGTAGAGAACATCGTAGATTGTCATTTCGAGCGAGCCAATGGCGAGTCGAGAAATCTGTTTTTAATAGATTTCTCCACTTCGCGATGCTACAACATCGCTTCGGTCGAAATGACTTAGCTGCATTATACTCTCAATTGTTTTGACGTTTATCTTGTGGCTTATCAATTATTTCCGTCGGTAAAAACCGTCGCCGTACATCACCATACCGTCGCCGTGCCGGCGACGGCTAAACGACCCCCAAATAAATTTGGGGGTTAAACTAATCGACCTTTTTGTAGAATTCTGCTTCTCGGTCTGAAAGTCTTTTTTGTTCGATCAAAATACGCACACGTTGCAAATCGACATCTCTTGGTTGGCCGCCGGAGGATACTGAAATGGTTGGCTGGCTAAGGCCGGTAGGAATGACTTGCAAAAATCTGCTTATAGAAATCGTCGATATAAGTATTGCTACTATAAGTACAGCAGCTATAAAATAGTGGGCCAATAGTCCCATTGGAGCATAATCAGGGCGTGGTAAAGGTTTTTCTTTGAGCACCGCCTTTGGCTGGTAGCGACACCTGTCGCAATATATGCAATCCAGGTGATCTTTGGCAGTGAGGCCAAACTCACATTTGGCAAATCTTTTTGCCGGCAAGTAACGCTTCAGAATTGCAACATTATTGAGCAGCGACAGAAAAGCTCCTGCCGGGCACAAATATCGGCACCAAAAGCGAGTATAAAAAATTGAGCCTATTAAAGCTATCGTTGCTATCATAAGCATAGGTAATTTCCAAAATTGAAGATTGAAAAATGAAATGAGTGGATCTGTTGCAAGTGTAGTTCGGTTTCTGCAAGAGAAGAATACAATTATTAAAATAAAGAGGATTGCATATTTGACAAATCTTGCCTTACGCATATTTTCTATAGCTATTGGGTGCTTGAACCTCTCAGGAACAATGTAGCTGAGCAGCTCTTGCGCGGCACCAAAGGGACAGATATAGCCACAATAAAGATTGCCAAAGAGCATAACCAAAAGTGGCATTCCAACAACCAACAAAAATGCACCGGTCAATCCAAGCGCAGGGACATGCAAAGATAGTATCGTTGCTATTTGTTCGCTGGAATACTGCGCATTTAGCCAAATGCCTCCAATAGCGAGATTAAAGAAAAGCGCTGCCAATCTGGTCCAGAAGCCACCGCGGTAAGTGACAATCAAAGCAAGCACAAAAGCGGTAATCAAATATATCCCGGCTTTGTCCGGTAGATAGCCGACTTTCCACTCCCTTACGGTCGCGGCCCTGGTGCCGAGAATTTGCGTGGCAAATTTTTGGCCTGATGTTTGAAGTGCTGAAAGAATGGCCTTAGAGCTCACAGTGGCGCCGGTTACAGCATCGACATCAGCGAAAGGCTCAGGTTGGAAAAGCTGGTGTTCCTTGAGCAGATCACGCCAAGTGACATTATTTGCATCCGGCTGGCTAAGCATATCAAGGTATGCGGGCGTTTCGTTGGAACGGATTATATGGAATTTGATCAATGCACCATTAGGGTCGTCCAGATATATAGCAAGATTCATTTTGCCTCCGAAACCACGTATTTCAGGCGCCAAATCTTCCGAGCTAATGATGTACCCTGTTAGATTATCATTGACATCATAGACATTAAAGTAATTGATTCTTCGATTAGTATCTTGAAGGACTGCAGATTCCTTCTCAATACGCATGTCACCGGCCAGCGCTTGGGCCGAATGCTGAGGCAGTGACGGCGCTAGTCTCGCGGCAGCATCAGCTAACAGATTCGAGCACAAAATAACAGTTACCCCAATACCAAATAAGATATAGCCGAGCCTGCGCAATCTGAAAGCTACGATGTTCGATGTCAGATGCTTTATACTCGTCGAGAATCTCAGTGCGACAAGTGGGACATTGGCCAACAGGAGCAGGATGAATACGAAAAGCGTTACGCTTGCACCCAGCACAGGAACAAGTGTAAGGCCTGTCAATAATCCGCCTATTGAGGCACCGATGTGGTCAGCGGTCTCAAGTTTGCTGCCGATCTGGCCTGTCTCGAAGCCGGAGCCAGTAAGCTGCTGGGCAGCGAGGGGAAAGTAGCAGCCGGCGCACAGGCCGCACAAAACGAACGCCATCGCAAAAATCAGATGCGTCCATTGCTGGCTCGGACAAAAGGCAATGGCGGCCAAGATCAGCGTATGGGCAATTATTACTGCAAATACGTGGCTTGTGACTCGTGACCCGTGCCCCGAGCGACGAGCTAAGAGCGACGAAATTAATGCTGCACCGGTGGTCAATCCTACCATAAACAAAGACGAGATAATCCCAATGTACAAATACAGTGAGCCGAAACGGGTTTGGTACAGGTACATCAGGACAATTACCACCCCGATTCCCACCAGGCCAGCCGAGAAGATTAGAAATGAGCTGTCGAAACTGGTGGCAGCCTCAAGCGCAGCTTGGGGATGGTTTTTGCTGTGCTTATATAATGACCGACCATCGCCAAAACCTTCGGTTTTGACGTTGCCACCCGTCGACGAGATATAGACAGCTCGTAAAACTATGAAAACTAAAATGGGGACAACGAAGACAAGCGGGCCAGCCAAAGCCAGGTACTTAACAAGTCGGGTAACTGGTGCTCCGGATTGTTTGGCTGCAAGCAATAAACTCCATAGATGTGTTAGAGGTCTGGAATCGCGATTAATTAACATGTCTTTGGGCAAATCTGCGCTCGAATAGTTTTCCAAAGCGACAGCGGCACGGTCCGGCAAATAAACAGAAAGCAAAGCTTGCGGAGGAAAAACATAGCTTGCGCCTTTTATTTGTGTAAAGCGGTCTCGCAAAGTGCCGGGCTCACCTGTTATATTCTCGGAATCAGATGCGATAAACCATGTATCCTCGCCAGGTACGAGAACAAATTTCGAGAAAGCGTTCTGGAGCGTTAGTTTGGTCGAGGCGCCAAGGTTGATTAGCTCGGTGCCCATAATATTTTCTCCGCCTGCTATGCGGATTGCTAACACGCCGTTTGGCCTGAGAGCTTCTTTAATCTGCCGATAGAACTCGAGTGTGTAATAGCGGTTCAAGATCGAGCTGGTTGCGTCGGGCAGGTTGATAATTACCACATCATAATTCGGGTCACGTGGTAACAGCGAGCGTATGTCACCGGGTAAAGCATGGAAACGCCTGTCGTTAATTTTAAGCTCTGGGGGTATAAATTCGTTAATATTTTGTACATATTCACTGTCGCAGTGTGCCCAGTTTACTGTCTCAATGTGTGGTAAGCGCAAAAATTGCCGGCAAAGACCTAATCCGGAGCCAATGACCAGAACTCTTTTGGCATTAGGATTTTGGCAAAGACTAATAGCTGCAATCCGCCCGGCTGATTCATAATTAGGCAATACTTCGCAAGTGCTGCCTTGGCGAATAGCTACCCACTGGTCTAGGTAGATTCCATAGAGATACTCAGCCTGGGCTGTCTGGAATGAACCCTTCAACTCACCCCCAGGAAGCAGCTTGTTCCACTTTATGATTCGGATCCGTTGGGACAGGTGCTTGTCGGCTCCAGTGAACAAACAAATTACAATAAATACTGGCACAAAAGCCCAGCCCCATCGTCTCGTCTTGATCAGCCTTACCCATATCGCTGATAAAGATAGAATAAAAGCAAGTACGAAGAAAACTCTTGCTGAGCTTACACCAAGTCCAAGAAGAACAGTTGCACCCAGGCCGCCTAAGAAGCTTCCCGCAGCTTCTATAATATACACACGAGAGACAGCAAACTGGCCATTTTGTTTTACCCATCGACATGCAATGGGAAAGAAAAGCCCTGTGAGGGTGCTGAGCGGAGCGTTGATTATCAGTGACAGTAGCAGCATAGCCCGTATGGACCATAGAGTATAGGATTCGATGCCTGCCAGCTCTCTTGCTTGAACAATCAATATCCACTCCAGGATAAAAGCCGGCAGAAACGCGAGAAGCAAAAATTCTATATTTTTGAGCAATGTCTGAGCGAAACTCTTGGCTCTATAAACCAGTGTTGCTCCGAAACTGACCCATAAAAACCACGAGCTAAAAAAGATGCCAACGCTTATATCGTTGCCTTCGAAGGTGGTGATGAACTCGCGAAAAAGCAAAGCCTGGGCGGCTATGGTGAATAGGCCGTAACTGAATATCAAAAAGCCGCGGGCAATTCTCATTTTTCTTCACTGAAAACGTCAGCCTGGAACACTGAGAAGTTTGCTCCTTCTTTCCAGCCTTCCGGAGGCAAACCAGCTTTTAGGGAAAGCTGTGTGAGCATTTGATTAACGTCCCAGCCCTGTTCTGGCGCGACCTGAGGTAGAAACACAGCCGACCGGCCATCTTTGTTCAACACGACGCCATTGGTGCCGATTCGGATTTCATTATACGAGTCGATAGGCTGCGGCACTGTCAGTGCAGATATTTCTATCGCAATATCTTTGCATTCATCCTCTGTCACTGGGACAAAACGCTTATCATTGAGACCGGCATGAATTGCGTTGAGGATGACCGACTGATATAGAGGTCGTTGTGGAAAGATGTCACCTATACAGCCCCTAAGCTGAGAATTTTTCTTGAGTGTTACAAATGCGGCGCGGGGACTTCGCATTGCATCACTGATGGTAACGCCTAATTCAGATGCTTTTGGAACTCGCCTGTTCTTTAGAGCATAAATTATTGTTTTGCGCGCCAAAGATAAAAGTTGTTTTTTATCTTCCTCAGTCAACCCTGGGTTGTTTTCCTGTGGTTCGATTTGTGGGCAATTTTCCCACTTCCCGGAAAAAGCAATGGAAAAATAACTGACAGAATTGGTAAAATCACCTTCTAATTCGCCAGAGGTTATATATTTTACTAACTCAACTTTAGTTGGCTCATCTAACATCGAAAGAAGTATTGCTATGGGAATATAGCCACATATAGTTACATCGGTTTTCTGCTTGTATTCCCCAAAGCCATTACTATCCAACTTCGCTATATATTCATAAGCTCCCATGTCAAGTTTTCTAATTTGTTCAGGGACATTTTCCGTGAAAGGCACATAATCAAATCTTGGCCCGAAATGGGTAAAATCCGAACTTGCGATTACAAGGGTTTCTTTATCTATTAAGCTTTTCAAAATGGTACTAACGTTGGCGATTGTCTCTGACGAGCAAGCCCCGGCCACAATCGGCACAATCTTGAAATCCTTTTGGCAATGCTGCAATAATGGCAGCTCTATCTGGACGCTATGTTCATACTTGTGTGCATGTGGTACGTTCTGGAATACCGAATATTTTAGAAGTTTGTTTATAAATTCCACATCCAGCGGTATCTGTCCCAGCGGTGTTTCATAATGCGTTACTCTTGGCACGCTCAGCACCTCTTCCATAGCGATATAGTGACTCGGGCCCATAATTACGACTCGTTCATACTTTCTATCGGTGGTTTTCAGGCCGCAAACAGCAACTTGGCCTGAGTACGCATATCCTGCATGAGGAAGGATAAGGGCAATAGTGTTATTTATTGGCTTGACGTCGGCTTTTTGGAAAAAGCCCTCGATTTGCTTACTAAGTGTGTTGGCATCGGCAGGATACCATCCTCTGTCGGCAAGTAGCGAACGCAGAACAACTTTAGCAGGCTTAGCTATGGCAGGCTCTTCTGGGACATGTGCCTTCCAAAAAAGTACTGCAACGGTACCCAACAGTACAATTGCTAAACCTGTCAGAAATTTCACTGTCGTAGATTTCTTTAACTGCCTGTCCATATCAGCCGCTCCACTTGCTTGATTTGGAAATATATCGTAAAGGTCTCAGAGAGCCCGGATACTTTTTAAGTCGAACAGCCCGCACGAATTTACGCGGATGCTCGACACTCGATTCTTGATACCTGTGTGGCAGCCTCAAGCGTAGCTTGGGGATGGCCTGCTGCTCTGGATCGCGCCATCCCCAAGCCCGATGTACATCGGGCTTGAGGCTGCCACCCACCGCTTTGGCGGAAGCATTTAGCATCCAGCTTCGAATCCCAAGAATGGCTGAACCTGCTTTTATTAATTTCCGAATAAATTTTCTGCGTGTCATTTCCAAACTCCGTATATTTCTTTGCCACAGTTCGGGCAACAGCCTTGTTTAAGGTGGTTCTTAAGAATAGTGTAGCCGCTGCGTTCAATGAGCAACGCTTTGCAGTCCGGGCAATATGTGTTCTGACCCTCTTTACTGGTGACGTTGCCAATATAAACGTAGTCCAATCCTTCGCTGATAGCGATTTCTCGAGCCATGTCCAGCGTTTTTGGCGAAGTGGGCGGCAGGTGCCGCATCTTGTAGTGAGGGAAGAACCGTGAAAAATGTAGAGGTGTCTCGCCGCCTAAGTTCGTTTTGACCCAACGTACAAGCTGGCGTATCTGCTCAGGTTTGTCGTTGAGCGTCGGAATGATTAAGTTCGTAACTTCAACCAGTACGCCGCTTGCCTTTGCCGCGATGAGGGCATTCTGCACAGGCTTTAGCGTTCCAGAACAAATGCGCTGATAGAGGTCATCGGAAATAAATTTCAAGTCTATATTGACTGCGTCGACATATTGGAGCAATCTTTTCCACGGCTGTTCATTTATATATCCTGCTGTCACTAACACATTGCGTATGCCAGCTTCTCTGGCTAACTTTGCGGAGTCATAGGTGTATTCATAATAAATAATCGGGTCGGTATACGTATATGCAAGGGAAAGACAATTATTGCGTTTTGTTAGTGCCACAAGCCTTTCAGGCGGGCAGAATGCTGCTGGCACATCTTCCGGATTGGCTTGTGATATTTCCCAGTTTTGACAGTTCTTGCAGTGAAGGTTACAGCCGACCGTTGCGATGGAAAGAATATTACTTCCCGGCAGGAAATGAAAAAGAGGCTTCTTTTCCATAGGATCAATATGAATTGAGCAGGGAAATCCGTATACAACGGTTCGCAGCACGCCGTCGACATTGATTCTGACCCTGCACTCGCCGCTTTGGCCAGGCTCAATCAGACACATCTTTGGACATAATTCGCACTGTACTTTCATTCTCGAACTTCGATACTTGATGCTGGGTACTCGTTGAATATCTAACATCGAAAACATAATTATAACAAATCTTAGTCTATATGACCCCCAAATAAATTTGGGGGCTAAACAATTCCCTAACTGTGTGGCAGCCTCAATCCCGATGTACTTCGGGAGAGTGAAGCCGAAGGACGGAGCTTGGAGATGGATGGCATCTTAAAAGAAAATATTATTTTCGGTTTTACCGCCGTGTGGATATAATCAGGTTCATGAAGAACGCAGTTCTAAGCCGACTTTTTGACGAAATGGCCGATATCATGGAGATCCTCGGCGATGATCGTTTCCGTATCAACACCTACCGGAAAGTCGCACGCATCATCTCCGATATGCCAACTGATGTCGAAACCTTACTGGCAACCGGCCAGTTGGCAAAGATACCCGGCATTGGAAAGTCCAGCCTGGCTAAAATCGAAGAGTTCGTAAAAATCGGCGCGATAACCGCTCACAAGGAGCTGCTAAAAAAGATACCGCCAACGCTGCTGGAATTGCTCACCATACCCAGCGTGGGACCAAAAGGCGTTAAATTGGTCTATGAGGAACTAAATGTGACCACCATTGATAAGTTAAAAAGTGCAATCCAGAACGGTTCTGTCGCCAGCCTGCCAGGCTTCGGTGAGAAGAAAGCAGCAGCGATCATAAAAGGCATTGAATTTCTCGAAAAATCTACTGGCCGAATCCGCCTCGACCAGGCCTTGGATGCGGCAGGTATGGTCAGCGCATTTATTCAAGAACAATCCGGTATCGAAAGAATCCAGCCTGCCGGCTCGTTGAGGCGTCGAGCTGAAACCATCGGTGACGTGGATATACTCGTCGCTGCTAAAAAAGGTAAAAAAATCATCGAGGCATTTACCAATGCGGGATTCGTCCAGGAGGTTCTCGCATCAGGGCCTACAAAAGGCTCAGCGATTATCCAGACAGAGACTGTCCCTGTTCATGTTGATGTGCGTGTCGTGCCGAGAGAAAGCTTCGGTGCAGCGGCACAATACTTTACCGGCTCAAAGCAGCATAACGTGCGCTTAAGGGAAATCGCTGTAAAGTTAAAATGGAAGTTGAATGAGTATGGTCTTTTCAAGGCAGACAAAATGATTGTAGGCTCAGTCGAAGAGGAAATCTATCAAAAGCTCGGCCTTGATTATATTGACCCTTTCTTACGTGAAGACCGTGGCGAGATTGAAGCTGCAAAGGGTCACTCTCTGCCTGAACTAATTAAGTCTGAGGACATAAGAGGCGACTTTCACGTCCACACGAACGCATCTGACGGCAACTGCAGCATATCCGAAATTGCTCAAGCTGCAAAAAACGCAGGTTATAAATTTATTTGTATCACAGACCACTCAAAGTCGTCAGCAATCGCCAATGGCCTATCGGCCAAACGGCTGGCTCAGCAAATTAAGCAAATCCATAAGCTCAATGAAAAACTAAAAGGCATAATCATCCTGGCGGGAACCGAGGTTGACATCCTGGCCGATAGCTCTATGGATTTCGATGATAAGTTATTGGATGATTTAGATTTTGTGATAGCTGCGATACATTCGGGCTTAGGTAGCTCACGAGAAAAAGTAACCACCCGAACATTAAAGGCGATGGACAATCCCTATGTTAATTGCATCGCTCATCCAACCGGTAGACTGATTGGGCAGCGTGAACCAATGGATATCGATGTTGACGCTGTTGTCAAACACGCCATTCAGACACACACCGCCCTGGAGGTTAACGCAAATCCATATCGTTTGGATCTGAAAGATACCCATTGTAGGATGGCCATCGAAGCGGGCGTTAAGCTGGCTATCGGAACCGATGCTCATAGTGTTGGTGGCCTTGGCTTAATGGGCTTTGGCGTAGCGACCGCCGCCCGAGGCTGGGTGACAAAAGCCGATGTTCTCAACACGCTCTCACCAGCCAAAATCACAAGCTGGGCCAAGAGCAAAAGACCCAGATAAGACGCAAGACAGAGGACGGAAGACAGAAGGCGTTGCGCTGCTGTCAGAATCTTTTCGGCAGAATTTCTGGAAAGAACCCCGTCGATTTGGTAGAATTTCATAGGTACTTGAACCTGCCATTGCGTTCTCTTATTGGAGGAGCAAAAAATGGCCAAGAAATCAAATCTAAAGAGATATTTAGCAATATCTGCGTTTTTACTGGCCATAGCTGGTTTAGCACAGGCTGCTACGATTACTGTAGATCCAGGAGCAGGCTATGATTTTGATACCATACAAGTGGGTATAGATGCAACTAACGGCGCCGATACGGTACTGGTGGCACCTGGCGAGTATTTTATCACCATGCCGATCACAATGGGCAAGCAGACTGATTCGAAAAGGATCCGCATCGTGCGGGTCAGAATCAGAACCGAGTTGTTTTGCCCAGAGGGCAGAAAGGATGGTGTAAAATGAAATGGATTAATCGTTCTAAAATTAGCTTGATGCTGAGCGGGGTCTTGGGCCTGGCTTCCGTGAGTCTGGCAGCAGAGGACACCTGGACTAAGAAAGCCGACATGCCGACCAGAAGAGATGTTCTATCCAGCAGTGTGGTGGATGGAAATATCTATGCTATCGGGGGAGCGCTGAGTAACCCATCGGACCGGGGTATCTCCACGGTGGAAGAATACGATCCAGCGACGGATACCTGGACAAGGAAGGCTGATATGCCAACCGCAAGATCTGGTCTCACCACCAGCGCGGTGAATGGTAAAATATATGCCATTGGTGGTTGGGTAGGTGGTGGAACAGTTCTTTCGACGGTGGAAAAATATGACCCAAATCCTCTCGTCGTTGACTTCAACGGCGACGGAATTGTGGATTGTGTAGATATGTGCATGATGATCGACCACTGGCACACAGATGAGCCATTGTATGATATTGCCCCGCCACCTTTTGGCGACGGCGTCGTAGATATCCAGGACCTAATAGTCCTGGCTGAATATTTGTTTACATATCATGGCGCTGTGGCGTACTGGAAGCTGGATGAGACAGAAGGCGACATCGCTCAAGATAGCATCGGCGTATACGACGGCGTTCTCAATGGTGTCCCTACGTGGCTGCCTACCGGCGGCGCGGTAGAGGGTGCACTGCAGTTCGACGGTATTGATGATTATGTTAGCACACCTTTTGTATTGAATCCAGCGGATGGGGCATTCAGCGTCTTTGCCTGGATACCAGGGCAAGTTATCATATTTCAGACAGGCTATCCTGAGGGGGGTAAATTGGTTGTCTGCCGAGCCAGCAGAGGGCAAACTAATGACAGAGCTACAAGGTACTGGCCGAGGCAGCGCCGCACTAATGTCGAATTTTGTAATTACTGATGGTGCCTGGCACCGCATTGGTCTGGTGTGGGATGGTGCTCAGCGAATGCTCTACGTTACGTTGATGACGTGGAAGTGGTTACATACACCCAGGGCACTTTGGCATATTCAACGTGCGGTTAGCATATCGGCGCTGGAAAGGGTCTTGAGGCTGGCAGTTTCTTCTCCGGCCTGATTGATGACGTCCGCATCTACAATCGGGCAATAGTACCATAAAGGCTGACTTTTGGCCAAACACCAGAAAGGGCTGGCAAGCTCCGGTGCTGTCAGCCTTTTTCTGGCCCCTTTTTTGTTGAAAATCTACTTGACAACCAGTTTTCCAGTGTGTATGATATATATATAACTAAATTGAATAGAATCGTAATAGTAGCAGGAAAAAACAGAAGACGAAAAACAGCTTGTCCGGCGTAGCCTTGGCGAAGACGGAAAGCCAGAGGACAGATGACGGAGGTCAGAGCCGCGAGCGTCAGCAAGCGGGTGTTCATTAGGTTATCAGATAATCAGGGTACAGGGTATCAGCAGACCAAGGAATCAGGATACAATCCAACTTGTTCTACAATTGTCGAGAATCCTTTACAAATCGGTCCTATTTTATGCAAAACAAAGCCAATTTCAAAATCCCACAAATCCGTTGGCAGGCGATAAAAGGCGTTCCGGTGATCATACCGGGTTTAATCAAGTCAGCCAATGGTATGCCGGACAACGAATATCTATTGTGGGATAACCAGGTCAAAGTCTTGCCCTTGGTTCCGGGTATTTGCTCTTCCGTTTTACGGTTTTGTCTTGAGTGGAAAAATCTCATTCAAAACGTTTATCAACTGGCCGTTGAATTTTGGCCGGGTGCTTGTGGGCACTTGCGTCAGAAGGATGCCAGCCAGTTCACGGTCAAAATCGATCCAACCCATGGTTCCGCTGCCTCCGGTGTGACGAAATAGGCGGGCCGTTTTTCCGTCTTCGTCAAGACGTAGTAGATTCCAGCCCAACCCGTAGCCCGCCTTGGCGGCAGTACCCGGCTGTCTCTCATACGTCTTGGCCAAAGCTGCTGACCCTACGATGCGTTTTCCGGCTGCATCAATGCCCCCGCTGTAATGCATGGCAAAGAAGCGGGCCAGATCATTTAATGTTGAGAACAGTCCGCCGCCTGCATTGATGAACCGGCTCTGGGCCACTTGGGCGAGGTGGTCTCCACGGGGAACAAATCCGTTTTTTGTGTGATTGTAGGCCATGGGCATTTGTTCCACCACATCGATAGAGGGACGAAAAGTGGTGTTTTCCATCCCAAGCGGTTCGAGTATCAGATTTTTCATGAGGGCTTCAAATTCGAGGCCCGAAGCGACTTCCGCGCATCGCGCCGCCATACACATACCCGTACGGCCATAGGCATGAACCGTGGCGGGTTCGGTAAGTAAGCCTCTCTTAGCCATCTTGTCGATCCAATCGCCGATGGTGTCGTCCTCCGTGGGCATTTCCTCGGGATTTTTCTTGAGAAAGGCGTTGCCGGGAAACCCCGATGTATGACTCAATCCTTGGCGAACCAAGGGTTTACTCTTCGGCGCACCTCCTTTGCGCATTTTAATCCCCTCCATTGCCGGAATGTATTTCTCCGCCGGATCGTCCAACGAGATCTTCCCCAATTCTTCCAACCGTACCAGTGTCGTCGCCGTAATCGGCTTCGTCAGTGAAGCGATAAAACAGACTTCATCCACAGTGAAAGGCCGCTTTGTTTGGATATCCGCGAAACCAAAGGCCTCGCGAAAGATGACCTCGCCTCGATGCATCAATAGCAGCGATCCACCGGCGATCACTTTATTCTCGATGCCCTTTCGCATCACCGCTCGCACCGCTTCCCGTTGTGCCTCCGTAAACCCATGGCTGGTCCAATCGCCCTCGGGCGGGCCTGAACCCTTAGCCCAACCAATACCGATGAGACATACCCAGAAAAAGCCGACTGTCGTTATCGTACGCGCGAAATTAATCATGGTTTGCTCCTTCCCGAAAAACTTTTAGTTGTTATGTGCCGCGCGCCGCACAGCGGCTCACGGCTATCAAAACAATACGCATGCTCACTCTGTTTTTGGCGTCCACTTGTAGGTCTCGCTGTCAAATATGTAGTCGCTTTTGTAGGGCGCTTCGGCGGCGTCATCCGTTGGCAGCCATCGGGCGAGCTTCTTCTTGAGTCCTTCAAGACCGGGCCGCTGCGCCAAGTTGGTCCACTCATTCGTGTCATTCTTGTGATCGTAGAGTTCCTCACCGCCGTCACGGTAGCGGATGTACCGCCACCGATCGGTGCGTACAGCGTGATTACCTCTGCCTCGAGTGATGACCGCGGGCCGGTTCCATGTGGCACTCGGTTCTTTCAGCAAAGGCGCAAGACTCGTGCCGTCAAGTTCCCCTTTGGTTGTAAGGCCGCACAGTTCGATCAGTGTGGGATAGATGTCGATAAGGCTGACAGGGCGCGAGCACTTTGTCCCCGCCGTGGTCACTCCCGGCGCTACCACCACGAACGGTACACGGGTCGCCCGTTCCCACAACGTTGACTTGTGCCAGTGCTGTTTCTCTCCGAGATGCCAGCCGTGGTCCGACCACAGCACAATAACGGTGTTATCACTGTATGGGCTCGAGTCGAGCGCGTCAAGCAGACGACCCAACTGGGCATCCGCGAACGAGATGCTCGAGAGGTAGGCCTGTACGGCTTCCTCCCACTTTCCATGCGTTTTGATCTTGTCGAAATCCGCCCGCCGGTTGGCGGCTATGTCAAGCCCAATGGCCGGGATATCATCGAGATCGTCATTCGGTACGACCGGCAGACGGATGCTCTCCTCAGGATACAGTTCAAAATATCGTTCGGGAGCGTACCAGGGCAGGTGCGGATGAAATATGCCTACTGCGAGGAAAAACGGTTTGTCGTGACGGTCTTCGAGAAACCGGATGCCCCAATCGACGGCCTTGGCATCGCCGTATTCGGCTTCGGCCTTATCGAGAACACCCCAATCGAAAGACTTCAACGATTTTCCACGCGGCAAGATTCTGTTGAGCGGGAATTCTTCGTCCGGCGCGTTATCGGGAATCAAATCGAAGTAGTCGTGCCATGTGCTGGGCGGATTGGACTGATCGTCGTGGTGGAATATCTTGCCGCATCCTTCGACGCGATAGCCGTGCGCCATGAAGTGTTCGGGGATGGTCACTGTGTTTGGAAGCGCCGGCCTCCAAGGCTGGGCGTTGCCGTAAATGCCCGTGGTTGAAGGGCGGAGACCCGTCATCAACGCCGAGCGCGACGGATTGCACAGCGGCGAGGCGCAGTGAGCGTTGGTGAAGAGGATGCCACGTTTAGCTAGGCGGTCAATGTTAAGTGTACTAACGCGCTGGTATCCCTCCATGCATGCGACCCAGTCGTTCAGGTCATCGACTGCGATGAACAGCACGTTGGGCTTCCGGTTGCTTGCCACGGTTTGTGCTGCCGATGCTTCGATCGAATGCCCGATAGTCTGCAGGGCGGCACACGCGGCAGTTGCCACAAACAACGCGCGTGATATCACACGTAAGAATGCTCTACTGTTCATGGATTTGGCTTTCCTTCTTTTGAATACTGCTTACAATTAATTGTGATTCGTTTTTTAACCATACCTACTCTCGTCCACAAATGTTAATCAGCATACGCCCACTTCTACAACTAAACACTTTATCACTACCCTCCTTGCAAGGCAAAAAAAACAGCATTACAGTTAACACAAAATTCTCAGTTAATCAATTACCAAGCACATTTTATTAGCATAGAAACAGGCGTGAGGCCGAGAGTTTTAAAAATGTAACCGTTCACTCTTATAACGGATGTTCCACCCACCGTTTTTAGCTAACATCCTTTTATGACTGAGGTCAGGGCAGTTTTTCGGTAAAATATGTAGCCAGTAATATTTTGCTTTTTTGGCATGGTTCAATCCTGGGTGGCAGCCTCAAAGCCTGCCCTGAGCGAA
>CAYNKI010000055.1:0-13258 GCA_964397675.1 uncultured Pirellulales bacterium
AAAATTATCGAAATGACAGAAAGTTCAAGCAAAAAGGAATATATTGCTTATGAGGTTGCTTATGGAAGGCCCATTGAGGATATGATGCGGCGGGTGCCCAGCCTGGAGCGAATCAAAAAGATGATCGCCTGGGAACCTAAAACGAGTTTGACAGATGCGCTTCGAACAATTATTGAGGAAAGAATCCTGGGTGATGGTTCCCGCAAGGCGGGATCCCAAACCAAGGGCTAAATTTGAGGGACATTATGAAAAAGGCATTAATTACCGGCATCACAGGGCAAGATGGCTCATATCTGGTGGAACTTTTACTGGCAAAACATTATGAGGTCTGGGGCATCATTCGGCGAAGCTCGTCCTTTCATACAGGTAGGATTGACCATTTGTATAAAGACCCACATGAACAACCACGACTCAAATTGGTTTACGGAGATTTAACTGATGGTGCTAACCTGTCAACAATTATGAATGAGATTCAGCCGGATGAAGTTTATAATTTAGGTGCACAAAGTCACGTTCGAGTCAGTTTCGACATGCCTATCTTTACGGTTAATACAGATGCGCTGGGGACGCTTCGTCTGTTGGAGGCGGTTCGCTCTAGCGATAAACCGGTGAAATTTTATCAAGCCTCCAGCAGCGAGATGTACGGCAAGGTTGTGGAAATACCGCAAACAGAAAAGACTCCATTTTATCCGCGAAGTCCATATGGCTGTGCGAAGGTGTATAGTTTCTGGCAAACAGTAAACTATCGCGAAGCTTATGGCCTGTTTGCTTGCAATGGAATTTTGTTCAATCACGAATCACCAAGGAGGGGTGAGACGTTTGTAACAAGAAAGATCACGCGAGCGGCGACACGAATTAAAATCGGCTTGCAAAATAATCTCTATTTAGGCAACCTGGATGCAAAACGAGACTGGGGATTCGCGGGTGATTATGTGGAAGCAATGTGGCTTATGCTTCAGCAAGATAAGCCCGACGATTATGTCGTGGCTACAGGACAGAGCCATACGGTTAAAGAATTTGTGGAGGAAGTTTTTAGCTATCTCGATTTGGATTGGCAGAAATACGTTGAAATTGATCCCAAGTATTTTAGGCCAAGCGAAGTTGACCTCCTGCAAGGCGATGCAAGCAAGGCCAAAAAGGTTCTTAAGTGGCAGCCAAAGGTGACCTTTAAAGAGCTGGCAAAGATAATGGCCGACGCCGATATGAAAATCGCTGAGCGAGAAAAAATTATTCAAGACCATGGAAAATAAAAAGATAATCATTGGGAAGAAGAAAAATGACGAGCGATTTTTTTCAGAATAAGCGAGTTGTCGTTACCGGTGGAGCCGGGTTTCTGGGTGGATATGTCATTGATGGACTGCGAAAACACAATTGTAAATATATCGGTGTGCCGAATATCGAAGACTATGATCTGGTGAAGCTGGATGATATTGTCAGGATGTATGAGGCAATGTTGCCTGATATCGTTATCCATCTGGCGGCAGTTGTCGGCGGCATCGGCGCCAATCGTGAGCATCCAGGTGAATTTTTCTATAAAAATTTGATGATGGGCGTTCAGCTCATTGAGCAAGCGAGAAACCGAAACATTGAAAAGTTTGTGGCGATTGGCACAATTTGTGCATACCCGAAATTTACGCCGGTGCCGTTTAAAGAAGAAGACCTCTGGAACGGCTATCCTGAAGAAACCAATGCTCCATACGGCTTGGCCAAGAAAATGCTGCTGGTTCAATCGCAAGCCTACCGCCAAGAATATGGTTTTAATTCGATATTTTTGCTGCCGGTAAATCTCTATGGCCCCGGTGATAATTTTAATCCTGCTACCAGTCACGTAATACCTGCGCTGATAAAGAAATGCTTTGATGCGATTGATAGCGGTGCAGACCATATTGGCTGCTGGGGGACAGGCAATCCATCGCGCGAGTTTATATACGTTGCTGACGCTGCTGAAGGAATTCTGTTAGCGACGGAGCACTACAATGAGCCTGAGCCTGTAAATATTGGGGCTGGTTTCGAGATCACGATAAAGGAACTGATTGAAAAAATTGTTAAGCTCACAGGCTTTACCGGTGAGATTCGGTGGGACAGCTCTAAACCAGATGGTCAGCCGAGACGGAAATTGGATGTTTCAAAAGCTAAAAAACACTTCGGCTTCGAGGCTAAAACCTCTTTTAACGAAGGTCTCAAAGCCACTATAAACTGGTACAAAGCAAATCGCAAGCAACTAAATCCCCGGTAAAACCGGTGGCTAAATATTTAGCTCCGCGTTCCTTCGACCTTGCTCAGGACAGGTTTACGCGGGGTTTTCTGACGTTTTTCAACGCAGGTAAATAGGGGGTGGCGGGCCAGCCGTGACAAACTCAAAGCAAAAATTAGGTCGGTGGTATGCTGGCGTTCTTTGCGGTGCAGGAGTACTTTACATCGTTAGCTGCGCTCCGGGTCTCTTGTGGCAGGATAGCGGGCTAATCCAGTACCGAATCTGGCAAAATGATATAGAAGGATTCCTCGGTCTGGCTCTTTCGCATCCGCTTTTTTACATATTGGCTATCGGTGCTAAGTACATACCTCTGGGCGAATTCGCTTACCGGGTTAACCTGGTCTCTGCAATCGCCGGTGCGGTGGCTGTTGCGAATTTGTTTTTGTTGGTGCGTCTGTGGCTGGGCAAAGATTTCCCGGCTGTCATCGCAGCTATTACTTTCGCTGTCTCTCATACGTTCTGGCGTCACGCAAGCATTATCGAAACGTATACCCTGTGGGCAGCAATATTTACTGTTGAATTGATAATGCTGTTACAATATGTCAAGACTAAACGCAGCAGCTTCTTGTACTGGCTGGGACTACTCAACGGACTTGCGATTGCCGTTCACATGCTCGCTTTGATACCGCTTTTATGTTATGCTGTGTTTTTTGTTGTTCTGTTAGCTAAAAAAGATATTCGCTTCAAACATTTGGCAATTGCTACCTTGTTATGGATTGTCGGTGCGTTTCCTTATGGATACTTGATAATTAAAAACATAATACAAACCGGCGATGTCACTGGCACTTTGGCCTCGGCAGCTTTTGGGGCGCGCTGGCAGGGAGCAGCTCTTAACACCTCTTTGTCAGCAAAAATTGTAAAAGAAAACTTTCTGTTTATTCTGTATAACTTTCCCACTCCTAATATTCTGCTATTTTTTGCAGGTTGCTGGGGATTCTTTAAGATTTCAATGAGCCGAGCTTTCAAAAACGTTCTTGTTAGCTTAATTGTTTTGTTTTTTATCTTCGCTTTTCGATACACCGTGCCTGACAGGTATGCTTTTTTCATACCATTTTACTGTATGGGTTCGGTCTTTATAGGTATCGGAGCATATTTTGTACAGGGACAAATAAATCACAAAGAACTGTCACCCCGACCGAAGTGGAGGGGTCTGTTAAAACAGATTCCTCGACTCCGCTGTGCTTCGCTCGGAATGACAACTTTGCAAATAAATTGTTACAGAATATTGCTTTTGATTTTCTGCTTGCTACCTATTTGTGTGTACGCAGCTGCACCAACGTTTGCTGAGAAGACGCAGCTTTATCTTGGCACACGAGGCAATGTCCCTTACCGCAACGATTATAAATATTTCCTACAACCGTGGAAAACAGGATACAAGGGAGTTGAACGCTTCGCTGATGAGGCGTTAGATGCTGTGCAGAACAATGCAATTATTTCTGCCGACAGCACTACCGTTGCCCCTCTTTTGCTTGTCCAGCAAGTCAATGGCAAACGGCCGGATGTAAAGATTGTTTCGGGCACTATAAACAGCAAAAATGCACCGAGCTTTAATAAGCAGACCATTGCGCAACTATTAGCAAAGAAGCCGGTATACGTTGTTTCACCACAGGCAGGATATTGCCCGGCATTCGTGCTTGATAATTATGACTTAGTCCCAGATGGTGTTTTATGGCGGGTAGTTAAGATTAACCGTCGCCGTACCGGCGACGGCTAAACAAAGGAAGCATGAACGAACAACCTATCACAACGTCTAAAAGACTGATTCATAACACATTTTTTAATGTGGCGACGTTAGTAAGCAATGCGTTTATCGGTTTTTTCTTAATCCGTTTTTTTCTTGGCCAGCTCGGCGAATACCGTTACGGAGTATGGTTACTGATTGGTGGTTCGGTCTTTCGCTATGCAAACCTGTTGAGTATGGGGCTAAATAGCTCTATAAATAGATACATACCCGTATATATTGCGAGAAATGATAAGGATGGAGTCCGGCGGGTGATCAGCACGTCACTATTTTTTTTCTTGATTGTGGGAGTTGTGCTTGCAGTGTCCGGTGTAGTGATATCCTTAAATGTCGGCTCCTGGTTTGCTATTGAACCGGAACTGGTAAACAAGGCGGCGGCACTTGTGCTGGTGGTTGCATTTTGTTTTGCTGCTGCCATGCCCTTGCAACCATCAACTGCAATATTAAGCGGACTGCAGCGATACGATATTATCAACCTGGCAGTACTTGTCACATTATTGCTGCGAACGATATTGTTGGTCGTGCTGCTTTTGCAAGGTAACGGCTTGATAACAATGGGACTTGCATTTGGAGTCAGCGAAATTGTGATAAGAATTGTGCATTCGGCTTTTGTCAGGAGATTTTTACCCCGAGCATCTTTGTCTTTAGCGCATATAGATTTCGGGCTTCTCAAAGAGATGTTGGCTTACGGGATAAATACTTTCTTGTATGCAGCAGGCGCGATCATAATCTATACGGCAAGTCGCATAATAATTGGCATCTTCTTGGGGCCTGCTCAGATAAGCCAATTTGAAGTGGCAGCGGCAGGCATTCTATTATTGTCGCAACTCTTGCAGGCTTTTACTGCGGCGATAAAGCCGGCAGTTAGCGACCTTGATGCCAGAAACGACCAATCACGGGTCAAAGAAATAGCCTTTCTGACGCAAAAATACAGCCTTCTGCTGATACTACCCGCCGGATGTTTTTTGGTTGCAATGGGCAGAGAGTTTCTGTGGATATGGGTCGGTGAAAAATTCCAGGACCCAAGTGTCATAAATACTCTGGGCTCAATACTGGCCATCCTGGCCATCGGGCACTGTCTGAGATTAGCACAGCACAGTAACTTTCTCGTACTTGTTGGCCGGGGACAACATAAGATTTTCGGCATACTCACAGCTTTGATGGCACTATTTTGCGTTTCAGCTTCTGTCGTTGCGGTGAAGGTGTTCCATTGGGGATTGTTAGGCATAGCCTGGTCCAATTTTGTGCCGTTGGCTTTAATATCCGGCCTGATCCTGCCGATATATTTTAACCGGAAAATGCGTATTTCCGCGGCCGAAAGCATTTGCCATGTTTGGCAGCCAGCCTTGTTGGGTTCATTACCGACTATAGCTATGATAAGCTTATGGAAGTATTTAGCACCACCTAATTGCTGGCTTGAAATCGTTGGCGTGGTAATTGCCGCGATTGCTCTAACACTTGTAAGTAGCTGGTTCCTGAGTCTTAAAGAAATTGAGCGAAAACGATTTGCACATACTGTCTTACAGAGACTCTCATAAATACCCGAGCAAAGGCGGTGAATATGAGACATACTATGCAACGCAGCTATGGCAAAAATTTCTTTGGTCGCGCGAGCGCAAATTTATTCTGCGTATTTTAAAAAAATACTATGCGGGCAGAAACGTCCATCTGCTGGACTTTGCCTGCGGGACAGGACGTATAACAAGTCTTCTGGAGGATCGTGTAAAAACATCAACAGGTGTTGACATATCCAGCTCTATGTTAGCCATTGCCAAAGAAAAACTTAAGCGTACTGAGATAATCGAGGCAGACATAACCATTGACAATGTTTTAGAGGGGAGAAAGTTCAATCTGATAATGGCTTTTAGGTTTTTTGTTAATGCGGAACCGCCTCTGCGTTCAGCAGCGATTCACACTCTTGCGAAGCTGCTCTCCGAAGATGGCTATTTTGTATTTAACAATCACCAAAGCTATGGGTCGCCCTGGATTAAACTACTACACATGCGCCACCAGCAGAAAAATCCCACAGGCATATTTAATGTTATGACTATAGACGAGATGAAAAGACTTGTCGAAGGAGCGGGGATGGAGATAGTGGAATTCTATCCAGTCGGTTTTTTTCACCCGCCCAAAATCGTCGTTCCACAAACACTCACCAATGTAATTGAGAATATATGCTGCAAGTTCGAGTCTCTTGCTCGATTCTCAGAAAGTCCCATCGTGGTGTGTAAAAGAATTTGAGATTTGAAATTTCAAATTTGAAATTGCTGAGGAGTCGTTGATGGAATTTATCGGTGACATTGCACGGAAAAAGGCCAGCCCTTCTTTGTCAGCTATAGAGGCAGCCAAGACCGAACTGGCAGTTGAAATTGGCAAAGACAGCGGCTTGTTCTATGTCCCCCGGCTGCTGAACTTCGACCGGGACAGGGGCATACTGGATTTTGAACGGCTACATAGTTTGGTCACACTTCTGCAATTAGCGATTAATAAGGACGGTCGGTTACTTGAATATTCGGAAAAAGCCGGCATGGCACTGGCGGTTATTCATGAACAACTGGTTCTGCCTGATGAGATGAAGCATGAGCTCCCGACTGAATGGATAGACTCGACAGGTGAGAATGTTTTTATTCATGGTGATTTTGCTTGTATTAATGTGTGCCTTAATGAGCCTGCCGGCCAGTTAGTCATATTAGACTGGTCGGCGGCACCTATTATAGGTAGAACTCCTACTTTTGGCAGTCGCTACTTTGATATTCTTTGGTTTATCAGCTGCGCGTTTCGTGGCGCGCCAGGCATAAGATTCCTTAGCTGGGATGCCGAGGGGATGGCCGACGCATTCTTGAAAGGCTATGTCAAGCGCAGTTCTGCACAGAATCTCAACAGGTTCAAGGATTATTTGCCGAAGATATATAAATTGCATAGAAAAAAAGCCTGGCAACTTACGCGGCGAAGGAATCCTTTGAGAGCAGCAGCTTACATTTGTCCACAGATGGTTATGTATTCTCGTTTGCATAAATTCTTACACAGCTACGAGTTGTGAAATTGGAGCTTAGTATGTACACCGGATATGAAAACGAAGTTCCGGAAGAGAATTTGTGGTACGAGCAAAGCGAGCGGACTTCTGATATTCAAATGCCGCCGGCAATGAATATTCTGCTTCTTGCAGTTTGGGCGGTGATTTCCCTGATTGGCATTGCGGTGATCTTTTTGGGGGGAAATACCGCAGTTGGTATCACAATCATAGCTGTACCCACATTTGTTGGCATGATTATAAAGCCGACTTTTGCGCTCTGTATTATGATGCTGGTGTTGCCCACCGGCGCTGGTATCGGAGCAGGGCAAGATTTCAGCCTCGACCGAGGTGTGGGAATAGCTGTTGCGGTCAGCTTTGTGCTGAATCTGCTGATAACTCGTCCCCGATTGCGTATCGGCAATAAAGCATTATGGGTGGTCGTGCTATATACACTTTGGGTGTTTTTGGTTTCGTTAGCGGCACCCTATTTCGGCCTTGAAGTGCGACGTGCCTTTACGCAAGTTCAGCTTCTGGTGCTTGTTTTCATTGTATATTGGATACTGCAAACAAACGACGCAAGAACTTTCAACTGGGCGCTGAGAGCATACATAATTGGAACGTTGAGCACGATCCTGCTGGCATTTATAACCGGTGCGGCAATTAGGGCAGTCGAAGAGACCTCTGAAGCAAGATACTCCGCTACAGTTGGTCATGCAATCGATGCGAATATGTTAGCTGGTCTGACCGGCCTGGCTTTCTTGGCTGCTATTTACTTATTCGCCCGCGACAGGAAATTATTATGGCGAATAATGTATCTGATGGCGATTGTGGTCTTTCCTATAATGTTGCTCAAAATAGGTTCTCGTGGCGCACTGATAGCGATAGCCTTTACAATGTTATCGCCACTGCTGTTTGTAAGGCAGGTATTAAAAAGGCCTGGCTTAGCCGTGCTTGTATTGGTAGTCATTCTGCTGGCTTCTGTCTCTGCAGGATTGGTGGTAAAAACAAAGGGACTGGAATCCGGCGTGGCAGAGCGATTGACAGACATACATCGTGCCAAAGACGCTGTCAGCTATAGGATGATGCCTATTAAGCAAGCCGTAAGATGTGCAATTAGAAAGCCAACCGGAACAAGTTATTTTGGTTGGTTTAAAAATAGCGGACTTTTAATCCTGCCACACAATGACTTCTTTTTAGCCCTTGGAATCTATGGCATACCTGCCGCTGGTCTGTTTACGCTTTTTATAATCATGTTGATGCGGACTGTGAAGCGTACTCCGCTGGTATGGGAAAAACTATACGCCAGGGCGATTTTAACGTTTTTATTAGTGATGGGATTAAATGTAGGGCAGTTATATCAGAAACACTTTTGGATATTCCTTGTATTTGTAATGTCAAGCGAACGAATAGCGCAATTCTTCGCCCCGGCAACTGATGATTTAGTGTCCGATACCGAATATGAAGAAGATTTATTACCGCAACAACAATTAGTTTGAATATTATCAATCGCCGTGCCGGTCCCGATGTACTTTGGGACTAAACAAACCCGGAATTTACAGATGCATATAGCGATGGTGACAGATTTCCCAGCAGACCCTCACAAGGTCGACGGAGGAGTAGCTGGCGTAGCGAAATACCTCATCGATGAGCTTGTAAAGCATCCGGACGTCAAGTTAACCCTAATTGTTCCAAAAGGCGCTGTTGGCCAAACTATTTGTAAAAAATGGGAAAACTTTAACGTTTACCGAGTTGCTAAAGAAGGGTGGTGGCACTTTCTGCCAGGGACTTTCTACGATATTTTTGCAGGCAGACGACAGATAAAATCTCTTTTGAGACAAATCAAGCCTGACATTGTGCATTTTCAGAACGCTACATTTTTGGCGGCAAATTGCCAGCTGCCGCACCTTCTAACTATACACGGGATCGCCGAAAGAGATGCGATGTGGGACAGACGCTGGGGGCCTCTTCGATGGCCGAAATGGCTGCTTCTGAAATTGACTGAAGAGTACGGGCGCCGCAGGGCACCTTATATTATTCTGATAAGTGAATATGTGAAAAAAATCTTGCCCAAGAAAAACAAGATTCAGAAAACCTGGCTCATCGATAATCCGATTGCTGATTCCTACTTCGATATCGACTGGCAATTTGAGCCGGGTAGGATATTTTGCTGCAGCAGGATTAGACCTCTGAAGAATATCCTCGGCATGATAAAGGCGTTTGCTGTCATTGTTCAGCAATTCAGCGGCGCACAACTTCGCATTGCAGGGACTGCAGAGCCTGCGTATCTAAAAGCCTGTGAGAAAGAAATAAAGGCAAACAACCTGCAAAACAATGTACACTCGCTCGGCAATCTCAGTGTCAAAGATGTGCAACTCGAGCTATCAAAGGCCAATTGCTTAGCTATACCCTCATTTCAGGAAAACTCTCCACTATCTATTGCCGAAGCGATGGCTGTAGGCGTCCCTGTTGTTGCAGCAAGAGTAGGCGGCATCGCGGAGATGGTCGAAGAGGGCAAAACGGGGCTTTTAATCGACCCTTACGATACAAAAGACATTGCGGAAGCGATTTGCAGAATTCTCTCAGATGAAAATCTTGCCCGCTCCATGAGCCGGCGTGCCAAACAGATTGCGAAAAGCCGATTTATAGCATCGGTCGTTTGTAAACAAATACTGCAATCATACAACGAGATTATATCAGAAAGGCGCTGACATGGGCCTCAAGCATATAATAGGAGGCACATTAACCTACGTACCGGGAGTTGGTAAGCTCATGGCCGGCCGGACCGGCGGGACCAGCTCGGCTCGCTATTGTTACTCCATCTGGTTAAGACACCTCGTTATGGCACAGCAAAATGGCCTTGATACCTGGCCGAATGTAGTAGCCGAGTTCGGCCCGGGAGATTCACTCGGCATCGGCCTGGCAGCTCTATTGTCGGGAGCCCGAAAATATTACGCGCTCGATATTGTAGAATATGCTGAAACTGCCGTAAACCTTGACATCATCGATGAATTGGTCTCGCTATTTACGCAAAAAGAGCCAATCCCGGGCCAGCAGGAATTTCCTTCGGTCAGGCCGGTATTGCCATCATACGAGTTTCCGCAGAAGATTCTTACGGATGACCGGCTACGGCAAAGCTTGAGCCCTGAGAGGATTCAGTCTATAAAAGAGGCACTTATCAATCCCAGCAACTTTAAAAAAAGTCCCGTCGAAATCCGCTATATTGTGCCCTGGTACAACAGTAATACTATAAAGCAGAAATCCGTTGATATGATTTTCTCTCAGGCGGTGCTGGAGCATGTAGACGACTTAGCTAAAACCTATGCGACATTGTATCGTTGGCTTAAGACAGATGCTTTTATGAGCCATCAAATCGATTTTGGATGTCACGGCCTGGCAAAAAAGTGGAACGGGCATTGGGCCTACTCGGACTTAGTGTGGAAATTAATCAAGGCCAGGAGGCTATATCTTTTAAACAGAGAACCTTACTCGACCCACAAGCGTCTGCTGGAGCAAACCGGCTTCAAAATCGTCTACGAGATTAAAACTTTGGACAACTCCGGACTTGCCAGAGGACAGCTCAGTTCCAGGTTTCGCCAGATGTCCGAGGAGGATCTGACCACCAGAACGGTCCATATCCTGGCCCAAAAAAGCCCATCACCGATAGAAAGGCCCGAACCGCTATGAAGCTTGCCTACGTTGTCTCAGGTATGAAAATGACCTTTGTTATCAATGAAATTGAGGCGCACCAGCAGGCTGGGTGGCAAGTTCTGCCGCTGGCCAGTTGTAAACGTGAGCGATTTGAGAATATGTCTGAAGTTATGATTAAATGGTTCAAGCAGGCAATTTATCGTCACAACATTTTAATACAAATTTGGGCAATTTTAAGGGAGATAGTGACACACCCGTTTCGATTCCTAAGGTTATGCCTTTGGTTGACATCTTTACTCGTTCATAGTCCGGCTGAGTTTTCAAAAGCTGTTTATGAATTAACAACGGCATGTGATTTTGCCTCTCACTGCAGGCAGTTTAGCGTAGAGCATATTCACGTGCACTTTGCCAGTCGGTCTTTAAGTCTTGGGCTTATGTTAGGGATATTGACAGATTTGCCTGTCTCATGCACAGTACACGCTTTCGATATATTCACCAGAAGTGCTGGCAGCCTGCGCGCCAGGTTAGCTAAATGCAAATTCATAGCTGCTATTTCACAATTCAACGTTGAATACTTAAACAAAACATGCGGAAAATCCGTTGCGGATTTGTGCCATGTTGTACATTGTGGTATAGATGTAGAGCAATTCAGCCCTGCTGGGTGGCGGCCTCAAGCGCAGCTTGGGGATGGCCAGCAACCAGCCAGGATGGTTTGCGTGGCTCGGCTTGAGCCTAAGAAAGGTCTGGACTTGGCAATAAAAACATGCTCCAAGTTGAGAGAAAGCAATGTAAAATTTCTTTTCGAGATTATCGGTGACGGCCCTGAGAAGAAGCATTTTGAAGAACAAATACACCAACTGGAATTGGAGGATTTTGTTGTATTGCTCGGCCCGAAGGCAAATGATCAGCTCATTCAATTTTATAGCAAAGCATCTATTTTCTTTATGCCTTGCGTGAAGACACAAAATGGTGATATGGACGGGATTCCTGTGGCGATGATGGAGGCGATGGCTTGTGAGGTGCCCGTTGTATCTACGCGCCTCTCCGGCATCCCGGAACTCGTTCAGCACAACGTCACTGGATTACTGGTCGATGAAAAAGACCCCAGAGTTCTTGCCGAGGCTATCAAAATCCTATTTGACAATCCTGATAGAATTCGCCGGTTTGGTCGTGCCGCACGCCGGCAGATTGAGCAAAATTTCAACACTACGAAAACCGCAGCACAACTGCGGGAATTGATCCAACAACAGAGCCATGAAAATAATTAATACTTCAATATGCTTTGTAAAAAAGACCCTCAGTCATTTCGACCGGAGCGATGCAAAGCATCGCGAAGCGGAGAAATCTATTAAAAAACAGATTTCTCAGCTCACCTTTGGCTCGCTCGAAATGACGATTTATAGTCTTCTCCGCAGCGCATTATCAATCTTTATACTAACGTGTTTTACATGTAATTTATATGCAGCAACCTATTATGTTGCTCCCAAGGGCAAGTCCTTGGCGAAGGGCTCGCAGCAGGACCCATTCCCATCCATTCAAGATGCTCTAAAAAAAATTGGCGGCGGCAATACCTTCATATTTAAGCCCGGCAACTACGTGGGAGTTCAGATAACACTTACTCCTGAATGCGCTGGTTCACCACAAAAACCAACCGTTCTTAAATCACAGTATAAATACAAAGCAGTTTTGCATGGCTCGATATTCCATAATATTTACGTTAAAAAAGGTTGTAAGTGGGTGATAATAGACGGTTTTGAAAGCGGCGGTGCCGGATATACAGGCATCAAATCAGATGCGGACTTTACCGTGATAAGAAACTGCCGGATTCATAATAACGCTCTTCAGGGCGTAGAAGCGCACGATGTTAACGGGACAGTTATAGAAAACAATATTATTGAATACAACGGCGAACATCTACAACTATGTCACGGAATATATGCTGATGGCAACAATTTGACTATTCGTAATAACATTATCAGGTTTAACTCCGGCTGGGGCCTGCATCTGTATCCTAAGATAGCTAACAGCCGAATCGAAAACAATCTTATCTATGGAAATGAAAGATGGGGCATCGCCCTGTACTCAAAACCAGGAGTCGGCTCCAACAGAATCGTCAACAACACTATTGTCGAAAACGGTAGCGGCATCGCTGTAAAAAGTGGTAAAAATGAAATAATAGTGAACAATATTATTGTAAACAATACCGGCTGGAAGTATGAGAAAGCAGAACCCATTGAGAATCTTGATGGCCGTTATGCAAACAAGGATAAGCTTATCATTGAGAACAACCTTATTCTTCCACTATATAGAGGAGCTGGTCGATACGGCATATCTACGGACCCATTATTTCTTGATGCAAAAAAGGGAGTGTTTTATTTGAAAAAGGGTAGCCCTGCTATTGGAAAAGGTTCTAAACAATATGCACCGGAAAGAGATTTTTTCAATCGTAAACGTCCTGCCGATAAGCCGCCTGATTTGGGATGCTTTCCTTATGAGCCTTCCTTGCTGTCGTTGGAGGCTCGAAAAGATTGGTACTATCAGTGGCCCTTTCTTTTCAAAGGCCATTCTGAAACTATACCGGATTTCTGGAAGCTGCCTAAAT
>CAYNKI010000055.1:13358-16801 GCA_964397675.1 uncultured Pirellulales bacterium
ATGCACATTCTCTATCTACACCAGTATTTCGCAACGCGAAAAGGTATGACAGGAACACGGTCCTATGAATTTAGCCGATACCTCGTGGGGAAAGGCCATCGTGTCACTATGATAACCTCTGGGCTAGCCAACGATGAATTTGGCGTGCCGAAAGGACGAAAATATATTGAACTGGAAACTGAAGGCATTAATGTAGTTTCGATTGCAGCGGCCTACAATGACCCACAAATAGGCACCAGCATGAGCGGCTGGCAACGTATGCTCAAGTTTTATCAGTTCGCCAGGTTAGCTGCTCGTGTAGGCAAAAAACTAAATAAACCTGATGTTGTATTTGCTACGCATACGCCCCTACCCATCGGCCTGGCGGGTGCTGCATTGAGCCGTCACTACAACATTCCATTTGTATTCGAGGTCCGCGACCTTTGGCCAGAGGCGCTGGTCAACCTTGGAGGATTGAAAAACCCGCTTGTTATCTGGCATCTGCGGCGAATGGCAAAAAAGATATACAACCAGGCAAAGCACATTGTCGCACTATCGCCCGGAATAAAAGAAGGAATTGTCCGCGCAGGCGTGCCGGCTGAACAGGTGACAATGATTCCAAATGGCTGCGACCTGGATCTTTTTCGGCCAGAGCTGGATGGCTCAGCTTGTCGAAACCGGCTTGGGTTAGGCGACAGATTCGTCGCCGTTTACTTTGGGGCTATGGGCATAGCCAACGGGCTTGAATATATCATCGAAGCTGCCCGAATTTTAGCTGAGCGAGACAAAGAAAATATTGCGTTTTTGCTGGTCGGGGGTGGAGGAAAACGACCAGAATTGGAAAAGAGGGCACATGAATATAAACTGACAAACGTAATTTTTAGTAATCCGGCTCCCAAGACGGAACTTGCTCGGCTTGTAGCCGGTTGTCATGCTTGTATGACTATATTTCGAGCAGAAAAGGAGAACACCTGGTCGCCGAACAAATTGTTCGACGCACTGGCGGCCGGTAAGCCGGTGTTGATAAATGTACCTGGCTGGCTCGGAGAAACAATCGAAAACAACAAATGCGGCAAAAACCTTAACCCGTATCGTCCGGAGGCTCTGGCCGACGCATTGGAAGAATTGGCGGCTGACCCACAGCTTTGCCAGGAAATGGGCAAGAACGCCCGTGCACTGGCTGAGCGAGATTTTGACCGCGCCAAATTAGCCAGCAGGTTGGAAAGTGTCCTGCTGCGGGCAAACATACCCGTCGCCGTGCCGGCGACGGCTAAACGAAATATTTAGCCCCGCAATTTATTGCGGGGTCTGGAAACAAAAAAATGGTCGATGAGTCTTTGCCTTTTGTTAGCATAATTATGCCGATCCGCAACGAAACTATTTTTATCGAGCGGGCGGTAAAAAGCATCCTTCATCAAGACTGGCCCGCTGAGAAGATGGAAATCCTGGCCGTGGATGGGATGAGCAACGATGGTACAAGAGAAATTGTAGAAGAATTGTGTCAGGCAGACCATCGTATAAAGATGTTGGATAATCCTCGTCGGATCGTTCCGACAGGGATTAATATCGGTCTGAAGACAATGCAGGGAGATTTGTTTGTTCGAGTTGACGGTCACGCGGAGGTTGCGCCAGATTTTCTCAGAAAATCAATTCAGTGCCTGCGCGAGCATCCAGACGCCTGGGTTGTAGGCGGTCACATTGAAACCACAGCAAACAATTACACCGGGCAAGCAATCGCTTCGACAATGCGGTCATGGGTTGGCGTAGGCAACTCAAGATTTCGGCTGGGAGATTACGAAGGCTGGGTTGATACGCTTGCATTTGGTACACATCACAAATGGATAGTGGATAAAATCGGCTACTTTGACGAAGAGTTAGTACGTAATCAGGATGATGAATTTAACATGAGAATAAACCTGGCTGGCGGCAAAATATGGATGTCAAAATCCATACAAAGTAAATATTTTTCGCGAGGGTCTTTAGGCAAACTCTGGAGACAGTATTTTCAATACGGATTCTGGCGGATAAGGACTTTACAGAAGCACAGAAGGCCAGCTACCTTTAGGCAATTAGTGCCCTTGTTGTTCGTGCTATCATTATTAGTTTGGGGATTCGCCGGTTTTTTCTGGAGACAGTTTTGGATTTTATTAGCGATTGAAGCAATCATATATGTGATGGGACTGTTGGCAGGCACTTTAGATATAGTGCGGAAATCCGGCTGGCAATTTGCACCACTCGCACCATTGGTCTTTGCTATATTACATTTTGGCTATGGCTTGGGTTCATTGTATGGCATTATCAAATTCCTTATCTTCAAAGGATACGGCATCAAAAAGCCCGAACAAATGCAAATGTCCAGGTAGGAAAATTTAGGGTGGGCAAACTTATAAAACAATATGAACAGAAATTTACCGAAGTGCTCGGTGCCAAGCGTGCCTTTGCATTTTGGAAAGGCAGAGTCGCGCTGTATGCGATATTTAAGGCGATGGGTATATCATCTGGCCACGAAGTTATTGTGCCTGGATATACTTGTGTTATGGATGTAAATCCGATAAAATATCTTGGAGCTAAGCCGGTATATGTGGATATTGAGCCGGTTACATTCAATATCGATGTCAATTTGCTCCGAGAAAGGATCACCCCCAATACTAAAGTTATCATAGCTCAGCATACATACGGCTATCCCTGTGACATGGACACGATTATGGATATTGCCGGTGAAAAAAGTGTCCCTGTCATTGAAGATTGCTGTTTGGCTCTCGGTTCAAAATACAAAGATAAGAAGGCGGGCACGTTTGGCAAAGCTGCGTATTTTTCATTTCAGTGGAATAAGCCTTATACAACCGGATTGGGGGGCATGACAATAACAAGTGACACAGAGTTAGCTGAGAAAATTGAATCATTAAGGTCTAACGAAATTTGTCTGCCCTCAACAAGAGAAGTTATGATGCTTTGGATGCAACTGATTGTGTACAGATTATTTGTATATCCTAAGACAACCGCATTTATTCAGTGGCTTTTCAGGTACCTTACGAAAAAAGGTGTTGTTGTTGGTTCATCGAGCACATCTGAATTTGAGCCGGCAATAACTGGTGATTTCTTCAAGGCCGCCAGCGCCGTGCAGGCCCGCTCAGGTTTGAGACAACTCAAGATGATTGAACAAAATATCGCTCACCGCAGAAAAATGGCACAGCTTTATGACCGGCTTCTTGAAGAAAAGGGTTGGCCCGCTCGACAATACGACTCATCGATAATGGAGCCGGTTATGGTGCGGTATCCGGTAAGAATTGCCGAGAAAGACAAAGCCCTTGCTGAGGCCGCCAAAGCAGGCGTCGAGCTGGGAAGCTGGTTTGAATGCCCGCTGCACCCCATTGAAACACCTTTGGCAGCATACGACTACCAGATTGGGATGTGTCCGGAAGCTGAAAAGGCCAGTAATGAAGTGGTGAATTTGCCTTTGCATC
>CAYNKI010000056.1:0-16798 GCA_964397675.1 uncultured Pirellulales bacterium
TAGCCCCCGCACCTGTGGCGGGGGTTGCCTCGGCCACAGGTGCCGAGGCTAATCGCGGTTTCACCGCAGAACCCGCGGTGATTTTCTTTAAGCCGTCCCAAATCACAGGATGGTAACTTATAATCAAGTCGGTTTTTAATCTTTTGGCTTCAGCGACAACGTCGCTGGTTACATCGATGGTCAGCAGAATGTTTTTTACCTTATTCTGCGGGTCGCCAATCAATAATCCCACATTGTCCCAGTCTTGCGCTAATTCCAGCGGGATGATTTTTTCAATCGCTGCTGTTATATTCTCTATCTTCATTTGTTCTTCTTGCACTGATCATTAATGAATTCATCGAAATATTTTCGTAGTTTTTTAGTCATTGGCCCGACCTTTCCATCACTTACCGCGTGTTTTTCTACTTTGATTATCGGCATAACCTGCATAATTACATTGGTCAGAAAAACCTCATCAGCCTCTAATAAATCAGTTATGTATAAATCCTTTTCTATAAGTTTGATAGAATTTTTCAAGGCAATTTGGCAGACGGTTTTCCTTGCTACGCCTGCAAGTACCGGTGTTCTAATCGGCGGAGTCATAAGCAGCGAATCTTTGACCAAAAACACATTGCTGATGCAACCTTCAGCTAAGCGATTATCTACGGTGAACCACAACGCCTCGGCTGCTCTTTTTTGATGTGCCAAATTCAGGGCCAACATACGCGGATAGAAGTTTATGGTCTTGTGTCCGTAAATCGGCTCGCCAGGATTTTGTCTAAACGGACACAGCACGACCATAACTCCTTTTTTATAATATTCCAATGGATAGGACTGCAATTTAGTGGCAGTGATGAGAAGTGTCGCTTTGCGCTTCTCTTCTAATTCAGACATTGGGCCGTTGGTAAGCGTCAGCCTCAAACGAGCATTAGTTAATTTATTTGCTTTCAGGAGATTATAAATGGCGTTGGTAATATATTTTCTGTCGTAGGGATTATTTATCGACAAGGCACGGGCACTGAAAAACAACCTGTCTAAATGATCCTCTAATGCAAAGACCACTGAGTTATGACTTCGCATGGTCTCGAAAAGCCCTGCCCCGTACAAAAAGCCGCTGTCGGTAACGGATATGCAGGCCTTATCTATGTCAACTAATTTGTTATTCAGGAAAACTTTTTCTGCCATCTCACTTCGTGTAAATTCGAATATCGAATTTCGAAATCCGAAACAAACCCAAAAATAAAATTAAATATCAAAATTACATTGCAAAATGCAAAATGTCATTTTTGAATTTTGATTTTTGCATTTTAATTTTTGATTTTCTTGTCGTGCTTCGTATTTGTCCTTTGTATATCTGCTGTCTGCTGGCTTGCGTTGCTTTGATTCCTGCCAATAGTGCTCTTGCTTTTGTGATTGTCTCGTCCCATTCAGCCTCTACATCGGAATCTGCAACAATACCACCGCCGGTTTGAGCATAGGCCTTTTGGTCCTTGATAATAATCGTTCGTATGGCAATATTCAAGCACACGTTGCCGTCGATGCCTATAAATCCAATACTGCCGGTGTAGACTCCTCGTGCTGTTGGCTCGGTTTCATCTATGATTTCTATTGAGCGTATTTTTGGGGCGCCGGTGATAGAGCCGCCCGGGAACATCGCCTTTAAAACATCGCAGAATGTAACTTCCCTGCGAAGCTGGCCGGCAACAGTTGCCACGGCATGAAAGACTGTTGGATAGCTTTCAATCGTCCTCGGCTGAATTACTTTCCGGGTCCCCGGTTCACAAATCCTGGCCACATCGTTACGCTCAAGGTCGATAATCATATTCAACTCTGCTCGTTCTTTCTCGCTATAGAGCAGCTCATCGAAATTCCTTGCATTGGTTTTCTTTGCAGCTTTGCAAGTCACATTTGTTCTCGGCCGAGTGCCTTTGATAGGCTTAGTACAAATAATACCATCAGTAATAGTTATAAACATCTCAGGCGAGGCGCTTACGATATGAAAATTTCCGCCGTCAATGTAGGCTGAATAAGGACTCGGATTGTAATGGTTTTGCCAGTGGAAAAGGTCGATGGCCCTGGCACTGTAATCGCATTCGAATCGCTGTGAGAAGTTCACCTGGTAGATGTCACCTTCATAGATGTAGTGCTTTATTTTCTCAACTGTCTGCAGGTAATAATCTTTATTCATATTGCATCGAATTTGCGAAAAATCTATATTATCAAGATCAGCAGGAGTCCCGACAAATCGGGATTCGACACAAACCATTTGCGATTGACCCATTAACTTCTCAAGACTTTCTAATTTTTCTCCCGGTTCTTCAGTGTCACTTGGTAGCTGTAAGGCGATTAGCCAGCAAGCTCCTTCAATATGGTCATAGGCAATTGCGCGATCATAGAAGCACAATCGAATCAAAGGCATCTCAAGGTCATCTATTGTCGTTTCCGGCAGAGTTTCGATATATCGGCCGAGTTCATAGCTAAAATATCCAATCCATCCGCCACAAAAGATTCCATGCGGCATCTTAGTTTTTGCGTATTGCGTATTGCGTATTGCGTATGCGTCAAGTTTGTATTTCGTCAGAACATTGATTAGTTTGCCAAATGGGTCTTTTTGTCCCGTTCTAAATTCAAATACTTCTTTGGGTTCGGCAGCAAAGTAGCTAAATCTATCTGCATCTTTCTTAGATGAATTGGCCCCGAGAATTGATGCTGATTTAAACCCAGAAAAAACTTTGCTCAAGGCAGGCAAATTTATTGGCGCGCGGATTTTCTTGTAATGCAATTTGCAAAAGATAAACTTGTTTGTCCCAACGACTGTCCCTGTCGTCATTGTGATTATCTCATCCTGAACTCGTGTATAATCTGTACGCCTGAAGAAGTCCCTATTCTTTCTGCCCCAGCTTCTAACATTTCAAGGGTCTGCTTCGCTGTCCTTATTCCGCCGGCTGCTTTCACTTTGCAGTTAGGTGCTGTTTCTTTTATTAGCTTTATATCTTCGATGGTTGCTCCGCCGGCTGGATGCAGGCCTGTGCTGGTCTTTATAAAATCGACCCTGCACTTAGCTGCGACTTCGCAGGCAAATATCTTCTGCTCTCTGGTAAGAGCACCGGATTCGATTATTACTTTTAGCACCACGGCTGGCCTCATTGAATGACAAACCTTTAGCACCTCCTGGAATTGAACTGATAAATATCGTGAATCGCCCTCGATTATAGCTGCTAAATCGGCAACCATATCAATCTCATCGGCACCGTCGAAAATAGCTTCCTTTGCCTGAGCCACTTTTATCTTGGTCGAGTCCGCCCCTAACGGCAGACTGACGACGCTGTCGACTTTGACTTTCGTGTTATGCAGACGCTCAGCCACAAGTGGAACCCACCGAGGATTTACGCATACGGCATGGAAACCAAAGTCTATTGCCTCCTGGCACAATCTTTCAATTCGCTCTCTTGTAGCCGTAGCATCCAGTAACGTATGATCGATATGGCCTGCTAATTGCTTTTCATCTGCGACAGTCACTTGTGATCTGTTCCTTATTTTTAAAAAATTCCAAGGCTTCAGGTAGATTGCTGAAGACTTTCGTTGCTGTTTGCGTGACAAAAACCGATGGGCTTTGCTTCGCTGTCCAAATGACATAGACTTCTTTGGCTGATTCGTGCGCGTGCTGCAGCTCTCTTTCCACGCCGCTGGATATTGCAGCTCGCCCATCCGGCAGTGTCGGGATGAAGCTGATTATCATATCCGATTGTTCAATCAACAAAAAATCGCGAGCGTAGATTTGGCTGTTAATATCGCGCTCGATCTGCCGAACCTCATGTAGGTCCAGCCGGACTTTTCGCCCCAATGCCGTCACCTCAACGTAATCCAATCCTTTTTGGCTTGCTCGACGGGCTCTTTGCGGCAGATACGACTCCTCCAGATCGCCCGGATCAAAACAGATAAACAACTGCTTCATCGAGCGTCTAAACTCATCAATCTCCTTTTTCACATCCTCCATATCAACGACGGCCGTCATTGGAAAACTCAAATAGGCTCTTTTGGTTCGATTATCGAAGACCAAATCGTAAAAAGTCTCTGTCGTCCCATCTTCGGCACCACGGGCAAGGCAATAGAAAGGAATCCTGTCATTAATACCTTTGCAGAGCATTTCCGTGCCAATAATTTCCTCTTCCCGCCAGACAATCAAGTCCTTCAGAGTATGTTCGACGGCATGTTCATCGACGAGACGCTTATGCAGAGCGGCCACGCCGTCTATCAGGCAGATATACATGTCGGTGTTGAGCTGGCGCATTTGGTCGAAGTCCACCGCCGGAAACAAGCCATGCCGCCAGCGGAACGTGGCGTGAGTATTGACTATCAGGTTGGTAGCATTCTGAACTCTTGCGATGATATCTTTGAAGATGCTGCGGCGAAGCGAGCTGAGCCTTTTCATCGGTATATCTAAGATCTTGCCGGGAGGAATATCGGGAGCCTCAGCGTACATTGCCTCGCCGACGTTGCAGAGCAGTACCTCTTTTGCTCTCTCGGCGGCGAATTGACATACCTTTTCAAGGTAGCTTTTCTTGTCAACGCCAACCATCCCGGTAACAACGACTATCATTTCGTCTCTCGTCTCTCGTGACTCGTTGTTAGGGATTTGTCGCTGTCAGCTCGATTCATAATACACGAGTCACAGGCTAGGAGCCACGGTTTCAAATGTTTTGCAATCTTTGCTGTTTATCGTAATCTTTCAGGGCGGCGACCAATTCGCCCATATCGCCGACTATTATCTTATCCAGGCTATAAAGCGACAAATTGATTCTATGGTCGGTCACGCGATTTTGCGGGAAATTATATGTTCTGATTTTTTCAGACCTATCGCCTGAGCCAATCATAGTTTTACGTTTTGAATCTCTTTCAGCCCGTTTTTTACTCTGATAAAGTTCGTAAAGTCTGCTCCTTAGAACTCGCCAGGCCTTGGCGCGATTCTTGTGCTGGCTTTGCTCGTCCTGCATACTGACAGTGATTCCCGTTGGGATGTGCTCAAGTCTGATGGCACTGCTGACCTTATTGACATTTTGTCCGCCTGGCCCGCTGGACCTGCTGACATGTTCGACTACATCATTAGTCTCTATTTGAATATCGAGTTCTTCCGGCTCAGGCAGCACGGCCACCGTGGCCGCCGAGGTATGAATTCTGCCCTGGGACTCGGTCTCCGGAACGCGCTGGACGCGGTGGCCGCCTCCTTCATAGCCTAATTCAGACCAAACGCCGGGCCCTTTAACGCTGAATATTACTTCGCGAAAGCCATTCTTTTCAGTCACACTAAAACCAAGCGGCTCAACCTTCCATTTGCGATCTTCAGCATATCTCGTATACATATTATATAAATCGCGTGCGAACAGTGCTGCCTCTTCACCGCCGGTGCCCGCTCGTATTTCCATTATTACCGAATTGACACCCAGCTCGTCGGCCATCACCAGTGTATTTTGCATTTCCTCAAGCAGGGCTTTCTTTTTGTCTTGAAGCTGGCTAAGCTCTTCCTCCGCCAAGGCCCTGAAATCTTCATCTACTTTGCTATCGTTTAGAATCTCTTCAGCGTCCTCGATGCCAGCTATAGCTGTTTTGTACTCGCGATATTTTGTCACTAATGCTTTTAGTTTGCCTTGCTCCTTGGATAGCGCTATCAACTTAGCCGAATCGCTGGTCCCGAAGTATCGAGACGGGTCGGCAATCTGCTTTTCAATTTCACAGAAACGGGCCTCTATCTCATCGAGTTTTGTCAGGAGATTATCTTTTTGCTCAGGCATAACTCATAAAAAAATAGCGAATAGCAGACAGCAAAAATACTAACCGCTAAACGCTATTATATCTGAAAAATCAGCTATTGCTGCTTGTCTTTTTCGCTCTTTTTAATGTAGCTTTTGCCGTATTTCTTTTGGAATCGCTCTATTCGCCCGGCTGTATCGACAAATTTCTGCTTGCCTGTATAGAACGGATGGCACATCGAGCATATCTCTGCGTGGATTTCTTTTGCCGTGCTGCGAGTTTCAAAAGTGTTTCCACAGCCGCAGTGAACCACCACCTTATCGTATTTCGGATGTATATCCTTTTTCATAACTACAACACTCCAAACGTACGTTACATAGTGAATTTTAACAGTATTATCGTCAATTGCAATAGAATTTTTTCGTACAAAGGCCATTTTTTACAATTTTAAGCTGAGTGCCAAAATAACCTTCGTATGCACCTTAATCCGTCGATAACGCATTTGCAAACACTCCAGCTTGCTTAGATTCTCACATCTGGTCATCGAAGTTACCACAAAAATGGCTCTTTACCAAGGTTTTACGTTATTGACATTCTTAGCCCTTACATTTATAATATTATTAAGGTCGGCTAAAAACCTGCTCTTAAAAACGGAGGTAGCTTTATGGATTTGCCAGGAGACAGCTTCCTACAACGGTACAAATGGCACATCGCGATTGTTTGTGCCGCATTAGTAATAGTTCTCCTGCTGGTGATGTTCACCCCCATCTTTGAGAAATCCGAAACAAATTTATTGCAGTATTTAGCATGGCTGCTCGGTGCTTTAATTTTGTTGAGCGGACTTCTGGCAATGCTCACCAGGGTAATTAAAATACTGGATGCGCTTAGAGACAATAGCTCCAAGCTCGAAGAAGTCGCCGGGGCCCTGGAAAAGATTCGTGCAGGCCTGGTTCAAATCAATCATAGTACTCGACTCAGCGAAACAGCAAAGGCCATTGCATTTCGGGATGAAGAAAAGCGCTCTCTGCGCGAGGCTGTTTTTGAGAAGCTCCAGCAACATGATTTTGACGCCGCCTACGAGATAATCGATGAAATTGCTAACCGTTCTGAATATAAAGAACTGGCTGAGCAATTACGCACTCAGGCAGACGCCTATCACAATGCAACAGACCAGGAACGGATAAGCCAAGTTATAGCGCATATCGAGAAGCTATTCGAGGACTGCCAGTGGACCAAAGCAAGCACCCAGATTGAAGGACTAATCAAGGCTTATCCAGACTCGGAAAAGGCGAAGGCAATGCGGCAGAGGCTGCTCGATAGTAAGCAAGAGCGAAAGAAGATATTGCTCGCTGCCTGGGACGATGCCATACAACGGCAGGACATAGACCGCAGCCTGGAGATCCTAAAAGAGCTTGATCAATACCTGAGTCCCAACGAAGGATTGGCATTGCAGGAAGCCGCCAGGGATGTCTTCAAAACAAAACTGCACAACCTGGGCATGCAATTCTCAATGTCCGTAACGGAGAAACGCTGGGCCAACGCACTGGAGATAGGCCAACAGATTGTAAGCGAATTTCCGAACAGCAGAATGGCCGAAGAAATCCGAGAAAAGCTGGATGTGCTAAAACAGAACGTCCAAGTGAAGGGCAGCTAAACTGGACAATTCCATCCAGAGCAACGGGATTTGGAAGTTGTTCAGCTAAATTCCTTATCAATAAGGCCTTAGGCTAACCTACAAAAGTACGCCAAAAAAACAAGAAAAATTTCAGCAAAATTTCTAAACTTTTTCCCAGATTTTTCAAAAAAATTTCTTGACAGCTGCGCCGAGGGGGGGGTAAATTGTAGTTGTTGCGTTTATTTTAGCGCAGCTTGACAAACACCAAGTTTTGCGGAGATACAAGAGTCGGTTAACCAACCGGATTCACTCCCAAGTGAAAAGCCGGCAAACCGAACTTTGACAATTCAGGAGATAAGTTATGGTTGCCAAAATTACACGATTTGCGCCTGCCGTATGTGCCGTTCTTATCATTCAACTGACCTGCCTGTCTTGCGCCAATATCCCGGCTCGGCTTGAACAGGCAGAAACTTTAATGAAGAATGTTCAATATGAGCAGGCTGAAGCTATCTATAAGCAAATCGTAACAGATTACCCTGGTACTGATTATGCCCTTACGGCACAAAAAAGGCTCGTGAAGCTCTACATATCGGTTAAAAGAGACAACGATGCCCAGGCGGCAATTGATAATTTGATCACCGATTTTTCCGGCGATCCGAAACTGCCGAAGGCGCTTTGGAGTTTCGCAAGAATATATGAAAAGGCCCAAAAATATCGGCAGTTAGAGAATCTATATAATGCTGTCATAACGACATATCCCGGTACCGATGATGCCTTAAGGGCCCAAAAATATCTTATTGTCCTTTATATCACCACCGACGATCAGCTACAGGCTCAAGCTGCTTTGCAGAAACGACTTACTGATTTTGCCACGCATGAGCGCCTGTCGCATACCATTCGCTACATAGCAAGACAATGCAGCAAATTAGAAAAGGCCGAGCAGGCCGAGCAGCTCTTTCAATCTGTTTTAGCTGATCAGCCGAACAGTGACCAGGCAATATGGCTGCACATGGGCATCGCCGTTGTAAATGCCTTAATCGAAGATGATGCCGGCGCTGAGGCTGCTATCCAGAAATTGATTTCCCAATTCTCTGATGACAGCCGTTCAGCGGAAGCAGTGCGTCAGATAGCCTGGAGCTACCTCAAGATAAGAGAATAAGAAAAGGCTCGTCCGCTTTATCAGCATATTCTGGACAACTGGGCTGAGCACGAATATGCGATATGGGCACAAAGGGGCGTGATACTTGGCCATATTGCTCTCGGAGATGATCTCGCTGCTGAGGCCGGCATTAAAAAACTGCTTACCGACTTTTCCGGGCATAATGACATACCAAAGGTCGTTAACAAGACAGCGGACCAGTGCCGCCGTTTAAAGGAATACGACAAGGCCCTGCAGCTTTATCAGTATGTCGTTGACAATTATCCTGATGATGATTTGGTGATATGGTCACTGGTGAGCATCGCCGGCATAAATGTTTCTGTTGGCGATGACGATGCCGCCGAGTCCGTTCTTGATAAATTAATTGATGATTTTGCTGACCATCCGGCTTTGCCTCGCGCGATATGCATCATTGAAGAAGGATATTACATGAGAATCCTGGCAGCCGAGAGTTGGGTGAGAGAAAATTACCTGCGTCCGGTAGAGATGTGGGAGAAGGTGCTGAGCAAATTTCCGGACTTCTTCCACCCCGACCCTGACCTTTATTACTTCATCGCTTGTTGCTACTACCAGCTTGGCCAATATGAGAAGGCGATATACTATTACAGCATGGTCGTTGATAACTGGCCTGATCACAGGCACGCCCTTGGCGCGCAGCGCATAATAGAGACCTGCTTCGAGAGGTTAACAAATGCGGGGAAATAAGGAGAATACTGTTATGAAAAGAACAACGGTCAGATTTGTAGCTTTCTTTCCGCTTTGTTTGTTATTATTCATCCTTACCGTGCCGGCGATGGCGTGGGACTGGCCCTGCCCGGATGAGTGTTATGATTGGAACGGGTATGACTGCATATTAATTGGGGAATGTGGAGTTGCCGACCCTTGTCCTGGCGAGTGTTGTGACTGTATAGATTGTGAGTGCGTAGGCGATGACAGTAATTGTGGCAACTGTCAAGTATGCCAGAACTGCAATTGTGTGAAAGACCCTACCGTAGAATGCGATGATAGTTCGGATTGTAAAACGTGTTATTACTGTATGCCTAATTGCAAGTGCGAGTTACCATATGGTTCAGAGTGTGGTGAAGATGACCCTTGTCCCGGGGAGTGTCATACATGCGTAGGGTCTGAGGTTTGCCTCTGCGAGGACGATGACAGCAAATGTGCATCTGACGAGTGCTGTCTGGATGGTACGTGTGTTCCTAAATGTACGAATACTGGCCAATGTTCTTACGAGCCGCCGGACACCTCCAACTATGTGACATGTGAAAATTTTAATCCCACTGATAAGCGCTGTGAAGACATCATAGAGGGTGCGCTCTGTGGTCATGTGATCAAAGTGGCCCTAAATGACGCCGAATGCGCTGCTTGCGCACCGGATTGTTACAAAGAATACATCTGTCCATGTGCAGAAATAATTCCAGTTTATTGTAAGACGCGTTGTTATTTGCTTGTATGCGCATGTTTATGTAATGACGCACACGAGAATGAAGCTACCTATAGTGGTGCTCATTATGAGTGTGCAGACTGAAGCCATTACCTTTTTGGAAGAAAAATACGATGCCGATAATGAAAGGAGCGCAAGGATTATGAGTAATTTAAAGGTAAGGTTTGTGTATTTTGTATTTTTGGCTTTTCTATTTCTGGTGATTGAGACTACCGCCGAAGAAACGGCTTCTGAGTTGTCGGTGGAGGAGTTGAAGACAGTGGCACAATCCATGAGAGCAGTGGAGGATGCTCTGCTCAATGTCCGCATCGACTCAAACTCCTGGTTTGAGGAGGGGCCATCCTCGTCAGGGCCGTGGGAACGAACGCCCATCTGCTTTTCAACAACTGCGTACTTCGAAGGCATTTCGAGCAGTCGCGCAAGGATTGATTTCCACAGGCACGTTACGCGATGGGAAAAAGGTGCAGCCCCATACTTTGAGAAGAGCTACTCGGTCAGTTTTGATGGGGTACAGGGTAGACGTAAGGAGATTTCGTGCTCTCATAGCGGAAAGACTTTTGATAGACATAGCGGGCGTATTTTGCCGGAAGAACCCATTTATTTAAGAGGCTCCAATGAAATAACAGGTGTACACGCTTCTTTGTTTTTTCATTACCGCGATATGCCTGAGCCGTTTCCAAAGAGGTTTTCGGTTGGTTTTGAGGGCGCTGCTGACCCCAATTCTTTTTTGTCGGCTCTGGCTGCTGCCGACCCAAAATATTTGAACGTCAAGCCCCTCAAGCACAGAGTTGTTCTTGAAGAACTTGAAGGCATACAGTGTATAAAAGCAGCTTGCATGGGAGATTCATTCCGGAACGAGTGGTGGTTTGACTCGAATCGTGGTTTCGCCTTATTAAGGTTTGACGATTTGCGAAAGGACCAGGATGGAAATGAGCAGGTAAAGTCTTCGATAAATGTGACAAAACTCGAAGAAGTAGCCGAAAAAATATGGTGGCCAATGGAGGCTTATTTTGTGAGCTGTCCTCGTGAAACTGGAAAACCTTGGAAACGTATTGTCTATCGTGCTTCTAATGTTATTGCAAATGACCCTAACTTTGACGAAAGTATTTTCACGGTTCCTTTCCCGGACGGTTACTTAATAGATGACAAGGTTAGAGACATAAAGTATAAAGTCGGAGAAAAACCCAAAGCACCGAAAGGCCAGCCGAAAAAATGAATCGAAATTGATTATTAGTTATATATTACTGCCGATGAGAAAGTCAAGTAGCCGGAGCAAATAGGACCAGCTAAAAAATCCACAGTTTTTCCAGCCTGTGTTATAATAGGAGGAGAATTCATGTCCGCTCTTTGAAAAGTTCAGAATGGTGCAATTCAGTATTACTGGACAGTCTAATTGCTGATTTTGCTGACCATCCGGGTTTGCCTGACGCATTATGGCAGGCAGCAGAAAAATATTATAACCATGCTTTTCGGCATGAAAAAGAAGGGCGTGATGCCAAAGCCAGAGAGTACTTTACGAAAGTGATAACTCTGGGCCAGAGAATCCGTGAACAATCACCAGCCTCTCGTGTAACCGTGGAAACTCACCTTATTACTGGTGAATGCTATCGCCGGTTGGGGCAATACTTAAAGGCGATCGAGTACTTTCAAAAGGTGGTTGATGATTGGCCTGACTACAAGTACGCCTGTAATGCCCAATGTATAATAGGCGAATGTTACGAGAAATTGCGAAACTCAGGTGCTTTACCGGAATCAGAGGCGAACCAGTTAATAGAGCAGGCTTACCAGGCAGTTATCGAGAAATATCCGGATTGCTCGTTGGCTGGGCATGCCTGCCTGAAATTGGCCTGGCCGAATTTCAAGAAAGGCCGATGGGCTGAGGCCGCTACGTATTTCGAGTTATTTGTGCAGAAAAGACCTGATGATCCACGATCGTCTCGTGTATTATATGACTTAGGCCAGGCTTATGAAAAAATGGGTGAATTAGACCGAGCAGTAGAAATATATCGCATATTTTTAGAGATTGCTGAACCGGGAGATCCTCGTATGAAAAGCGTAAAGACGCAGCTTGAAAAATTGAAAGGAGTACAAAAATGAAGATAAGACCTTTACGCGCTGTTCTGATTTGTTTGTTATCATTGAGCTTCATCGTACCGGCGAGAGCTTGGCCGCCGCCCTGTCCTGATTGTCTGGAGGGCGAAAACTGCGACGAATACGTGGGTGATTGTGTAGACTGGCAGGATTGTGGTGGCTGGTGTTGTGACTGTATCGACTGTTTTTGTGAGGAAAATTATTATGACGATTGGTGCAGCGAAGAATATGGATATGGGTACTGTTATGAATGTAGTGACTGCTATTGCGTATTGAAGGACTGGGCCGAGTGTGGTCAACATTCGGATTGCACAGGTGAATGCCATGGCGGTTGTTATACCTGCACGTGCTTAGATGACAGCAGCAAGTGCAACGCTGCGAATTGCGAGGAATGTAATAATGGCATTTGTGAAGACCGCTGTGTGCCCCTTGGTGAGTACTGTGACGGTGCCGGCGAATGTGTATATTGCCGTAACGATTCAGATTGTAACGAGAAGCTTGGTGGTGATTGTTGGAGCTGTAGTATATATAATGATGCCTGCTATTGTATGACCCGATGTGGTTGTGGTGAAGGTTATATTGGAGGTCCTGGTTATGGTTGCAACGAGGAGTGTGAAGAATGTGTAAATTGTAAGTGTCAATTAAAATGGTGGGCTGAATGTACGAGTGATCTTCGTTGTTATGAAAGCTTTGACTCATGTCATGTGTGTAATAATTGCGAATGTTGGAATACATGTAATGGTGCTGAAGAATGTTGCGATGAAGAACAACTCCCGTCCGCATGTGTGAAAAGATGTGTAGATAACGCCGCTACATGTGAATGGGAAGATCCAGATGTTGACTTGGACTGTAGAAATCCTGATCCCACTAAAAGTTCCTGTGAAGAAATAACATTAGGTCAGCTTTGTGGACATCGCATTATATTCCGCGTAGGAACTGCTAAATGTGGCGTTTGTGATCCAGATTGTAGGAAATTTATTGTAGACAGGTGTGCAAGATTATATCCTACCAGATGCGAGAATGTACCGAGAGGTTCGTATTCGTTTTGTGAGTGTTCTGATGAAGGTAGTCCGACATACAGCGGTTTTGCTTATGATTGTTTTTGATAGTTATGACTGTTTAAATTAAATGAGACTTTGTTCATAATGGGAGTATAAAATTATGATTAATCTGAAGTTACAATGCATTGTATATTCGGTTTTTCTCATTATCTTGAATGTTGTTCAAGCTGAACAGCCAAAATCAACTTTTTCAGTCGAAGAGCTCAAAAATCTGGCTTCAACCATTGGAGCTGCTGAAAAAAGATTGCATAATATAAAGGTTGAGTCAGAGGCTTGGGTGGAGACGAAAGCCGACTTATCCGATCCTTGTGAACCATGGCAGCGAAGCCCGACTTATATCTCGTCTACGGCTTGGTTCGAGGGAAATGGTGAAGGCAAGGCAAGAGTGGACTTCCATAAGGAGGTTCTCGAATGGAAAAACGGTGCAGCACCGTACTTCGAGAAGAATTATTCTGCAAGCTTTGATGGCCAATACGGAAGGTACATCAACAATTCAACCTCACATAGTGGAAAAGTATTTCATATTAATAAATGGCGTGTGTTGCCCGATGCTCCACGTCAATTAAGAAGTAGATGGTATAAGAAAATGATAGGAATAAATGCTTCTTTGAATTTCCACTTTAGCAGCGAAGAAGAGTCGTTTTCTAGTCAGCTTCAATATTTTGCATATCCAAATCGTGCTCTGCGCTCTCTTAAAGATGCTGGATTAGACCCCAATTTTGCTATTAAAAATACTGAATTAGAGATTACTTTTCATGAGCTTAGAGGTGTCGAATGCCTAAATATATCCATGAAGGGAAAAGGATTTCGAAAAAGCTGGTGGCTCGATCCGAATCGTGGTTTTGCATTATTGAAACATGAAAGCGCAAGAAATGATAAAGACGGAAATGAAGTGCTGGTTAATTCAATAGACGTAAGAAAATTAGATGAGGCAGCTAAAAATATATGGTGGCCAGTGGAAGTTTATTTTGTAAGCTCTCCTTTTGGAGTTGGAAATCCTTGGGAACGTATTGTTTATCGTGCGACTAACGTTGTTGCAAACGACCCCAACTTTTCTAATAGTATTTTCATGGTGCCTATCCCAGAAGGCTATCTCGAGGATAAAGCAGAATACAAAACAGTATACATGGGAAACGCAGTTGAACAGGAAAAGAAATAATTATACAATTTCCCGATTTGACAGGCAGTAAAAAGGTTAATAACCGCAGCGAATCGCTTTATTTATAGACTGGGTCCAGGTGAATTTAGGCCGCACCAAGCCAATATTGAAAGAATGGAAGGGCTTGAAAAATGAAGATAAAAATAATAGTTTGTCTATCGATTTATATAGTGTTATCCGTCTTTACGTCAGCAACGATAGCGTGCCCAGACCCTGATCAGGGCGATGAGTGTGACTATTGGTGGGATTGTGGTGATTGGTGCTGTGATTGTGTCGATGGTTACTGTGAGGAAAATTATTATGTCGATTGGTGCAGCGAAGAATATGGATATGGGTACTGTTATGAATGTATTGACTGTGGTTGTGTATTGAAGGACTGGGCCGAGTGTGGTCAACATTCAGATTGCACAGGTGAATGCCATGGCGGTTGCTATACCTGCACGTGCTTAGATGACAGCAGCAAGTGCAACGCTGCGAATTGCGAGGAATGTAATAATGGCATTTGTGAAGACCGCTGTGTGCCCCTTGGTGAGTACTGTGACGGTGCTGGCGAGAGCTTGGCCGCCGCCCTGTCCCGATTGCTATACTTGGAATGGCTATTACTGCGTGTGGGCGTGCGGCAGCGGAAGCTGCTGTGGTGGTAGTTGTTGCAGTAACGATTGCTGCAATGGTGTTTGCTGCAGTGCAGGGCAGATATGTTGCAACGGCACCTGTTGCGATAGTGACGACTGCTGTAATGACGAAATATGTTGCGATCCAGGCGATAACTGTTGTACAGATTCAGACTGTCCGGCCTGTTATGGATGTGATAATTGTGGGTGCGTATTAGATGGTAGCTGCCTATATTGTTCAGGATATTCGGGTTGGAGCGACTGGTTGCCGGGCGAAGGAGAACTGCCAGATTGTGACGACCATAATGGTAGTCGAACGATGGGCTCTTGTACCCACAGTAGCAATCCCGGCGATACCTGCACTGAAAATTCAAAAGCTACTAAGCATACAGTAACGTTCGATTATGTTGGGCCTACATTACTTGAAATAGCGGTTTGCGCAGGCAAGCTGGCCATTTGCATTGCAGCTTGTGGTGGCGATTCGCTTTGCATAGATAATTGTGGGCTGGAGTATGGTAATTGTTTACTTGAATATTGCCATTGCGAGGAAATTAGTAATGAGTACTTGGAATATCAAACAGGTTGTGTAGACTGAACCTTTGAGAAGGTCGATTTTCTGAAAAAAACAGAACCCAGGAAGGAATTATAGTAAGAAAAACAAATTGCTTAATGGAAAAAGGGAGATACTTAAAAATGAAAACGACAATTTACTTTTTGGGCTGCATGGCTATCATTTTAGCGGCTATGCCACTTCTTGCCTCAAACACAATGAATATCGAAGCTTCCCTTCGAGAAATTCTTTTGAGCGATTCAACCCCTCGTCTCTCGGGGAAGGGAACTTATATTCGCACTGCTTTCAAAAAGGCTCTTGATGTAAACGACTTGCTGGAAGCGAGAGAATTTAAGGATGACGAGCAGAAACAGAGATATCTTAGGATTGTCCGATTGACAACAGGTTTAGACTTGTCATTGAAGGAAGATAAGGCTACTCATACACTTGAAAGGTTGTACTTTGACCAGAACAAGAAACGTAGAGATTATGCTTCTCTTTCTACTGCTATGTTAGATAGGATCAGAAACGATCCAAATATAATTGACACCCTTTCATTTAGCACAATGGTATTCGATGGTGATAAAAGTATCTCACTAACGAGCGTTCAGAACCTACAGGGTACCACTGATACTTATGTAAACATTTCACGCCGCAAAATATATTTTCCAAAATTCCATCAATTTGGCCATGACCAAAGTCCCAAGCACTCGCAATTGCAAATGTTCACCGACGTGATAAACCAGGGGTTAGCCAGCATCAAACGCTCCACCATCAATGGTCAGGTTCATGCTACTTTGGAAATGGCTAATGTTGGGTTTAAACTGGAACGTATTCTCGCACCCGATAAAGGCATGTCCATTTTGTATACCGCGTTGTATGAGAACAATAAACTCAACAACGAAATAATCTGTCAAGAGTATGCAGAAAGCACTAGTGGTGAATGGTTTCCTCGTAAGTATATTTCAAAGAAATATGTTTATGTTAGAGGGGAAAAAATATTGAGTTCTTCAGAAACATTTGAAGCGATTCCAGGCAGCGTTAATTTCAATGTTCCTATCAAACCTTCTATCTTTTCACCGGAGTTGCCCGCAGGAGCCAATGTAATAGATGATCGCTATAACCCTCCGAAGCAGTTTTTTACGGAGGCCCCGGCCGAGTGAGAAGATTTCCTATAACGACTGAAATACTCTATTTTGGTGCATAACCCTGCTGCTAAGCAAACATAACCCGCCCGGAGCGGGAAGCACGCGGAGAACCGCACGTTTTCGTATCAGCAGATACACGCCAAAATAAGTTCAAAGTCAAAGGAAACTACTAACTATGAACAATGAACTACTCACAAGCATCGAGAATCCAACTTTAGCTCACTTTAGGCACT
>CAYNKI010000057.1:0-16765 GCA_964397675.1 uncultured Pirellulales bacterium
TATTATGCCCATAGATTGGCTCGAGGATTTATTGAAAGTCTGCAAAGGTATATTCAAGGTCGTACACAGATAGAAGAAAATCGTAACCGTTTACGGGATTAAACCGGCGCTTTTATAGGTAAAATCCAGAAGTGAAAAACTTAAAAATAAAAACTAAAAACCATAGCTTAAAACTCAAAATTGCATTATTAAAGGTAAGGATTTGAGCAAGCTTTAAGTTTTACGCTATGATTTTGCGTTTTGTGCTTTAGGTTTTCAGTTTTATAATCGGCTTAAGCTGTATGCGAAGAAAGAGATACGAGATACGAGATACGTATTTGTATGGGCCGGTGCCTTCACGCAGGCTTGGGCTGAGTCTGGGCGTTGATATCGTACCTGTAAAGGTCTGTACGCTGGATTGTATATATTGCCAGATTGGAAGAACCACTGAGAAGACCATCGAGCGTAAAGACTATATTCCTGTCGAGGAGGTTTTGGCTGAGCTGAGGGAACGATTAGCCCAGGGCCTGCAGGCCGATTATATCACTATTAGCGGCTCCGGTGAGCCGACGCTGAATTCTCGGCTCGGTGAGCTTATAGACGTCATAAAGAAACTTACTGATATTCCTGTAGCTATATTAACAAATGGCACTTTGTTATATAGGCAGGATGTACGGGCTGACTGTGTAAAAGCTGATGTTGTTCTGCCTTCGCTCGATGCCGGCGACGAGCAAGCTTTCCAGAGAGTAAATCGACCTCATAGGGATATCAGTATTGAAAAGTTGATTTCTGGTTTATGCGCATTTAGAAATGAATTTACAGGCCAGATATGGCTTGAAGTATTTTTTATCGAAGGGATCAACACCGATGCCGAGCAAATTGCAAAAATCAAAGATGCTATAGAACGTATTCGCCCAGATAAGGTGCAGCTTAATACAGCCGTGCGACCTACGGCTGAACCAAATGTCAAAGCAATGGACGATGAGAAGCTACGGGTTATAGCTGGCCAACTGGGAGAAAAGTGTGAGGTTGTAGCTGACTTTTTACCACGCCATCTTGGCAAGCACATTGAAAGTAGAGCAGAAGATGTATTATCAATGCTGAAACGCAGGCCTTGCTCGATACAGAATATTTGCTCAGGCCTGGGTATTAGACGCAATGAGGCGTTAAAATATATCAGTCACCTTCAAAAACAGGGGGTTATTCATTCCGAGAAGAAAGATGGAATGATCTTCTTTATGGCAAATTCCGCATGAAATGTGGGGCTAAATATTTAGCCCCGCCTTTTAGGTGGAGTTTTAGCTATTCATAAATTTGTCAAAATTTGGCTGTAATTTGCCATATTACTATTCAATTTGTAAAGACGTGACTCTTATTGGCCGATAAAAGCGTTGTAGTGTTTACCATAGTCTAAATTTATCGCATTTAATGAGAAAAATTAAAGTTTAGACTTTAGTGGATGGTTATTAGACCGATAAAAGATATAGGTGTTAATACGAGCCACTTGGTTATCAGTATTTAGGCCAATTTTGTTTGAGTCGAGGCCGACTGTAGTAATGAAAAAAATGACTCGACAGTTGATTTTAAATAAGACAGGAGAAAAGTTCATATTTCGTTATGAGGATGGGCGTGAAGATGAGCTTCTGGATGTTCTTATTGAGCAGGCAAAGGATAAGCGGACAAACTTTGACTGGTTTGATGCAGCAGTCCTGAGTTTCAAACTAACGCAGACGCTTATTGGTCGGGCAGACGAACTTATAAAAGATACACAAATTCATGTAAATAATAGGTAGGTGCAATATGGAAGAAGACAATATAATTGTCCAACAGTTCTTAAATCACTTAAAATATGAGAAGCGGTTCTCCGAACACACGGCGAAATGTTATGGTGCTGATCTTAGACAATTTGGTGAGTTTTTAATCGGCGCTTCTGACAGTCCCGATGTATCGGGATTAACAGCCGGGCCGACTTCGCTTTCCCAACAGCAGGCTGGCCCAGCTACGGCAGTAGCAACTGAAACTGTACCAAAAGTAGACCAGTTACTTCTAACAGTACAGACCAGCGACGTCAGAGCGTATCTGGCTTTTCTTAATGGGAAGCAGTACTCAAAATCCACCATAGCACGCAAATTGGCTACCCTGCGGAGCTTTTATAAGTTCCTGGTAAAAAAAGATCGGCTTAGCTCCAATCCGGTTACAGCGGTTAGAACGCCAAAGCAAGAGAAGAAACTGCCGCGATTCCTTGAGTACGAGCAGGTAAAGATATTGCTCGAGACACCACCCATTGATACTTGGCTGGGGGCAAGAGATAGAGCTATTTTGGAGACGCTTTACAGTACTGGTATAAGAGTCAGTGAGCTTGTAGCTTTGAATATGGATGATATAGATTTCTTAGGCGAGGTTATGCATATCCGAGGTAAGGGCAAGAAGGAAAGGATTTCGCCTATAAGCTCATCTGCTTTGCAGGTTATTCAGCACTATATGGAGTTCAGAAATAAAAGGGCACAAAATAATAGTAATTTTGACTTGAAAGTTTTGTTCGTGAATAAACACGGTCGAAGGCTCAGCACCCGTAGCGTCCGTCGCAAGATGGACAAATACCTTAAAATGGCTGGCCTGGACTCGGCGATTAGCCCACACACCTTGCGTCATAGCTTTGCTACGCATATGTTAAACAATGGTGCGGATTTAAGGAGTGTTCAGGAATTGCTTGGCCATCAGTCGTTATCAACGACCCAGATTTATACACATCTTACCACAAAGAAACTAAAAGAGGTCTATGATAGCGCTCATCCGAGGGAAGAATCCAATAACTTGCATGAAGTAAAACCGGATAGCGAGGATGGTAATGGCGAGTTGTAACAACTAATAAAAGAATCCCGACTCGCTTTGGGATTGACCGTGAATACAAAGGCCGCCCCGATGTACATCGGGACGGCTTTTTTTATGCAATCTTGTCCCAGTATCATTTTAAGCAAGGCTCCTACCCTTGCCAAATTGCAAATTATCAGCGTCTGTTGTTCATAAATAAAGAAGAGAATTTTCTGCCTTTCTGCAGTTGACACTGACAGTACCCATGTGGTATACTACATGTGAGCGAACATAGGAAAAGCAGGCGATTATCTTAATGCACAAAGGTTGGGGGAAGGAGGACTGAAAATGGTGGAGATGAAAAATTCGCGAATTCTGCGGGCAATCCCTTTAGCGGAATCTGTTCTTGAGGAGGAATATTCATGAATACAAATCTCAGAACCGTGCTATTCTTGGCCAGCGTGGCTTTGATTGTGTTCAATCCCTGCGCTTTGGCCCATACCGATGTTACAGCAGAACAAGCACGAGACCTCATCGATTTTACGAATGATCTCATTGTTGTCGACGTCAGGGAGCTGTATGAATACTGTGATGCTATAGGACACATTCCGAGTGCACTGAACTACCCTTGGAATTCAGGAGTGCTGCAGGCCCGATATGAAGAGCTGCCCATGCATGGTCCAGTCTTAGTAGTGTGCCGCAGCGGTGGTCGAAGCAATCGGGCCGCCAATTTCCTGGATTCAAAGGGTTTCTCAATGGTCTATGACATGCTGGGAGGCATGGGGGCCTGGATATGGGAAACTGCGCCTTGTAAATACGCCGGCGGCAGTGGAACAGAGGGGGACCCGTACCAGATTGCTATAGCGGAGGACTTGATGGCACTTGGCGATAGTCCCGAAGATTACGACAAGCACTTTATCCTGACCGCCGACATCGATCTGGACCCAAATCTGCCCGGCGGGCGGGTCTTTATCCAGGCTGTGATTGCACCTGATGTAAATGATGCAAGACACTTCCAGGGCACCGCCTTTTCAGGCAGCTTAGACGGCAATGGTTACAAAATTAGAAACCTAAGCATCCATAATATTGCGGGGGACTACGTTGGGTTGTTCGGTACAATAGAAACAAACGGCCGAGTACATAATCTGGGTTTAGAAGGTGTCCTTATCAGCGGCTTAGATTGCATAGGTGGACTGGCGGGGGATAGTGGTGGTAATATAACCAACTGCTACGCGACTGGTAAAGTCTTTGGAGAAGAACATAGTAGGTGGATCGGCGGCCTGGTAGGGGCGAACGACGGTAGCATCAAAGACTGTCACGCCAGTGTCGATGTCACTTCTGGAGATATGAGCTTGGCGCTCGGTGGATTGGTGGGAACGAATTGGGGTAGTATTGTCAATTGCTATTCCACCGGCAATGTTTCAGGTGCAAATAATAACTTTGATATAGGTGGCCTAGCGGGTTCGTGCCATTGGGGCAGCATCATCAAGGATAGCCATGCCAGAGGTCAAGTTTCTACTGGGAGTGAGTGTAATTGGATTGGTGGTCTCGTGGGAAATGCGGAGATGCATAACGAGATCACTAATTGCTATTCCATCGGTACTATTACAGTTGGCAACTACGGTCGTTCAATTGGGGGTTTGGTGGGAAATAATTCAAACAGTGAAATAAGCAACTGTTACACTATTAGCAACGTTACAGGCGGTTATGGTAGCCGATCTTTTGGCGGTCTGGTGGGTTCAGCGTCGGGCATCATATCTGACTGCTATGCAATAGGAAATGTTTCAGGATACATATATCTTGGTGGGCTTGTTGGTCAACTTCACGCAAGCAAGGTCACAAATTGCTACGCTGCTGGCCGGGTGTCCAGTAGCATCAAAACTTCTTTCATAGGAGGATTAGCGGCAAGTATCACCGAATATGTCTTGGTCAATCAATGCTTTTGGAACGTGGAAACAAGTGGACAGTCTTTCAGCGCATCTGGCATAGGACTGACTACGGCACAAATGCAGGATATTCAGACCTATCAGGCTTCAAGTTGGGACATGGCAGGTGACCGTACTGATGGTACATCTGATATCTGGCAAATGCCCGAAGGCGGAGGATACCCTGAATTGACAATTTTTTCGGAAAATTATCAGCCACACAAATTGAACGGTGCCGGTACACCGGAAAATCCATACCAAATAGCTACGGCTGAGGACTTAGGCGCGATTTTTCGTTTTGATAGAACAGCCTCATATAAACTGGTAGACGACATTGACCTTACCGGCATAACGTGGGGAAATGCGCCGATTCCAAAAGTTAATGGCTTTTTTGAGGGTAATGGCCATCTAATAAAGAATCTAACCATTCAAGGTGGAAAGGCAGATTTCTTGCTTGGCTTGGTAGGCTCCATCGAAAGCAACGGCAAAATCCAAAATCTGGGTTTGGATGATGTTTCAATAACAGCAGGGGATGGTTCTTACAATATTGCTGGATTAGCTGGCTCGAATTCTGGAACCATTACTAATTGCTACGTAAACGGCAGCGTTTTCGCAGGAGAGGAAATCAGGTACCTCGGCGTTCTGGTTGGAAGAAGTAGTTATCCCAGTAAAATCGCCTACTGCTACGCCGCAGGCAGTATTTCTCAGGGGCACAACGCCGAGTTCATCGGTGGCCTGGTGGGTTATAATCTTACCTATATCAATCAGTGCTATGCCAGTGTAGAGATAATCTCTAGAGGAAATTTCTCTAATTTGGGGGGCTTAGTGGGAAATTATGAGAATTCCGAGGCATTTATTAGCGACTGCTTCTGGGATATGCAAAAGAGCGGAATATCAGAAAACGGCGGGGGCATAGGACTCACCACGGCACAGATGCAGGATCCTAATATTTTTATGGATGCAGGATGGGACTTTATTAATGCTCCTGATGGCCCAAGTGATATTTGGGCACAACCTACTGGTGGAGGGCTTCCAATTCTTTGGTGGCAATTGCCTGAATCTCAGTTACCTCCGTTGCCCATGTATGCAGGTGGTAGTGGAGAGACAAATGATCCTTACCTGCTTTCAACAGCTAATGACCTGAATCATATCGGCTATAACCCAAGGTTGATGGCTGCACATTTTAAGTTAACCAATGATATTGATTTGACAAATGACGAGTTTTTTATCATAGGCAATGAGACGTTTCCTTTTGTCGGTGTCTTTGATGGTAATAGCCATACTATTTCTAACTTCTCTTATACTTCCACGAACAAAGACCACGCAGGACTTTTTGGATATATTGATAATCCCCATACAGAGGTTAGAAACTTAGGATTGATTGACCCTAATGTTAACTCGACGACAGAGTGGAAAGTAGGTTCGCTGGTTGGCCAATTGACGAATGGAATTATAACCGGTTGCTATGTCCAGGGCGGAAGTATTTTCGGAAATGGTATTGTCGGAGGCCTGGTCGGATCAAATGATGGTACGATTAGCGATTGTCATGCAGATTGCAGCGTTTTCAGCAATAGATGCGTGGGTGGCCTTGTGGGAATAAGTGGTGGAACAATAATCAACTGCACATCTTCAGGAGAAGTCTCCGGGAATGATAGCACTGGAGGGCTGGTGGGAACAAATAATGGTGAAATCTCCAAGTGTGATTCAGTTGGAAGCATCTCAGGAAGAAATGATGTCGGCGGGCTGGTGGGAAGTAATAGTAAAATAATCACCAATTGCCGTTCCAGCGCAGATGTTGTAGGGATTGAGTGTGTCGGTGGTCTCGTGGGTGAAAACACCGGAACAATCAACAACTCATACGCCACATACAACACTTCGGTAAATACTATTGTTGGTGGGCTGGTGGGTTCCAACGGGTATATACAGACCTGGGATGTTTACTTCGAGTCACCAGGAGAGATATTAAACTGTTATTCAACGGGTATTGCTTCTGGAAATTCCTCCGTCGGCGGTTTAGTAGGGCTTCTTAAAGTTGGATCAGTTGCGTCTTCCTTCTGGGACATCCAGACTTCTGGCCAGGCCAGCAGTGATGGCGGCACAGGTAAGACCACGGTAGAAATGCAGACTGCCAGCACATTCCTTGATGCCGGCTGGGACTTTGTGGATGAGACGGCAAATGGCACCGAGGATATATGGTGGATTGATGAAGGTAAGGACTATCCGCGATTGTGGTGGGAACTGATTACTGAGAACTGACCGAGGCAGAAGCTTGCCCTGAGCAAAGTCGAAGGGACGGAAGACAGAGAACGGATGACGGACGATGGATGAGAGACGACGGATGACAGAAGAAGGACGAGTGCGAGCATCGAGTGTCGAGAATCAAGCATCGAAATACTACTCACAACTGGCCGTGCTGGCGTTGCTGCCGTCCACTCCGGTATATTCGGGGACAAGCTCTTTGATTTTCTGAGATATTTCACTGTAGTTTTGGGTTTTAGCAATATCTACCAGCTCGTTTATACCGGTGCGAAGTTTTTCTCGATCCATTGGGATATTTTTCCATATTCGGATTTTGCGATGCCTTGTGCGCTGCATGTCTTCGCCTTCTATTCGAAGCTCTTCAAAGAGCTTTTCTCCGGGTCTGGGCCCCGTAAAAACCATTTCAACATCTTCGCCGGGCCTGAAACCGCTGAGCGTAATAAGCTCTTTAGCTAAGTCTGCAATTTTTACCGGCTCGCCCATATCCAGCACAAAGATTTCTCCACCTTTTCCCATTGTTGCCGCCTGAAGGACGAGCTGGCTTGCTTCCGGTATGGTCATAAAATACCGCTTCATCTCGGGATGTGTAACGGTTACAGGGCCTCCTTCAGCTATTTGCTTCTTAAAGGTAGGCACGACCGAGCCTTCAGAGTCAAGCACATTGCCGAACCGCACAGTTACAAAATGTGTCTGGCTGGACCGATTTAAATCCTGAATGTACATCTCCGCGATTCGCTTGGATGAGCCCATTATACTTGTTGGATTGACAGCCTTGTCGGTGCTAATCATTACAAAATTAGTTATGCCGAAGCTGTCTGCGGCATCAGCTACAGTTTGTGTGCCTATGATATTATTTTTGATTGCTTCGCCAGGATTAAGCTCCATCATGGGCACATGCTTGTGAGCAGCAGCGTGTATTACAACCTGCGGCTTGTGCTTTTTAAAAACCTCATCTACACGGATTTTGTCGGTAATGTTGCAAATAACAGCCTCTATGCGGACTGTGGGAAAATGTTTGCGCAGTTCCCGCTCTATATAGAACAACGGATTCTCAGCTATTTCGGCCAGCAGCAGTAGTTTAGGATTGAAATTACATAGCTGTCTACACATTTCCGAGCCGATTGAGCCGCCGGCGCCGGTAACAAGAATAACTTTATCCTTGGAATAATTTTCTATAAGGTCCAGATCAAGCTGGATTTCTTCTCTGCCGAATTTACCGAGCAAATCGCTGATCTCAACAGCACGGATCTGCGAAACACGGAACTTTCCGGATGCGATATCGGTAATTGCCGGTACCGTCCGGAACCGAATTTTGGTGCCCTCACATACTTGAATAACGCGTCTTAGCTGCTGATGGGTCGCTGAGGGTATCGCAATTGCGATTTCTTCGATATTGCGGTCCTCGCAGATTATTGGTAATTGTTCAACTCTGCCAATTACCGGTATTCCATGAATATTGATGCCTTGCTTGAGAGGGTCATCATCAATAAAGCCGATCACCTCATATTGAGTGACGTGCATACGGTGAATCTCTCGCAGCAGTGCTTCGCCGGCGTTACCTGCGCCGACTATGAGAAATCGCTTCAATCGCCCACCTTCTACTGTGCGAAATTCCTCATGGTATAGCCGTATTACCATGCGTAATCCGCCAAGTATTAATACTGTGATAAACATATCGGCCATACATACACCTTCGGCAACTGCATCCAAACCAGGCGGTAAGTTTTTACGAATAGAATTGATATAGCCGATTGCGAACCATACGGCTACGATTATTAAAGTGCTGATCAGTGATGCCCTTAATATCCCGATTAGGTCGGAAATCCCCACGTAGCGCCACCAGCCACTGTATTGTTTGAAGAGCGCAAATATTAGCAACTTTACGATCAGAAAAAACAATAGCAACGTAGGGTACAAATCTACAAGCCAAGCTCGTCTGAACTGCATCTCGTTTACTACCAAGAAAGAAAGCATCAGAGAGGCAGCAAAAGCGATTATATGAGCAAGAATGATTAGCGGCTTGCGAAATGTAAGTAACAAAGCAGGGGGGTGAGCTGGAAGTTCTAATTGGTTTTGATTCTTGTTCTTTAGCCGCGTATTTGTGTTCGAATCAGGCATATTTTCCAAACGCCGAAGTCCCGCCTACAATTTTTCACAAGATTAACTATAAAAAGGCCTTAAGCAGGCGTCAAGAAATTATTACTAAGCGATTAATACGGCTGCTGAACGCAGTTTAACGCATACATTATCTTCCTTCTGCTGTCCGCTATTTCCTGTCCAGCAGGTTTTGAAGTAAAGATGGAAGGCTTACTCTGGAAGCTAAAAACTTAAAACTTAAAGTGTAAAACTGTTGAATTCCTTAGTTTTTAGCTTTTCGTTTTACGTTTTACGTTTCCTCTGACTTTGACTCTGGCGGTGTCTTTTCCGGCTCAGAGCCTGCCCTGAGCTTTTCGAAGGGTTCAGTTACGCTCGGCCTGCCCGACGGACGAGCCTCTGGGTAGGCGGGCTCAGTTTTGTTTTCCTCGGCAGGTGTATAAACGTCTTCCAGAGCGGTATTGTCAACTGCTTTGCGCATAAGTGAATAGATTATAGTATTGGCAGAAAAATAAAAGCTTACTATAAAAGCCGTTACTAAGACAACAACAGCTAACAGCAATAGGTATACCAAAAAAGTTCCGAATAACTCTAATCCGTTAAGTGCTGTCCAATTTGGTGTAACAACTAAGTCCAAAAATGTTGGTTTGTCCAGCCAGATTCCTGTGAGCTTACTATTGTCGCCCAAGATGCCTAACTGCAAAGAAAAATAAGTGACACAGAGCAATAAAAAGGTGAAAAACCGCACAAAGATGTAACAGATTGCACCGTAGACTGCGGCTATAATGGTATAAAAGCCCATCCTCCACGGTTTTGCAAATAGATAACTAAAAGCACGACTTATTGCGTCAAAACAATCGGCGTTGTCGTATACTACGGCTGGAAACATTAGGTTAAATCCTGCAACCGCACCTATCAAAACAACCGCAATCAGTCCGCCGGCAATCAAAGCTAACACCATAAAGATAACCATTATCGGCTCGCCAACCCAGGGAATGTTGCCTACGAGTCCCAAAAGAAATATGAAGAAGCCTATGAAAATAATTATCCCTGCTGGTGCCAGAGGTACGGTGAAGAAACTGGTGAATTTCGTTACGCCAAAGCGCAGAGCCTCAGTTAAGCCGGGTTTTTCACCTCGCGCGAATTGTAACGCTGCGATTCGGCAGATAGCCCCCCCCGCAATGGAAATCACAGCGAGTATTATGGCGAAAAAGATGATGCTATAAACATAATGGTATTTAAGGGCCCATATTGGTGCCTTAAAACAGTCAATGATATTTATAGCCACGCCCTCGATATTGAACCTGAAGATCGAATACAGAGCACCGTGGAACCTCCCTGAGGCGAAAGGACTAAGTGTAGAAAATACGCCTGTGCGTTCACCATTTTCTTCAGCATTTTCAATGTATGATTCTAATTGATCCGGAGTGGTCACATAAATTTGTAACTCTGTTTCTTTTCCTTGTGTACCCGGTGTCGTAACGACCGTTTTGTTAAAGTCCATGAGCCAGCCGGCTACACATATAACAGCCACTGCTAAAAAAGCAATAATCAATTTGCTTGGTTGAATGGCTATCCGGAAGGCTTGGAACACTTTCGGAAAAAGGAGGTTATTAAACCATTGCGTAGGTTCTTTTTCGTTAGTCATTTTCCTTCCTTTCAAAAAATGTTACAATTACTATTATTGTCGTAAAGATAGATTCTAAATATAGCTAATTTTCGGTCGGTTACAACTATTTTTATATAATTTTATTTTTTAATTCACTGTTTACTTTTTTTCCGTTAGAGGGGATTTCCGAGAAACTATCGGGTGGCTTATTGGACTTATGTGATGGCCGTGTTGGGATTATCTTGTACTCGGCATCCAACCAAGCACCCAGATCTATTAACTTGCACCGCCGGGAGCAAAAAGGGAAAAATTCTGCTTTTTCAGATTGTACTTGGGGTGATAGATTAACAACTTTATGACAGACTGGACATCTATGTTTCATACTCATGTTCAATCGGCCAGATGAGCTTTTCCGGTGTGGTACTGTTTGTTGTTGATACCAGGTTACAAAGCTTAAACTGACTTTATTTTTTAAAGTGCTTTCTACCTGTGCTCAAATCCATATTCTTGCGACTCTGCCACCGATTTATTCTTCTTCTGTTACAATACCCTCTTCTAACATGCGGGCATATTCAACACAGTATCTGGCCCAAGGCTGGGCTTCCAGTCGAGCTTTTGTTATTGGTTTGCCAGTGCCTTCGCATATGCCGTAAGTGCCCTCATCTATGCGCTGCAGCGCATCGTCGATTTCCTGCAGGAGCTTTCTTTCACTGTCCATCAATCCTAAAACAAATTCCTGCTCATAATTATCAGTTCCGATATCAGCCATATGGATTGGCATGCTCGATAGATCTCCGGTTGCATCCATTCGGGATTTCTTTAGAGCCTCGTCCTCTATTTCATTTACATTTCTTAGAATTTCCTTGCGCTTTTCTAAAAGCAATTGTTTAAAGTGCTCAATATCGAAGGCGCTTAATCGATTTTTCTCTGTCCGATTTGAGCTTGCTTTCTTCTTAGCAGCTTTTTTGCGTTTTGGTGTCACTTTTTTACTGCCTAATTTGCTTGTAAGACTTTCTTCGTATATATACTCAGCGCAATCAAATTATGCAAGCAAAATTTGCTCTTACTAATGCTAAGTTCTTGATAACCAAGCAGTTATAATTGCAAAAAGGCTGCTATATTTATTTCTGTTAGCTGCGGTTTGGTTTGATGTTGATGTGTCTGCTGTCTTTTGCAAATTTGCCTAAAGGCAGGAAAAATTTCTCCTGTCCCACACTGCCTGCAAATGTTCTAACGCCAAAAACTTGTTCGATTTGCTGGGTGGAGAAGACGTCTTCGATTTTGCCGATATTGTAACTACCATCAGTGCTAAGAAGCAGAACTTCATTTGCATATTGGGCTACCAGATTGATGTCATGTGTTACAGCTATGATGGTTTTGCCTTTGTCAAGTTGTGCTGCTTTGAGTAAATCATATATGCCGACTTGATGTTTCAAATCTAAAAAGCTTGTCGGCTCATCCAAAAGTAAAATAGCGGTGTTTTGCGCAAGTGCCCTGGCGATAAAAACTCGTTGCCGTTCCCCGCCGCTTAGGCTTACGAGTGGCCGCAAGGCAAATTGTGCTGTATCGGTCAGCTCCAGCGATTCGTTGACTATGTCCCTGTCAGCTTTGCTCTCGAATCCAAGCTGGCCAAAATGGGGCGTTCTTGCCATTAAAACCATCTCGATTACAGAAAAGCCAAATGCCGGCACAAATTCCTGCCGTACAAACGACACTTTTTTAGCCAGGTCTTCGGTTTTGTATGATTCTATCGCTGCATCGTCAATTCTTATGGTGCCCGGTTTAGGTGCCAGCAGTCCACACAGCAGATTAAGCAGAGTGCTTTTGCCTGCCCCGTTTGGTCCAGCTATTGCCAAAAATGTACCTGGCATTACTTCAAAGCTAATGTTTTTCAAAATCGTAATTTGCGATGTATATCTAAAGCTTAAATTTTCAACCTCTATAATACTGCTCATTTTAGCCAACTAATTTTTTTACTATGTCTTACCAGAAGAACCATGAAAAAAGGTCCACCTATAATAGCTGTCACCACACCAACCGGCAGTTGTGCCGGAGCAACGACAATACGTGCCAGTGTATCGGCAACGACCAAGAATATTGCACCGATAATACCACTTAAGGGGAATAACTGACGATGATCAGGGCCAAAAACGACCCGTACTGCATGAGGGACTATTAGCCCGACAAATCCTATTAATCCGCTTAAGCTGACTGCAATAGCAGTTATAAACGCTGCGACCGCAAAAGCAATTATCTGGATTCTGGTAGTGTTTATGCCTATGCTCCTGGCGTCATCCTCACCGAAGCTAAGGACGTTTAACTGTGGGCTTATGTTAAATAATGCTAATATCCCTGATAATACGCATCCGCCTCCTATCCATAGTACAAAAAAATCTTCTTCTGTCATATTGCCCATCAGCCAGAAAATAGTCGCGTGTACCTGCTGGCTTTTTGCAACTGATGTTAGAAACATGATTACGGCAGAGAAAAAGGCGTTAACTACCACACCTGCAAGTAGTAAGCCTGTCACATGGAACTTTCCTGTAAGCCGACCGATGAACCACACCAACCAGACTGTCCCCAGCGCACCTGCAAATGCAAAGATTGCTATCGGCGACCGACCCCACAGTGTCCAGTTGAATCCGCTGAGAACTGCGATAATAGCTCCTAACCCTGCTCCGCTTGATATACCCAGTATGTATGGGTCGGCAAGAGGATTTCGCAAAAGAGCTTGAAAAACGACACCCGAACATGCCAGCGCTGCCCCGACAATAGCAGCAAGAATAATTCGAGGCAGTCTAACTTTGACGAAAATCTCGTAGTCAGGATTAACTGCTGATAGTTCCCCACCCCCACGAAATACCGCTTTTAATGAAATACTCTCAGTGCCTATCAACAAGCACACGAACATTACTGCTACCAGTATTATGCCTGCTGATGCAGTCCTCACGACTAACTTTTTTGGTGTAAGTAATTCTTTCATTGCTTCAGTTTGCAAAGAGCGCCGGCCTTAGACATCTGGCAATAGTTCTGGTCCCTTCATACAGTCGTGGCCCAAGCCGAGTGACTGTATCACCAGAGATTACATAAACTTGCTTATTGATTACTGCATGGACATTCTTAAACTTGCCCCAATATTGAGTGGCGCTAGCTTGTTGCTTGTTTATATCTTCTTGATTCATGGCTGGCTCAATAATGACATCAGGACTACACGTAATGACCTGCTCGGCTCCGATTGGTGGATATTTATGTAACGTTGGCCCGATAGCGTTTTCTCCGCCGGCCAGTTCAATCATCTCGTTGATGAATGTGTCTCGACCAGCCACACGTAATGGTTGCCTTTGAACGACCCAAAGTACTTTGGGCCTATCATTTATGCTAACCAAAGCTGAGAGTTTGTCCAGCTTTTCTATGATGTCGCGTACCAGTTCATTTGCTTCGTGTTGCTTATTAGTAGCAGCACCAATTATTTCGATAGCCTTGAAAAGGTCACTCACCTTTTCAATGTTTACTATCAAGCTGTTATAGCCGATCCGTTTCAATCGCTCGGCAAGATTTCTTTGTTGGTTAAATGCAAGCGTAACTACAAGGTCCGGCTTAGCTGCTATCACCGCTTCGGTATTTGGCTGCCAGAATGTTCCTACCTTTGTTTTTTTTGTTGCTGCCGGGGGATAATCGCTGTCAACTGTTACGCCGACGACTTTATCCTCCAGCCCAAGTGCAAAAACTATCTCCGTCAGATTTGGAGCCATGGAGACGATTCTATCGGCCTGAGTCGGTAGGGGGGTATCGTTGTGGTTTTGCTCTTGTTGGAAATCCAATATTGCAAGTCCAGCACCTGTCCAGCACACAATTAGCAAAAATAGCCACAACCATTTAGAACTGTCACCCTGAGCGAAGCGAAGGGTCTGTTGTTTCCAAGTAAGAGATTCTTCGCTGCGCTCAGAATGACAGATGGACTGTATTTTCATCATGTTCTCTTAAACTGTTTTTCCAAGTCACTCGTTGAGAATTTTATTGTGGTAGGCCTTCCGTGGGGACACCGACTGGAATATTCGGTGCGCTGTCTATCTGCGAGCAGTTGTTCGATCTCGCTGTCGCTAAGCTTTTGGCCGGCCTTAATTGCTGCTTTACATGCAGCCATATTCAAAACTTCATCGAGCAGTCTTTCCGCATCAAAGCTTGTACTCTTATCAATTAGTAAATCGATTAAGTCCTGAACAAAATCGAGTGGTTCAGCCTTTGCCAGCAAGGTGGGAAATGCATGTATAGCTAAGGTGCGTGGACCAAACGGCACAATTTCGATTCCTAATTTTTCAACTAATTCGGCATTTGTTTTAAGTGTATCGGCCTGAGCATCGGTAACCTCGAAGCTCTCAGGTATTAGCAGTCTTTGAGAATCGAGTTTGCTGTTTCGTATTCGCCTGCGCAAATCTTCATATAGAATCCGTTCATGAAGCGCATGCTGGTCGATAATAACAAATCCATCATCGGTTTGCTCGACGATAAAGCTATCGTGTATTTGCAGGAATTTTGCTTGTCCCAGGCTAATTTGGGCTGCGGGATGAGCAGCTTTGCTTTCGGTCTTTTGTCCAGTACCTAAACGCTGCCCACCGAAGGGTCGCTTTGATGCTGGGCCGATTTGCCCGGCTACGGCTTGGCGCTCCGCCGAGACGAGCTGTTGCGTTTGAACGGGCTTGTGCTTTCGGAAAAAATCAGCCATCGCATCTGCAATTTCCTGGCTTCTATGGCCTGCTTTCAGCCCAGGCTCTGTGTGGACTGTTGCTGGTAACCTTGCCCGCGTCTGAAGATCTGTGGCCAAGAGTTTTTCTCTTAGGCACCCCAGGATCTGAGAGTGTACCAGATTGGCATTATAAAAGCGGACCTCAATTTTCGTAGGATGTACATTTACATCGTAGTCTTCGTAAGGCATTTGAATAAACAAAAAGATGACTGGAAATCTATCTGGTTCTAAGGTCCCTCGGTATGCTTCCTTAATTGCGTGCGATATAAACTTGTCGCGGATGAATCGCCCATTTAGAAATACATATTGAAATTTATTATTTGTTCTGGAAATGTTGGGCAGGCCCAGTAAGGCAAAAATATGTATTTGTTTTTCGTCGCTTTCGGTTTCAATCAAATTCTCCGAGATCTCATTTGAGAACAATTCTGCTATTTGCCGGCGAGGACCTTCTCTACCCGATAGCCGATAAGTTTCTCTGCTGTTATGCATAAGCGTTATATATAGATTGCTGTTTGCAAATGCAATGCGTCTGAATTGCTCGGTGATGTGATCCATTTCAGTGTTAGTAGTTCTAAGAAATTTACGTCTGGCAGGTAGTTTATAGAAAAGGTCTCTGACCTGGATTGCGGTGCCGTAATCTGCGCTGGCTGGGCCGACAGTTTCTTTACTGCCACAGTCAATTTCGATGCAATTGCCCACGGCCGAATCTTTTGCTCTGCTTACGCCCTTTACTTGCGCGACCGAGGCAATGCTGGCTAATGCTTCGCCTCTAAAGCCGAGCGTGGAGATAGCATGCAAATCTTTACTGGTTTTGATTTTACTGGTAGTGTGGGACTCGAATGCCCTGGCTAAGTCTTCGCTGTCCATTCCGCAGCCGTTATCGCTGACCGATATTAGTTTTTTGCCTCCATCTTCGACCGATACTGTTATTTTTGTTGCACCGGCATCAATGCTATTTTCCATCAGTTCCTTGACCACGCTGGCAGGGCGTTCGATTACCTCGCCGGCTGCAATCATATTAACCATATTCTGGTCAAGGACGACTATCTGGCCCATAACTGCCTTATTGTATTGATTTCTTTGTGGAATTCCAGTGTATTGTTGTTGAAAAACGGATTTACACAGAGGAATTATAACCCTGCGATTTAATCGCAGTAAACAAAGACCCCGCCATGTGGTGGCGGGGCTAACCACAAAAGGATTGTAGGCTCAACGAATTACGGATATTATCACAAAATTATGAAAAGCATAATTGGTTATATGGTTACATGGACTACCTACGGAAGCTGGCTGCAAGGTGATAAAAGAGGGTATGTAAAAAATGGTAAAATTCTTACGCAAAAC
>CAYNKI010000058.1:0-16717 GCA_964397675.1 uncultured Pirellulales bacterium
CAAAGGCGTTGATTGTCTCAGCAATTCCCTGCAGGCCGAATATGTTCATAAGTGCCGCATCTGCCCGAGAGACTATTTCGATAGCAGCAGAATAAATAAGCTTTGGAAAATTCAAGCCGCCAAACCGATGAGGTAGTGTAAAGCCCATGACCTCAGCCTGCGCAAGTTTTTCAAGGGCCTCTTGAATGCCCTTGGGCCGGGTTACCGAACCATCTTCATTGAGAATGTTGCCTTGCCGGTCTACCTCTTCAGCACGCGGAGCAATGAACTCTGCAGCTAATTGTCCGAGCGAATCCAGCACTAAATGATAGTTTTGTACTGCCTCGTCCACATCGGCAGGTGCATAATCGAATTCGGTGGTGAACTTAAAGTCCTCCTCGCAAATTGCTGCCAGCTTGTGCATATCTATGTGTCTGAATAGAAATTGAATGTCATCGTTGTCTTTATAGAAATTTGTCATAAGCCGTCCTGTTTTTTTATTTTTCTATGTCATTGCGAGTTCCGATTTATCGGGGCGAAGCAATCTAAAACATAGCAGGTGAGATTGCCACCGCCTACACCCGCTTGTGCGGGTGCGAGCTTGCCCCTGCTTCCGCAGGGGCAGGCCTTGCAATGACAGCCTGGGTCCGATTTGCCTGTTTGTTTTCTTCTTTAACACTTTTCTCTTTGATGGCCTTTATTATTTTCGGCACGACTTCATTTAGGTTGCCGATTATCTTGTAATGTGCAATCTGAAATATTGGTGCTTCAGGATCATTATTGATAGCGATGATTTTTTGGCTCTGGCTCATTCCAGCTTGATGCTGGATTGCACCGCTGATTCCGACAGCTATATACAAGCTGGGCCTTACCGTGGTGCCGGTTTGGCCGACTTGATGGTCTCGGTCAATAAAGCCCAGGTCAACTGCTGCTCTGGAAGCTGCAGGTGCTGCACCCAGACAATTTGCCAGGTCCCAGATGAGCTTGAAATTGTCCTTGCTGCCGACGCCGGCTCCGCCGGCCACAATTATCCTTGCAGCTTTGAGGTCCACCTTCTTTGGACGTTGGTGTTGGTCGAGAATCTCTAACGGCAAATCCTCCTGGGCGATTTTCATTTTCTCTGTGACAATCTCGCCCTGGCGTGTTACATCCGGCTCGGGCATGGGCATTACGCCTTCGCGGACGGTGGCCATTTGTGGCCAGCGCTTAAGATTTATAATGGTTGCGACTATATTTCCGCCGAAAGCTGGCCTTATCTGAAACAGTAAATTCTTGTGTAGTTTTCCGTCCCTTATGGTCTTATGGTCGCCGATTTGAAGATCCGTGCAGTCAGCGGTAAGGCCCGCCTTAGCGGCACTTGCAATTCGTGGAGCCAAATCTCGCCCAGCGATTGTTGCTCCATAAAGCACAATCTGCGGCTGATGCTTATGAATTAAATCAGTGATTACCTTAGCATAGCTGTTTGTCTGATAATTTCCGAGCCAAGGGTCTTCTACTAAATAGACCTTGTCGGCTCCATAATGAATCAACTTAGTTGTGAGTTCGCCGACTTCAAAACCTAAAAGAATCGCAGCTAACTTTACGTCCAGCGTATTGGCCAAATTGCGAGCTTTGCTCATCAGTTCAAGTGGAGTATCCTGTAGTTCGCTGTTGTGCTGCTCGGCAAATACCCAAACTTCACCCTTTCTATTCACGTCAATCATAGGTAAATCCGAATATCATATCTGAGATTCCTTCATTGGTGCCCTCGTTCTTACTTTTGCGATATGCGTTTAGCCAGTTATGGCATACACGACCATCCCCAAGACTTCGGCGAGCCCTTCGGCAGTGAACTCAAGGCCGACCTGCTCGGTCGAGCCGCAAAAGCAGATGCGTTAGTCCTGTGCTTGAGGCTGCCACACATTCTTTATCGATTTCATTGGGTGGCAGCCTCATCATTTAGGGATGTGGATGGCTTTTCCCAGGGGATTAATTTTCAGTATCGGCGTCCGCCGCCACCTCGGCCACGATCAAAACCACCGCGTCCGCCACGTCCACCGCCGCCACCACCGGGCCTTCGGCCCTGTGCTCTGGGGCGAGCTTCGTTTACATTTACGGCTCTGCCTTTCAGGTCCTGGCCGTTCATGCCGGTAATCGCAGCGTCAGCTTCGGTTTTCGTAGGCATTTCTACAAATCCGAATCCTCTGGATTCACCGCTAAACCTGTCTTTTATGATGTTGACGGAGCTGACCTCGCCGAAAGCCTCAAAAGCCTGACGCAAATCATCTTCTGTCACATCGCGTGACAAATTACCCACATAAATATTCATTTTACTTTCCTTCCTGGCCGAACAGTTCGGCCTTTACCAATATTTGCTTTCGGCACGGCTGAACACGCGTCAAGCCTTCGAATACCGAGAACCTTTTCTTGTCGTATATCGTATTATTTGAGAACTACTTTTACTTCATATTCAATGCGTATCTTATCGTTTCTTAAAAATCTCATCCAACCATTTTTCTAAAAATTGCTCTATTATAACTGCTATAACTGCCCTAATTAGCTATCGAGTATCAAGTATCGAGCAACAAGCTGCGTTTCATGCTATTATCTTGTCTTCAATCATCTCGTGTATCATATCTGCAATTGCTTCGTTGGTCGGCTCGACTTCTTTGCTCTCTTTTGCAGTGAGGATAACACTTTGAATCCGGTGGACCTTGGTTGGTGAGCCGTTTTGACCGCACCAGTTCAAATCCGCGCCACAATATTCTAAATCCCATTGCTTAATTAGCAATCCTTTTTCTTCCAATTCACTGCATTTTTTCTCGATCAACTTTTTTATTTTCGCTTCTATGTTTTCTGTTTTCTGATTTCTAACTTCTCTTTCTACCTCGATTGTAGTACGGGCGTTTTTATATTTCATTATTTTTTTTGCGGCAGCAACTCTCGGCTCATTTGCATCGCCTGTAACGGTTAGCAGAACCGGCAAGGTGGTTTTCACCTGCTGCCAGCCGTTGCCGATATTTCGCTGAGCTGTTATGGTTTTGCCGTTCAGTTCTATAAGCTGTTCAACGTAAGTAATCTGCGGAATGCCTAATTTCTCTGCCATTTGTGGACCGACCTGTGCGGTGTCGCCGTCGATTGCCTGCCTGCCGCAAAGAACGATGTCGTAATCAAGTTTTTTGACCGCACAGCTCAGAATGTAGCTGGTTGCTAAGGTATCGCTCGCGGCACATCTGGGGTCGGTAATCAGGATGGCATCGTCTGCCCCGTGGAAAAGTGCATCGCGGAGAGTTGCAGCCGCTGCCGGCAGGCCCATCGATATAACTGTTATCTGTCCGCCAAACTTGTCCTTAATTTGCAGAGCCAATTCCAGCGCGTTAAGGTCTTCCGGATTGAAAATAGCCGGAAGGGCAGAACGATTTACCGTGCCATCATCGTTCATTACCTGGCCTGTAATCCTTTTGGTATCAGGAACTTGCTTGGCCAAAACAACACAATTATACGCCACCTATTATTTCCTTATCGATGTTGCCTGGTTTATATCAGTTTTCGAAAGATTGTTAGTTTAGCGGAATTTGCCATCAAGTCAACCCCAAAAAGCTGCTATTTAAGATATATGGACCAAAAGACCTATAAACTTGTTGACTTTTTGCATCTTATTTCGTAAGTGCTGTTAGACAAGCCACAAGCGGTGTAGTTTGCTGATGTTCGGAAAATCTTATTAAAGGAGAAATTCAATGACAACGAAATACAAAATCTTAATGGTTGGACTGATTATGGGATTGGTATACAGCAGCGTACTTTGGGCTGAGCAGCGTCCTCGAGAGGGTGAATTGCGGGGCAGCTTTGTGCGGCTTGCAGAACGCGAGGTTGAGGGTAAAGAATATCTGGCCATCGTTATCAGGCCGATGGAGGGCGAGGAACCAGTAACCTTGCTATTACCTCGTCGGCGAGAGGAACTTGGAGCTTTTGCTCGGGATATACGACCAGGACAGACAGTGGAGATTGGCTATGTGGTCGAAGAGGGCCAAAAGTGGGTCAGGCGGATCGAGACTGAACGCCGCTCCGGGCCAGAAGAACGTGAGCGGATGGTGCTGGTATTGAGGAGCGATATCGAACGTCGGCGGGTCTCCGAGGAGATAGACAAGACGCGCAGCAGACTTGCCGAATTGCGAGAAGCCGCTGAGCGTGCTGAGAGAGAAGGCCAGCATGACAGGGCTGCCGAACTGCGTGAACAGGCCAGGAGAATAGCTGAAGAGATTGAAGTGCACGCAAGGAAAGCTCAAGGTGAAAGGCCCGCCGAGGCTGAGGAACGCCTTGAACGGCTGCGGAATATGGCTCGCGAGGCTGAGGAGCGCGGTGAAATGGAGAAAGCCAGACAACTCCAGGCTGAGGTTGAAGGGCTTGAGCGGGCGATGAGACGTGATTTTGAACGCCGCGAAATGGAAGAGCGTCGGCGTGAAGGCGAGTGGCGTCCGGAGCCCTGGTGGGATGTCAGGCCTGACAGGCCAGAGTATGTTCGAGAAAGACGTGAGCCCAGAGGGCTATGGATGCACTTAGAGCACATGGAGAAGGAGCTCAAAGAGGTACTCGCAGTACATCTGGAGCGGATGGTAGATGAGTTTAGAGAGCTTCAGATGCGCGTGGAGCGGATGGAAAGAGAACTAAACGGGTTACGAGCCGAGAATGAGCAATTGAAAAGAGAATTGCATGAGATACATGAGTTAAGAAGAGAGCCAAAAAGCGAAGTTCGCGAACGAAGAGAACGAAAAGAAACAGAAGAGAGTAGCTTGCGAAGAGAACGCAGGGAGCGATAGTGTGCAGAAACGCTGAACTTTTGAGTTGTAATTTCGTATAAATATAATGTCAGGCCATAAGATATAAGGTTGCGGCAGAGTCTTGATAGATGCCGCCAGAAAAATTTATCATACCTTACTAACAGACGTAGAAAAATTGCTAAACCCGCAGAGCAAAAAGGTCGACCTTTTTTCCGAACGATTATTATAATATTTTTAACAGCAGATTTTTTTTGACAATGCTTATTATAAAACGATAATTAGCGCGATGGAGTTTGTTATCGGATGTAGAGATTAAAGCCCAAGAAGGGATGCTCGGCGTGCGGTCAGCATCTTTGGGGGCTAAGAATGAAGAACGAGACAAGCTACGATACAATGTTCGGCAGAATGGCGTTGCAACAAGGACTGTGCACAGACGATGAACTACGTCGCGCGCTTGTGGAGTTGGCATCCCGCAAGAAAACCAATCCTGTACTGCTCGCCGACCTTATTGTTGAGTTAGGCTATGTTACCCAGACCCAAGCCAAAAGGTTAAAGGCACAGCTAAGACAAAGCAAGGCTGTTACGCATCAGATTCCCGGCTATAAAGTGCTGGGTAAACTTGGAGCCGGCGCAATGGCTGTTGTTTACAAGGCCAGGCAGCTGAGTCTGAACCGGATGGTCGCGATAAAAATTCTGCCAAAACGCTTTAGTGAAAATCCCGAATATGTGGAGCGGTTCTACAAGGAAGGTCAGGCCGCCGGAAAGCTCAATCACCCCAATATCGTCCAGGCCATCGACGTTGGTGAGGCAGGTGGTTACCACTATTTTGTAATGGAGCACGTAGAGGGCAAAACCATAGCAGATGATTTATCAGCAGGCAAGGTTTTTGATGAGCAGGAGGGACTGGACATAATCATCCAGGTTGCTCGTGCACTTGCTCACGCCCACGCTAATGGTCTTATTCACCGCGATGTCAAGCCCAAGAATATAATGATAACTAACGATGGAGTAGTCAAACTTGCGGATATGGGTTTGGCGCGTGAAACAGCGGACATCGAGGCCGCTCAGAGCGAGGCGGGTAAAGCCTACGGAACGCCTTATTACATTGCACCTGAACAAATTCGCGGCAAGATCGATATCGACGGCAGAGCCGATATTTATGGTCTTGGTGCAACTTTTTATCATATGGTGACCGGCCGGGTGCCGTTTATGGCAGACGATTCTATGGAGGTTATGAAAAAGCATTTACGCGAACGACTGATTCCGCCGGACCATATAAACACTTCGCTGTCGGCTGGGGCATCGGAGGTCATTGAAATTATGATGGCCAAACGCAGGGAAGACCGCTATAAAAACATTGAGGAGCTGCTAACGGATTTAAAGGCACTTCTCAATGGTCAGCCGCCGCTTCAAGCCCACAAAAAATTTGACGTTTCTGTGCTTGGTCAGTTGGAAAAAGGCCAAGCCGTTGGCGTCAAGGATGAAGCCTACATTGAAGAGACCATCGCTCGTTACAGAGCCGCGATACTGATTTTAGGTACCCTGACAGCCGTATTCTTTTTGATTATGCTGCTTCTGCTGTTTAAATAATCAATCCATGTCGCGAGATACGCTTCACGAGATGCAAAACCGAATCATCCATCCTCCGAAGCAGAGCTTCTTCGGAGGACGGGCGAGTCACGAGCGACGAGACACGAGTCACGAATTCGTTGTTCCTTAGCCCCGTGTTTGCGCAGCAATTCAATGATTTCTTTTCTGTCTAGATAATTGGCATACCATAGAGCAGTTCTACCTTCTTTGTCCTTGGCATTAACATCAGCACCCTTTGAAATAAGCAATTTGACAAGTTCAATGTCACCGTCAGCCGCAGCTTCGTGCAGGGACTTGGCAGGTTTTTTGACAGGATTTACAGGATTATCCCCTCGGCTTGGCTCGGGAAGGCCTGTTTATCCTGTCCAATTCCTGGGGGCTGGTTTGCAGATTCTGCTTTTGCAGGGCGAGTTTGCGTAAACGCGACCACGACGGCGAGACATACCGCCAAAATAATCATTCCCACAGTCCACCGCAGTCCAATCGTTGGGTTGCTGCATTTATCTTTCAGGATGCGGGTTACTCTGCCAGCCAGGCCTTTTTTACTGGCTACCACCGCCGGCACAAAGGCCATTTGCCCACCAGGTACCAAATCAAGCAGCGACTCAGCGTTATCTGTGCCTGGCTGGCCGACGGCTACAACCCAGTCATCACACGCCTGCTCACTCATCTTTACCAGCCGAACCTTCGCCCACCACAAAAGTGGGTTCAAAGGCAAAATACACACCGCCAGCTCTGCCAATAATCCGCTAATATGATCCCGGCGTTTATAGTGCGCCAGCTCATGACAAAGCACTCCGATCCAGTCAACTCCATTGTCGAATAGTCCGGCTGCGCGCCCGGCACTAACAGAACGGGCCTGCGCCTCCAGCACCATATCACAGGACTGTGCACACCCTGGCTACAGCAGGCCTTCACATCTTTGTCAATTCCAAGTTTTGCTCTGACCAGATGCACCGCCTGTTCAATCCTCTCGCAGTCCAGAGGTATTGCCCATCCCAGCAGACGAACACCTAATACAAATGTCACCACCAGCCGTACCGCTAAAATCAAGCTTGCTGCGAGCCACCCCCAATACACTGCCCTCCACCAGGCAATTCTGACTATTCCTACATCAACGGTAGCTGGTGGGAAATCTTGCTCAGCGAGACTGGCTTTATCCTCCATGTATTCAATCGCCGTCGTCTTGGGCGTTTCGTACTGAGTTTTGGCAAGCTCGCCTACAACCTCCGATTGAATCGGCTCAGCTACAAATACTCCCAACTCATAGTGCTCGACCAACGCGCTCATAATAGGCACAATCACCGCTGCAATCATTGCCAAAAGCAGCACCTGGTGTGCCCGCGCAGGTCGGCGTCTCAAAAAGAAGCTGCTGGCCAGTCCGGCTGCCATACAAGCTGTGCTTTGCCATATACAGGTCCAAAGAAAGGCATTTTCGGAAAACAGTTCGCTTATCATTTTTGGCTCTCCTTTCGTTTTTCATCAATCATTTTTCTTAACTTTTGCATCTCCTCATCGCTTAGATTGCCCTGGCGTATAAGATGCTGAAACATCAAAACAGCATCTCCATCGAAAACTTGCTTCAAAAATCGCTGTAGCGAATTTACACCTGCTTCTTCGCGACTTCTGGTGGGCAGATAGATATAGCTCTTGCCCTCCGCCTACGATACGTAGTAGTTGTCAAGAAAAAAATATTTTTTCCCATTATTTTTTTAATAAGTACTTAACTCAAGCTGACCATTTACAAGACAGCACTACTATAAGCGCTTATTAAACAAGAAGATAACACAATTTGTCATTCCCGCACCTGCTTTTGCAAATGTAAACTTTTCCCCGCGGAAGCGGGGAGCGGAAATCCATTGTGTCGATACGTGCTTAAGTCCCTGCTTTCGCAGGGATTACGGCGCAAATCGGTCAGTTTAAGTTAAAAAATTCTAAATTTTTCCTATTTTCACTTGAGTTTTCAGTCCGATAAGCGTATAATTTTATTTGTATTGCTCTAAAAGGCTACACAGGAGGATGGGGTAACATAATACACTCTGCGAAGTTGGTGTCTGCATGAGGTAGATAATGCGCTCGCGGAGCGCTTAGAAATATTAACAATTTTTGAAAGGGTAGAAGGATGAGAGTGATAATGTTGGTGTCAGTATTAGTTTTGTTGTTAAATGGAGTTGCTTCTGCTGTTGATGGCCCTAAGTGCGACCTTCCTGAGGCTTTAGATACAACTTTGGGTTTCACCACAGGCGGCGATGCAGAATGGTTCTGTCAGGATGTGAACTCTTTCCATGGTGGGGATGCAGCTAAGAGTGGAGATGTCTCGCACAATCAACAATCATGGATGCAGACGAATGTTAGTGGGGCAGGAACGGTGAGCTTCTATTGGAAGGTATCATCTGAGACTGGTAGTGACTATTTGGAATTTTACATTGATGGCATGCTTCTGGAGCAAATTAGCGGTTCGGTAGACTGGCAAAAATTAACATACACAATTACTGCTACGGATTCACATACGTTTGAGTGGCGATATGTTAAGGACGCGACTATCGATGCTCGCGACAACTGTGGCTGGGTAGATCTGGTTAAGTGGGGACCTATCGTATCTACAACTGCTTGCGATCTTTCCGAGGCCATAGATGTAACTTTGGATTTCATCACAGGTGGCAGTGCAGATTGGTTCTGTCAGGATAGAATCTCACATGATGGTGTGGATGCAGCTCAGAGTGGAAACATCTCACACAATCAACAATCGCGGATGCTGACGATGGTTGATGTTAACGAATCGAGTATTTTGAGTTTCGACTGGAAGGTATCATCTGAGCCTATTAATGACTATCTGGAATTTTATATTGATGGTGCCTGGCAGGACGAAATTAGCGGTACCGTGGACTGGCACAAGATGGTTTACATTATCCCAGCTGGTTCCCATATATTGGAATGGCGATATACCAAGGATGTTGAAGGTAGTGAAGGCTATGACAGTGGATGGGTAGACCAGTTGGCGTGGGAACCTTCCTTTAAACCGGAACCTCCTTGCAATCTTTCTGATGTTTTAGATACGACTTTGGTTTTCACTACAGGAGGCGTTGCGGATTGGGGCTGTACTTATAAAACCACCTATGACAGCGTTGATGCAGCAAAGAGCGGGGAAACCTCAGACCTCGAGGACTCGTGGTTACAAACTACAGTAAGCGGATGTGGAACGATAAGCTTTTTCTGGAAGGTATCGTCTGAGAAGAATTTTGACCATCTTGAATTTTACATTGATGGTGTCATGCAGGACCGAATTAGCGGTTTGCTGGTGGACTGGCAACAGATGACATACGCGGTCATTACTTCAGGTTTGCATACCTTGGAATGGCGATATGTTAAGGATGGTAGCGATAGTTTTAGTAATGACTGTGGCTGGGTGGACCAAGTGGAATGGGTGTCTACCAAATGTGGCGTGCCTTGCGACCTTCCTAAGGCCTTAGATTCAACTTTGAATTTCACCACAGGTGGCGATGCGGATTGGTTCTGTCAGACTACTATCTCCCATTTCGGTGGGGATGCAGCCAGGAGCGGTTATATCTCGGATGATCAAGAGTCGTGGTTACAGACGATGGTGAGCGATGCAGGAACGGTGAGTTTCTATTGGAAGGTAATATCTGAGACTGGTGGTGACTATCTGGAGTTTTACATTGATGGCTTGCTTTTAGATCAAATTAGCGGTTCGGTAGATTGGCAAAAGATAACCTACACGATTACTTCTAAGGATTTACATACTTTAGAGTGGCGATATGTCAAGGATGCGACTGTCAGTGCTAACACCGATAGCGGCTGGGTAGATAACGTACAGTGGGAACCTACTATCGAATTTCTTGTTCCTTGTGATGTTTCTGATGCCTTGGATACCACTTTGGATTTCATCACAGGTGGCAGTGCGGTTTGGTTCTGTCAGGATGCAAACTTCTTTTATGATGGGGATGCAGCTCAGAGCGGAGATATCTCGGACGACCAGGTATCGCGGATAGTGACTACGGTTACTGTTGATGAGCCTGTTAGGTTGAGCTTCTACTGGAAGGTATCATCTGAGGCTAATTGTGACTTTCTGCAGTTTTACATGGACGGTGCCTGGGAGGCAGAAATTAGCGGTGATATAGACTGGGATTATGTGTGGTACTTGCTCCCTGCCGGTACTTATACGTTGGAATGGAGATATGTCAAGGATGTCGGCACAAATGGATTGGACGACTGTGGCTGGGTAGACAAGCTGGAGCTGGTGCCGGAGAAGCCTCTTTAGGATCTGTTGCAGAAACGGTTATTTATTATTCCCGCTCCCTGCGTAAGTGGGGAGCGGGAATTTAGTTTTTTTACCTTGGGCCCTTGCTTAAATAGGTACTAATTATTCGCTTTGTTTTTGCTTAGCGTAGGAGGCAACTACTTGCTGCTGGATATTCGGAGGCACTATTTCATAATGGCTAAGTGACATTGAGTAGCTGCCACGTCCGCCGGTAACGCTTTTTAGCTGTCCTGTATACTGCGTAACCTCAGCTAATGGCACTTGAGCTTTAATAACGATAAAGTTGCCAGGCAGCATGTCTTGTCCAAGCACACGTCCGCGCTTTGAGGACAAATCGCCGGTAATATCACCTACATTCTCGGCAGGAACGGTGACTTCCATATTCACTATGGGCTCTAATAAGACCGGCTTTGCTTTTTGCAAGGCGTCAACAAACGCACCTTTACCTGCTGCTCGAAACGCTACTTCCTTTGAATCGACGGGGTGGTGCTTACCGTCGTAGACAGAAACATTGATGTCTTGTATAGGAAAGCCTGCCACTACACCACTTTGCATTACTTCGTTGACGCCCTTGTGCACGGCTGGTTCGAACTGGCCAGGAATAGAACCGCCGAAGATGTCCCAGCTGAACTGCAGAGGTGGGTCGGAGTTGCGTTCGGCTGGCTCAACCCGAAGATAAACTTCGCCGAATTGACCTGCTCCGCCGGTTTGTTTCTTATGGCGGTAATATCCCTCAGCCTTTGCAGTAATGGTCTCGCGGTATGGGATCTTAGGCTCTTTTGTGGTCAATGATAGCTTAGAGCGGTTTTGCATCATCTCGAGCGTTATCCGCAGATGCAAATCACCGAGGCCACTGGCGACCAACTCTTTGGTTTGCATATCTCTGCTGATCTTAAAGCACGGATCTTCTTCGCAGAGTTTATCGAGGGCAGCGCTGATTTTTTGCTCGTCGCCTCTTGTAGCCGGCTCAAGAGCCAGAGAAAACATCGGCTCCGGCACCGCCGGCAATTCAAATTTGCCGGCCATTTTGCCATCGTGGATAAGGTCACCAATTTTGAGTTCTTCTATTTTAGCCAGGGTCACAATGTCACCAGCTACGCCTGCTTCGATTTCACTATTTTCGCCTCCCTGCGATTTTAAGATGTGGCCTGGACGAATACCCTTTTTCTCCTCATTGCGCAGTAAATTGGTGTCTGATTTAAGTGTGCCCCCGAAGATGCGGATGGTAGAGTACTTCATATTAGAGCGTGGATCAAAGCCGACGCGGAACACCAATCCTGCCAGCGGTCCAGCAGGGTCAGCCTTGATTTCTGTTGATTTGTCACCATCTTTGAGTTGACGAGCCTGCGCCTGGATAGGAGACGGCGTGTATTTTATAATGATATCCAGAAGTTCGGTGACGCCGATTTCTTTGCGGGCATTAGTAAAAATTATCGGGATGAGTGTTACGGTTTTTAGAGCCTCCACGAATACGGAAGCTATTTTTTCGACAGAGATTTCTTCGCCGGCAAGGTAGCTTTCCATAAGGACATCATCAGCTTCGATGACGCTTTCTATTAGCTCAGTATGAGCTGTGGCCACATCCATTACTGGCGAGTCGCCGGTGTCGTTTACGATACAATCAATAACCGAGGCTTTGTCTGCAGCGGGCAGATTAGCACAGCGGCATGGCGAGCCAAAACTCTCCTGAATATTTTTTATTAGCTCAGGCAAGTCAACATTTTCAGCATCGGTCTTATTTATGACAATCAGCCGAGGCATACTTGCCTCGGTAGCTAATTTGAAAAGGTTTCGGGTATTGGTTTCTATGCCTGCTGCGGCGCTGATTACGATTACCGCTGTTTCAGCGGCCGGTATTGCTTTTATAGCGGGGCCGATAAAATCTGGATAGCCCGGGGTGTCGATGATGTTAATTAGTTTTCCGGCGTGTTGGACGTGAACTATAGAAGATTGTATGGAGTGTTGATGTTCTTTTTCCTCATCGTAGTAGTCGCAGATGCTGGTCTTGTCGTCCACGCTTCCAAGTCGGTTTATGGTACCTGTTTTGTGCAGTATGGCCTCAGCCAGGGTTGTTTTGCCGGCCCCGCCATGGCCTAACAGGACAATATTACGAATGTCATTGGTATTGGTCACTTTTTCACCTCACAAACCCATTTTTCAGTTACAATTTTGCTTGGATAATCCTAAATTATTCATAATATAGTAACTGGGGGATAAATAACAAGGGATTTTTATTGTTGTTTTAGGAATGGGTGCATGCCATAATTGCTCGTCGTGCCCGCTGGACAATCTGTCCTCCGTCGCGCCTCCGGCGGGTAAACTTCCATAATCTGTACTCTGTTCTCTGACATTCCGTCTTCCGTCATCTATCGTCTGTCCCCGCTTCGCCCGAAACGATGGGGCTTCGCAGGGCAGGCTTCTGTTTTGAGATTGGCTTTGATTGGGTTTGTTTTCCCAGAGCCGAAGAGCGGAATTGTTCTCATAATTCCTTCTAATAAAGATGGTTGCATTCATTTGCGCTTCTCGGAAATTGGGTTTGTTTTGGCTTTGTTTTTTCATAGCCCTTAGCCGCATTTTTCTTCATAATCCTTTGTAAATACACACTTTGCATCAATTTTACCCTTTGGCAAATTGGCTTTGTTTGGGTTTGAATTGGGTTTGTTTTCACCAAATGTCCAGTGCAATATTTTTCTCATAATCCCTTGTTATATTTAAGCTTATATCCATTTGACTTTTTCGATAATTGGCTTTGTTTTGCAAAAAATAGGGCCGATTTGTAGAATGTTCTCGACAATTGTAGAACACGTTGGGAGTGGATTTTGCCATTCCGCCTGCGGCGGACAAGGATTTTGCTGGCCTCCGTCCCGCCTCCGGCGGGTAAACCTCTGTCATCCGTTATCTGTCTTTCCGTCTCCGCCAAGGCTACGCCGGACAAGCTGTCTTCCGTCCTCTGTCATCTGTCTTCTGTTTGAACTGTGATATGCTATACTCTTATGTCCTCAATACGCGATACGATATACGCGACACGATGATATATTATACCAGAAAAGAGCTTAATTTTCAAGTGAAATCTTTTCTCGCCTACCCTGAGTGCTAGTCGAAGGGATGCTTGATTCTCGCCATCCTACATTCTGCTATTATGTCCAGTCACCGTTTTCGTGCACCGTCTCCAGCCATTAATAAGTTTTATTCAATAATCACCAATCTATTTTACCTTCCTCATTTCGGGGGAAATCAGGATCAATGGATTCTTCTAGCACTTTAGACCCGCGCGTAACTTGCATAGCCGTTTTCCATTTGCCATCAACACGACGAAATCTTACAGCTTGCATAACAGATCCGTTTCGTGCTGTAATATAGATATTGTAAGATTTCTTGTCAGTATTTGGCAGATGTAATCCTCCCAGTTCTACAGCTTGCTTAGGACCTATATTCCCTACTCGAAGTATTTTCGAAACTTCGAATAACATTGTGTTCCATCGGGTACGAGAGTCGTAGGGAAGATTTCCTTTCTTTTGTTGATCCTTGATGATACTCAGCAATTTTTCAACATCGTCAATTTTAATAGAGACGTCATATACGGGATATTCCCCTTCATTTATCAACATGAGGTCAGCTATATTTGATTTTTCCCCAGGGCCAAGAAGAAGAAAATAACAATAATTATCGCCACCTGTCAGTGTTGCAGCAATTTTCTTGTTTAGTTCAGTAATTTCGGACTCAAATTGGTCCCGTTGTGTCCTCAACGCAGAAGCAGCTTCGCTCAACTTGACCTCTTTTATGACACTGACAATACAAATGACCAAAAAGATTGAAATCGCGATCCAGCCGCGCTTGGTAATTCTCTTATATAGTGGGAGGGGGGCTTTTTTCCACGTTTCACCACCGATAGCCACTAACGCTGCCCCAAGCCCTAAAATCGCGAGAGATAAATTGAAAAAGAGGTTCACGAGTTATCGTCCAGTCAAGACTCACAAAGTCAGTTTTTTGCTGGCCTGATATTACAGCCCTAAACTATTGATTATATGGTTTCCGCATAATGATACTAATCAGGCGCGAGACGTATATGTTTTTTCTGAATTAGTCTGGTTAAATTCCTCCAAGTGCTTAATCACAGCTTTGTTGATCATTGCTATGTTTTGTATGTAGGTGTTGAACTGCAGCAAAATATTCCACAACTCGACAAAGGTAAATATCGAGAATAATCCGCTTTTTGTGAGTCGAATATAGTCTTCGTAGTATTTTACGTTGTTATGGACTAATCCTCCGTAGAAGAGGATATTGAAAACGTCTCTGTTTGATAGATTTCGGACTTCTATTTGAATAAACGACCTCTCCTCAAGATAATCGTTGAGCTTCTTTCTTTCTTGCTTGAATAGAGTTCTTGCCTCCTCAACGGTCTCGGGTAATATTTCATACAGATTGCTAAGGCAATTGATAGAGTAACCATCTCTATCCTGAATGAGTAATCTGAGATTAAGACAAAAAGCGTCAAGGTCATCGGGCCGCAATCCTTCATAGGATAGCCAACGTCCAACGTCGATATCTTGTTTTCGGGGTTTCTTCTGGGACTTGTTAAGCCATTTCAGAAAGCTGGATTCCCTTAACCGATCCGCACGTTCGTTAAACAACATGAGAGGTATAAGATCCATGGTACCCTTTGGAATCTAACTACTGTTTATATGGTTTCCGCATAACGAAAAGCTCACCGGCGCCGCACACGTGGCGTTCGTGTACAGCCTTTTGTTACCTTGTAATTTTAATTACTCATACTCCTATTAGAAGCCTGTACCATTCTATCTGTTTCTTTAGTGCTTTGTAGCTATATGATATTTTTTGTCCATAGTAGGTTTTCTGAATAAAGTGATGTAGGTGGTGTAAGAGCTCTATGTGGGAATAGCTCATTACAAGGAAACTTTTGGGCTTCAATATTACAGGAACTTTCCTTTTCCTTATTTTTTGATATGTTAGAAAAGAAGGATCTATAATTGGAGAACTACCAGAAATAGATATACAATCGTTTGCATATCTTGCATCAAATAAACCGTTGTTATGCATCCAAAGATTTCTGATTCGGCGAGCATGATCTACGTTTAAACAAAGATCCGGAATCCTTGCTAACATTGACTGTGTTCCATAAGTTGATTTCAGAGCCATTTTGAATGCCCATTCAAGTCTATCCTTGTAATTTCGCTTGGGCTGTCTATTTATTCTATTTGTTGCAACTAGCCTCTTTATAAAGTTGCCTAAAGCCCCTTCGAAAATTCCGACCACTGAAATGAGAGCCACTCTTGCATTATATGGCTCAAAATATTTATTCATGACATGTAACAAACTATCAGGGCTATAGTAGCGCTTCCATTCATGCGTTATTTGGATAGTCTTTTGGGGAAGGTGGGACAAAATTGCGTTTGTGCATGCTGCCTTTTTGCATGCGATTCCGTAAAGAAAATATCCAATTACACCCTGGACGCCGTCGTCAGCTATCTCAAATGCCCTCTTGATTTCTTGGTCTCTTGGCATTTTAGAACCGGATGGTGGGCTAAAGCGCCACCCTACAATTCTTCCTGATCTTATCAACGGTGTGAATCTCGCTTAGTGAGCGATATTATGGTCGCGATTGCCAGAAAAAGCAAGAAGAAAATTCGTCGCTCGTGCCCTGCGTAATGAACAGCATTGGCTAAAGCCCATCCTACCAGGCTTTATTCCACCTACCTGCTGCGCCAAGTACGTAGCACGGCGAGTAATTGGTTCGACCCTTCGAATGCGCTCCCTACTTCGCCCCACACGACAGGGCTACGCAGGGCGAGCAGGGCAGGCAGGTTCACCACTTATGACACGCACCCTTTAGGAATTGTTAAGGAGTTTGTACACGCCTTTGTAGGCAGGCAAAAGCAGGGTGGTAATTTTGCAGTTTTTGCAGGCCCAGTGAAATAAAATTTTCTGATCTTCGGCTGACATGTTATTTGGAGCATAGGGGCGGCATTGGAAGCGTGGCAAGAAGCGTTTTGCGGAACTGAGGAAACGTGGCGTTGGCAAAGACCTGTCGGCCCAAACCGCCGGCAGTGTGCACGGCCCATGGCGAATCAGCCGCAGCCCAGCTTTGAGCTTT
>CAYNKI010000059.1:0-16664 GCA_964397675.1 uncultured Pirellulales bacterium
TCATCTTGACGAAGTGGCCGGCGCCGTTTTCACCCATCCATTCGCAGCAAGGCTGGCCATCAGGCGCCTTAGCTGCGATTTTTTGAAAGATCGGTTTCATATGCTGCCACGCTGCAGGTGAGCCGCCCGGCATAATCGAAGGGCCTATCAGCGCTCCTTCTTCGCCCCCGGATACGCCGGTGCCGATGTAGAGTTTGCCTTTGCTCTCGACGTACTCAGTACGACGAATTGTATCGGGAAAATGTGAATTGCCGCCATCAATGATGATGTCACCGTCTTCGAGATGTGGCAGAAGCTTCTCGATAAAGTCATCGACCGGCTTGCCTGCCTTTACCATCAGCATAATTTTGCGGGGCTTATTTAAGCTTTCGCTAAGCTCTTCGATTGATTTGCAGCCTATGATGTTTTTGCCTTTTGCCCGGCCATTTATGAAATCATCCACTTTTGATACGGTTCTGTTGAAGCAGGCAACGGCAAAGCTTTTGCTTTCCATGTTCAGGATGAGATTTTCTCCCATTACTGCCAATCCTATCAGGCCAATATCTGCTTTTGCCATTTTTGGATTCCTTTATAAAAGAAACACATCGAATAACAGCGTAATATCGCTTCGTAATGTTTATTCTATTGTTCTTACATGCTGGGACAGAAGTTCAAATATGTTCTTTAATATGCTCGATCATCCAGTCGGCTATTTTCTCATATTCGACCGGCTTAGCATAACGATCGTAATACTCCGTTGAGTAATATCCAGGGAAGCCAATTTCTTCAGCCATTCGCATGCAGCGGTCGAAATCGAAATCAGTGTGTTTGCCATTCTCATCAAACTGATGGGTCTTGGCGGATATCAAATGTTTGGCATATGGCAAGATCGCCTTGAGACCTTCATAACGTATCTCTGGGGCAAAGTTTCCAAAATCAGGAAGTATTTCAAAGTTTTTGCTGTTGATTGCCTTAACCACTTGAATCAGTTTGTCGGGGTCAGAAGACAGGCCGCCGTGGTTTTCTACTAAAAGAAGGATTCGTTTCTGTTTTGTGTATTTCTCCAGTTCGCCAAAAGAGCGAATGCAGGCATCTATCGAGCCACGTCCGGTGTTAGCTCGTATGGATTTGGAACCCAATGCAACGGCTGTGTCGATCCATTTCTTGAGCAAGACAATGCTTTGCTGGCGTTGCTGTTCGTTTGTGTCAGCCAGGTTATATCGGTCGTCGATCTGGACATTAATCAGTTTCGACTTGGTTTTGGCGATTCTTTTTTTCAGTTCCTGCAGATAGGCCGGTGATTGTGACTCGAAATGTAAGCCCCAGAATTCCACATTATGTATTTTAAATCGATCCGCAAAGTATTCCGGCACATCTACTAATTCCAGCTCGCTTACGGGCTGGTGATTTTTAATCCTGGTTTGTTTAAATCGGGCACGGAAAGTCACAGTTGACATGCCAATCCGCTTCATAGGATCCTTCTTCTTTTTAATAAGAGCGAAGGGACTATTACAGGCTCCCAGCATACTTGAAGCAACGAGAGAACCACTGAGTTTCAGGAGAGTTCGACGTTTCATACAGCAAACTCCTTTTAAACCGAAAATACTAATTCGAACGTTCATTAATCTTGCTGAAAATTCCTAATTATGTGATTCTACCAAGTCTCCTTGTTGAGTGCAACTTAATAACACTCTCGGTTCTTAGACGGAACTTTCCATAAAGCGCCAATTAGTGCTGTTATTATCCCGATTGTCTCGAATTAACCGCAGGTATAGTCGGTACATGTCCGTTTGATAATCTGTACAGCGTTTCGCCGGCGTGGTGCACAACTAAAATCCCTTCTTCCTCTTTATTTTCGTAATCAGCCAAATTTATGTCATCAGGATTCATATAGCCTAAGTTCACCCTTTCGCAGCGCTCTTTAACACTGCGGTTGCGAATATCGTTTTCATATAGTGCAAAGTGGTTTAACATTAATAGTTTTTCTCCGGTGGATCTTTAACTCCGGCATTTTCCAGTTGTCGGATTAGAATAGCAAGCTGTTGCGTACACAAGAGCCAAAGGCGTTCATACCTTATTTCGCCATACTCATGGGCAAGGACATTTCTCAAGGCAATAATTGCCTTCCAGGGAATCTCAGGGTGACTTTCGCGGAAGGCTTGGGAGACGCATCGGGCCGCTTCTCCGATAATCTCCAGATTTCGCTCCACAGCATTTCGGACCATTCTGTCTGCAATAAAGTCCTCAAATCCCTTATCACGGGTAAACTGTATTACAGCTCGAGCTGCGTCCAGCATATCCCAAAGTCGAGCCATATCTTGTTTGTTAGGCTGCATAAACCACCTTATAAGTGTTCAATATTTCGCGCTTGCGCCAGGGATTTCGCAGCGCTTCCTTCTCGACCAGGTCAATCGTGCGACCGAAAAGTACCTCCAGCTCCTCTTTCATCTCCATCAGATCCCAAAGGCTCCAAGGGGCATCAGGCTGAAAAACAACAAGGACATCAATGTCACTATCCGGGCCGAAATCGTCACGCAAAATAGAGCCGAATATTGACAGCTCTTTGACTCTCCACTTTCGACAAAGCTCAACAAGCTTGTCTTCTGAAATGTCGATTCCGTGATAATTCATTATCCTTGTCCAGTTAGATTATTCTTTCGGTATAGTCGGTATATGTCCGTTTGATAATCTGTACAGCGTTTCGCCGGCGCGGTGCACAACTAAAATCCCTTGGTCCTCTCTATTTTTGTAGTCATCTATATTTATACCGTCAGGATTCATATAGCCAAGGTTTATTTTCTCGCAACGCTGCCTGCTGATTCCGGCAGCGAGGACTACATTGATCCTTGGCTTTTCGACGCCGTTGTTGTATGTGCCGATGCCTTTAACATGTGTCGAATGTGCAATAACAGCACGCGGAATCTCTTTGAATTTGTCCATTCGCTTAAGAAAATAATCACGTGTATGATAACCGATTTTATCAATAAATTTACCATGCGTATAAGAAATTTCCGTAATATGAGGAGCATATACAATCAGGGTCCCACCGTCAGCAGCGACGGGTTCCAATTTGTACATAGCCTTTGCAGCCGTCCAGATGTCGTCATACATCTCTGGCGCAATGCTGAGAATGGTGTGATAAGGCTTATCCTTGTAGATAACATGGACCTTCCGGGATAAATCAGCCGCTTTTTCCCAGGCCTGGATGCAATCGCCGATGAACAGGCCTTTGAGTTTGCTTTCGACAACGACTATAGCAAACAATTTATGAGGCATTTTGACAAACGAAGCCGCCTTTTCAACCACCTGACGGGTCGGCGTCCATTTATTGCCATTGATAGCTGGATTGGTTATCACAGCACCGAGCCAGTGAAAGAAGTTTATGATTTCGTCCCCTGCTATTCCTGGAAAGATATACTTATGTCCCCCGGAAAAACCCACTACTTCGTGCGGAAAAACGGGACCTAAGATGAAAAATTCATCATATTCAAAAATCAGTTTGTTAATAGCTACATCAACTTCTTCGCGAAATAAGCCGTCACTTATTTTCTCGATCTCATCGGCTAAGATTTCCCCAATAGAAGTAAATGTCTCAGGTTTGTTCCACTCATGATTGAAGAATCCTACCGATTCGTATTTGCTTTTGTGCTGCTCTTGTGTAATTTCAAGTCTTTTGCAGATTTGCTCTTCGGACAAAGGTTGATGTGTTCCAAGCGCTACTAAACAATCGAGTTTCTTTACTTTTTGCTCTAAACAATCATAAATTATTTTGAATATATCCCCTACCGGGCCCGAGCGAGTATTATCGGGAATTATCAGAAGAATACGTTTGCCGGTATAATCGTTTTCTACAAAAAACTCGACAATCGCTTCGCGAACATCATCGCTATGGACAAAAACATATTTATTCTGTCGCTCGATTACTTTTGCCATGGTGGAGTTTCCGGCAGATAGGCATCAAATTCTTTAATCACTTTATCTTCGTAGTCGCCGGCGTATTCGCCATTAATAAATTTATCAAACGCCTCGTCATGGAATCTTTTCCACGATCCAACCTCGTTGCCAGGATTAACCGGGTAAAACAAGGCGTTGTTTGCTTTGGCGGCCTTCATATCCCCGGGCGCATCACCAACCATCAAAACGTGATTCTTCTCGTACCTGCCCTTTGTGGCATACTCAAGATGTTGGGCCTTTTTGCCCATCTCCTGTCCTGCTATAACCTCTACGTATTTGGCTATGTCGTGTTCCTCCCACTCACGTCTAAGCGCCTCATCGGGTGTAGCAGAGACCACGATTACATCAGCTAACGGCTTGATCTTTTCTAAGGTTTCGCGCACATACGGAAATGGCGGCATGCCTTTGACAATCTCTGCTATAGACCAGTTAACTCGCTCGCTCCAGGCAAGTGCAATTTCCAGCTCACATTTGGTATCAGGGTTGTTGCTTTTCTCGATAGCTTGTTTAAGACCATCGTTACTTAGGAGGCTATTGGGATCATCGACCCAAGCAAAATAGTACGGGAATTGTGGTACCTTAAAGTTTCTTGCTTTAACCATTGGATGCGATGGCAATAGCTCTGCTATGATGCGCTTAGCAGTTTTGTGCCGGTTAAAGCCACGCGTTTTGGAAAACAAATCGGCAAAATCTTTGCATTCGCGGGCCGCTTGAGCGACCGGCTGTAGGCCGAAATAGCCGATCAACCAGGGACAGAAACATTCTCGCTGCTTTATCCCCATCGTATCAAAGGCGCAGCCATCCGAATCGATGCCGACGAAAAATTTCTTTTCCGGCTTAAAATCCTTTAATGGTTTCGCTGGGTCAATGTCAATCATTTTTTTCTTCCCTATTCAATTATCAATAAAACTAAAAACTTAAAGCTGAAAGCGAAAAACTATAACTCAAAATTAAAAACTTTTTGCATTATAAAGTTTTAGCTTTGCATTTTTCGCTTTACGCTTTACACTTTTTTAGATTCCACTAAAAGCTGAGAAGCCGCCATCAATGGGGACGACAGTCCCTGTGACAAATTTCGCTGCGTCACTTAGCAGCCACATAACTGTTCCAATAAGCTCTTCCGGCTGGCCGAATCTTCCCATCGGTGTATGGTCAATAATCGTCTTGCCACGCTCGGTCAATTTGCCGGTTTTTTGGTTGGTTAGCAGGAACCGGTTTTGTTCAGTCAAGAAAAAGCCAGGTGCAATTGCATTGACGCGAATGTCTTTGGAATAATTTTGGCATACATGCACCGCCAGCCATTGAGTGAAGTTGCTGACAGCCGCTTTGGCCGCTGAATACGCAGGGATTTTGGTCAAGGGACGGAAGGCATTCATGCTGGAGATATTTAGAATTACGCCGGCGCCTTTTTCAGCCATTTCTTTAGCGAAGACCTGTGTCGGCAGTAACGTGCCGATGAAATTCAGGTCGAATACGAACCGCACCACATCGGCAGGTAAATCGAAAAAAGATAAATCCGGTGAAGTGGTGGCCTCTTTTTTGTTGCCGCCGGCCCCGTTAATCAGTATGTCGATTTCGCCAAGCTCTGCTATGGTTTTTTCTTTAGCAGCCTCCAGACTGTTTTTATCAAGGACGTCGCATTTAATCGCAATAGCCTTGCCATTCTCAGACTTGATCTCATCGGCAATTTTCTTTGCAGCGGTCTCGATTAAATCCAGAATAGCGATTTTAGCTCCGGCCTTTGCTAATGCTTTAGCCATTGTTCCACATAGAACACCGCCGGCTCCGGTAATCACAACAGTCTTGTCCTTAATATCGAATATATCGTTCATTATTAACATAAACTCCCAACTTGTGATAGTAAGTAATTCGCGGTTTGACAAATGATTTATTCAGCTATCGGCCAGCCTGTTTTGCGGATTCGCCTGCCCACTTCACGCAGCGTCCGTATGTCCTGCTTATCGATGGAGCCGTCCGGTAATGGGGCTGTGTTGAGCAGGAGATTGGCATTGAATTTTGCCGCGTATTTCAGGTTCTCTATTACTGAATCTGCCCCTCTGTGTTTGCCGTCACTTTTTTTATTGTATCCCCAGCCTGCAATATGGTGACAAATCTCTATCGGCTTGCCGCTTTTCTTCGCTTCTTCCATTTTATCCGGAAAACGTTTCGGCCAATGATACTCAGGGGCATAAAAGTCCTCATCACCATTATATCCCATTTTCGAAGAAATCAACGTCTGCGGCTGTAGTCTGTGAACTAATGCATAAGTTTCGGCAATCCTGAATTTCTCAATCGCCCCGGACATTGGGGTACTCCAGCCGTCGAGCCAGATATTCGCAATGGGGCCATATTGAGTGAGCAGTTCCGTCAATTGGGCGTGCATAAAATCAACGTATTTATTTAAATCATGCTCCTTTCCATATAAATAAGAAGGCTCAGCAGTGGCGTATTGTGGTCTGGCCGATTTCCATTTATCATTATTCGGGGCGTGAGGGTGTTTCCAGTCGCGGCCGTGTGAATAATAGAGGCATAATCCTAAATTATTCTTGGCACATGCGTTAGCCAGCTCTTCAACTAAGTCACGTTTCGCAGGGGAGTTGACACTGCTGAAATCGGTCTGGTTTGTTCTGAACAGGCAGAAGCTGTCATGATGTTTCGTGGTTATGTTTACATACTTCATTTCCGCTTCAATTGCCAGCTTGGTAATAAAATCCGCATCGAAGTTTTTCGCCGTGAATTTTTCCTTTAGTTTTGCATATTCGGCGACGGGTATTTTTTTTCTGTATTGTACCCATTCGCCTTGTCCCATTAGACTATATACGCCGTAGTGCATAAAAAGGCCGAAGCGGGCATCCCTGAACCATTGCAGGGCTGCCTGACGGGGATTTTCCTCATAAATCCGGCCATAATCTTTCAGATAGGCTGGGGCGGATTGCCGGCCCTGCCCAATGCCTGCACATCCCTGTATCGCCAGCGCCGTAGCACCTAATCCGACAGATTTCAAGAATTCCCGTCTTGTTTTATTCTGCGTATGCATCCCTGATTCCCCTTTCTTTTAGTATGAAAGTACCCAGATTTTAATCTGTATCCTGGTTTAATGGTACATATTATTATTCCAGTTCAGATAAGCAGATTGTGAAAAAGTGGAGTTCGGGTGAGCTTTTCTCACCAAAGCCAAAACTAAATAAGGCGAATATTCTCCTTGAGACCGCCAATCACCTCAGCCAGCCCCATTGCCTCGTCGGTACCGGTCCGCAGGATATAAAAGGCCAGCCGCTCGGCTGTCTTGGGACTGACCCTCGGCAGTCTGCCAAACTCCTCGATAAGTTTATTCAAACTTTCGGTATATTCAGGATCCGTCACGACACCTTACAGAGTTTCCTCGTCAGCATCAGTGGCCCATCCATAGCCATTTGGAGTGCGTCCTCCACCGTCGCCATCTCCTTTTGCCCACGGAATTACAGCGGGTAGTGTAGCTACCCATGCATCGTAACGTTTTCGCATATCGCTGACAACATCGGAATGTTCTTCTGCGAGATTTTGCTCCTCTCTGGGGTCGGCTTTGAGGTCAAAGAGTCGCCAGCCATCGTCGTATTTGACAAGACGCCATTGTTTCCATCGCATAGCCTTTAGCCAGCGGCGCGGTGCATCCTTTGGGTCGTCATTGCACCAGTAAAGTTCTCCGTGTGCGTCCCCGGTTTTTTCGCCTCGCAGATAGGGCAATAAATTCTTGCCGTCGCACTGTTTTGGCAAAGGCCTGCCCGTGACAGCCGCCGCCGTTGCATAAAAATCCATTGTGCACATGAGACCCTCATAAGTCCTTTTCTTCGGGATATGGCCCGGCCACGAGATGATTGCTGGTGTGTGAACCCATCCTTCGTAGATAGTTCCGGCCCCTTTCCCACCCCGATAGGGGTCGGGGCGACAGTCGCTCCTTAGGCTCCCGCCATTGTCACCGGTCAGGAATATCAATGTATTGTTTTCCAGGTCGTGTCTTCTAAGCGCAGTCAGGAGTCTTCCAACCGCATCATCGAGGGCAATCAGGTTTCCGGCCAGGGCACGCCTCGCTCCTGTTGCGGTTGAACGCTCTCGATAGTGTTCGGGCGACTCCGAGTTGGGTTCGTGAATAGCAAAAGGAGAATAGTAGAGAAAGAACGGCTTATCCTTGTTGTTCTCTGTAAACTCAACCAGGTATTCGCCATCAAGGTCGGTCAGGAATCCCTCCGACCCATCCTGCTTGGTGTAGATATAGTGTTTTCCTGTCACCATAGGCGGCTTTCGCGACACCTGGCAGAACCCGCGATCGAGCGGACCCTGCTCCCGTGAACCGATATCCCATTTGCCTATATGGCCCGTAACATAACCGGCGTCGCGCATGAACTCGGCCATAGTGCGGTTGTACTTGGGGATGGGCATACCGCGCGCCATGCCGTACTTTCCGAACCGTTGAGGATACATGCCGGTCATCAAGCAGCATCGACTCGGGCAGCAAGGGGGGTTGGTGATATAGGAGTTCGTACACTTGACGCCGTTAGCAGCCAGCGAATCCATATGCGGCGTCGGAATGTCCGGACAGCCGAAGGCCCCTAATTCGCCGTACGCCAGGTCGTCTATAAAGATAATAATGACGTTGGGCTTGCCTTCGATCCTGACACCCATGTTGCGGTTGCTGAAAACAAGGCCGCCCAATCCGACAGCGGCACACCCCTTTAGAAAATTACGCCGTTCCATAGGTTCTACTCCTTATTGTGATTAGCTGGGATTGCTCCATTTAAACTCTTACAAAACATAATTTGCTCCATTCAAGTCCAATAATTGTATGAAATTTTACCTGAACTGTCAAGATTTTCCTCTTCTGAGGCAGTTTTCTTGCACCGACTGCCGCAGCAACGCGGTGATACTATGATGTATATTTTTGCCTGTTCGATTGTCAGTCAGTTCGTAAGCTGCCATATCCGTCAATCCAAACACACCATCAATCTCTCTGTATGCTAACAAACCTGCGCCGCTGGTGACTAACACTGGCGTGAAATTCGAGCTTCAATTTTCGGTCAAAATTGACTATCAGAGCATCATTTTTGCTTTCACCCATAGGGTTCTCCGAATCAGAACAGAAAAACTGTCTTAAACAGCATCCACAGGACCTATACTATCAAATTTTCACTTTTTTGCATGAATTTACTTGGGAAATCCGGGTTTAGATATACTTTGGTAATTTTTTCGCTAACGGTTTTCGTTCGAACCTCATAAAGACAGGCAGGCCGTCTTTGTCAATTGTGATGGCTGCTTCGCCCTGTACCAAAGGCCGAACGTAATCTCGCATGGAATCGGTAATATGATTTCCCTTTTCGTTTATATATTCTTTAGGCACTTTCTTTTCGCCGTTGGCCACGTCACGCAACTCCGCCAGTCCCGTGGTGCATTTGTATTCTGGGCCGGCTTGGCGAACCAGCGTCACCATTTTGCCGTTTACGCCTTCCATCGCGTATTTTACTGCCATCTGACCGCACCTGTAGGCCTCGTTGACGTCGGTTAACGAGGCAAAGTGCATAGCGCTTCGCTGATTAGTGCCGAGCTTGTTGCAACGGGCTTTTATTTTCACTTCCTTTTCAATTACTGCCTTGAGCATGTCTGCAACACCGCCTAATTGAACATGGCCAAAACTGTCTTTACCGAACGCTCCGGCATCAGCGGTGATGTACTCGCCTTTTTCATTTTTAAGCCCTTCGCCAGCAACGATAAAGACCCGACCTAATTCTTTGAGCACTTGCTGAACATCGCTGACAAACTTATCGAACGAAAAGGCTGCCTCAGGCATATACACAAGGTGCGGTGCATCTTCGTCACTACGGTGTGCAAGGCCTGTTGCTGCTGCTATCCAGCCGGCGTTTCTGCCCATCACCTCCAGGATTGTGCACGTATCGGTAGTATATAGTGCCTCGGTATCTCGGCCAGCTTCCATCGCGCAAGTTGCGACATATTTGGCCACGCTGGGATAGCCCGGACAATGGTCGGTAAAAGCCAGGTCGTTATCGACCGTCTTGGGAATGCCCATGCAGACCAGTTCATATTTAGTATCGGCTGCCAGCTTATTGACCTTGTCAGCGGTGTCCATCGAATCATTACCGCCGGCGTAAAAGAAGTAACGGATGTTGTGGGCTTTGAAGACATCGAGTATCCGTTCGAAATCTGCTTTAGAATCCTCGAGTGATTTTAATTTGTATCTGCATGAGCCTATAGCTGCCGCAGGTGTTTGCATAAGCGCCTCGATGGTCTCGGCCTTTTCATCTGCTATATCAAATAAATCTTCTTTCAAAACGCCTAATATACCGTTGGTCGCGCCTATTACGCTGCCAATTTTACCGGATTTCATTGCTTCTTGGACTACGCCGCAGGCACTTGAATTGATGACCGCAGTCGGCCCGCCGGACTGGGCCACAATTGCATTAGGTTTTAGACTCATTACAAATACTCCCGTACAAATTCTTTATAGTCTTGATTAAATTGTCGCACTTCGGCAGAATATACACAAAGCCCATTGAGAATTCAATAGCCTTTTTGGGGATTAGAATATGGCAAACTATATGATTGCAAATTTTGATGAGATTGACGTGCAAAGCTGCCCTTGTGGCTACACTCAGCGGGCATTTGTCAGCCCAGACAATCCAACAGCGACCTTGCACATAGTTGAAATTACGGAAGAGGCACGGGTGCATTACCATAAGAGGCTCACTGAGATTTACCTGGTTCTTGAAGGCAGCGGAACCGTGGAGCTCGACGGCAAAATGGTGCCTGTAAAGCCGTTAACCACGGTCCTTATCAAGCCAGGCTGCCGACACCGCGCCATAGGTAGGATGCGAATCGTCAACGTCTCTATCCCAACCTTTGACCCCGAAGATGAGTGGTTCGACTGACAAAAATACCGCAGCTAAGTAAAAGGGCAAAAGGCAAAATTTTCTACTTTAGACTTTTTCCCGGATATTGCGTTATAAATAAAAAAAACAGCCACAGAGAGCCCATCGCGGCCTTCGGCCGCAACCAAAATTTAATATACAAAACATTAGTTTAGAACAACTTAACAACATAGTAGCATGAAAAAGTTAATGAAATTTCAAGTTTTTACAGATTAGTAGTACAGAAGGCACAGAGAAATTTATATTGTTTAACCCTGCCATTTATGGCAGGGTTTTTGTTTTTTTAACCACGAATTAACACTGATTATTTTTTTAGACACAGATTAACACTGATTTACACCAGATATATATAATTGCAGAGAATGCAGAGAAATGACCGATTCTTGTCCATTCTCCGTAGCAGAGCTACTGCGAAGGATGAAATGCTTGATTCTCGATTCTTGTCATTCCGCACTCGATGCGGAATCCACACGCGAGATACGGGATAAAAATCCGTCCCTTATGCTCTTTTTGGCATTTTTATTGCTTTTTTAGTTGTTTCTGTGTATCTTATCGCTAAAGGCGTGATACACCCCGGAGCGCAAAACTTCCTCGAATCGCCCGGTTGTCATTCTCTACCTGTTCGGCTGTGCTCAAGGCAGGCTTGATGCCGAATCCAGACGCGAGATACGCTTCACGAGATACGATATACGAATTTATGCGAGCGGCAAAGTGAGACATCTCGGATTTATGATTCAGAATTATGGTGGCAGTTGACCTTTTGAGAAAAAAATGTACCGGACACCTTTAATTTGCCCTCAAGATACTGGGAAGACGCATATATAATGAGACAAAAGAACAAATACAAACAGATCACACGGCACCAGATTACTGGTCAACGAGGTGTAAACTTTGTAGAACAGGTCGTGTTGGAGATGGATTTCGTTTGGCATCCAACCAATGCCAGTCTTGAGTCGGGTATTGACGGTATTATAGAAATTCGTGATCCTACGACGGGGGAAACCACGAATAACATAATACAAGTTCAGGTAAAAGGAACTGAAAAGGAATGGATTTCTGACACTCCAGAGACTTTCGTATATAGATGCAGGTCAAGAGATATTGACTATTGGATGAGAAGCAATACACCAGTTATTCTTGTTGTAGTTAGGCCGAATAGAAGGGAAGCTTATTGGGCAAACATCAAGGATGTATTTTCTGATTCGAATAAACGTAATGAGAAGAAGGTGTTATTTGAGAAAGCAACACAAAGGTTTACGGCATCAGCAGCATCAGACTTGATGAAATTGTCTGTTCCAAAGGACATTGGCCCATACTTGCCAGCCACAGAACATGAAGAGGCTCTGTATTCCAATCTTCTTGAAGTAGAAAGTTTTCCGCCCTCGATATATAGTGCTGCAACTGATTATCGCACTCCAGAAGAAATTTTTGATTGGACAAAAAAGAGTGATATCAACCTGCCCTCAGGTTGGCTTCTAACGGAAAGAATGATTAGAAGTGTTTATGACTTACGTGAAGAACCATGGACTCAAATTTGCGATAGAGGCTCTGTCGAACAATTTGGTATTGATGAATGGTCTGACTCGGACGATCCCGATATTCAGAGAGAATTCGTTAGGGTGATGAATCAGACATTAAGGGGTGACATGTATATAAGGCATTTGCGGCACTCTAAGGAAGAACAGTGTTTTTTCTTTACAGCAAAAAGGACTGACTCAGGTGAGCCAAAAGGATGGACGTATCGTTACAAAGGACTACATAAATGGACATCACGCAAAGTCGTATCATCGCACATAAATCCCAAAACAAATGAGGTAGCATATTATCGTCATAATGCAATGAAGGGTTCTTTCTTGCGAATTGATAAGAAGTGGTACTTAGCCATAATACCTCATTATGTTTACACCATTGATGGCAAAACTATATATCCATACTCAGAAGATTTGTTGTCTGGAATTAAAAGAATAGAACTCACAAGTGCTGTCTTCGGACAAACAATCATGTGGAAACACAAACTGACATTTATACCGAGTAGAACATTCTTTGACGGCGATTTAAAAGAAGAGCCACTAATTACCTTTGGGGACTTGTTAAGTCTTACGAGTGGACGAGGACTGGATGACCAAAGTTGGCGTAAGGATGACATTCTAATTGAAGAAGACTCGGATAGCTGGGGGTTGTTCTAATGCCTGAGACAAAATTCATTGATGAAGTTGACGTCGAACTGGAATTTGGGGGCGGCAATCGCCACATAGATATACGATTTGGGATTCTCAATCATGGCACTCTTGACAGAGATGAAAGCTCGGACGTTCGACGCATCAATGTTGCCATAATTGGCTTACCAGAGCTAAATGACAAGTTCCTTGAATGGCTAGAACTATGTGATTCCGGGATTGAATCTAAAGAAACACCCAAGCCAAACTTATTTCCCCGATTCCCCGGATTCGGAGAAAATTCTCCCTTTAATGCGGAATGGGTATGTGATGACCGTGCTATAAGGAACCTCTCTACCACTGAGATAACCAAATTGCAGAATATAAATACTCCGGGAGAGGTTATCAAGCGCGCGGTCAGTTTATACACATCTGAAATTGACTATTTAGCTAATGAAACGAAGCCTGATATTATCTTTTGTATAATACCAGAGATACTAGGGGAACAGTTGGACCGTGCCGCTGAAATGGTGAATACTGTGTCACGTTTTGCCGAAAATGAGGATGAGTTAGTTAATAAACATCGCCACGATTTCCATCATTACTTAAAGTCAGAGGCTATGAACTATCGAATCCCAATACAATTGGTTCTACCTTCAACTTTCGATGTGGGAACTCGTGGAAAATCGACAAAAAAGAAAAGACATCGTAACAAAGCACGTCAACTACAGGATCCTGCAACTCGTGCATGGAACCTATTTACCGCAATGTATTACAAGGCTGGATTCGTGCCTTGGAGATTGTCTCGTCAATCAAGTGATTATGATACCTGCTATATTGGTGTAAGCTTCTATAAGACTTTAGATGAGAAGGTCGTATTCACGAGCATTGCTCAAATCTTCAATGAACGTGGCGAAGGTGTTGTTGTGCGAGGAGGGCAAGCCCAACAATCCAAGAGAGATCGGACACCACATCTAAACAATGAAGATTCAGCTAAGATCTTAGTTCAAGCTCTACAGCGATACCGACATGAGCACAAGAATATGCCTGCACGAGTTGTTCTTCATAAAAGTTCCTATTTTACAGAGGAAGAGATAGAAGGATTTTGCAAAGGTATCAAACAAGAAAATATATCAATGGCTGACATGTTGAGCATACGTAAAAGCTCTATCCGCCTTTTCCGAACGGGAGTATATCCAGTTCTACGTGGCACTCATATGCAACTCGATTGTAATAAACACTTGCTTTATACAAGAGGAAGTGTGCCGTTTTTTGAAACTTATCCTGGGCTTTATGTTCCTCGTGCATTGGAAATACAGTTTGATAATGTTGAACAGTCACGTGAAACACTTTGCCGTGAAATTCTTGCTCTGACAAAGATGAATTGGAACAATACGCAGTTTGATATGCGTGAACCAATTACTCTTCGTGCAGCACGACGTGTGGGTGATATATTGAAATACATACCTAATGATGCTCCCGAATCAAGAATTGCAGCAAGATATAGCTTTTATATGTAAAAAATTATTGTATGAGAATAAAAGGTGTCCGCCTGCGTCATTTTCAAATGATTCCTTCGACCTTGCTCCCACCTTCGCGGAAGCTTCGGCGGGCAAGCAGGTCAAGCGAAAGAATTTTTGCTTGAAAATTAAGCTATTTTCGGGTATAATATGACCTCGTAACGCGTATAGCGTATAGAGTATCGCGTATAGCGTAAATATTTTCAGGATAGGCACATTTATAATTTGAGATTTGAAATTTCAAATTTGAAATTACCGGCCGTAATTAGTGCAAAATCTACACCTAAACTACGTTTTAGCGTGCGAACCAACGTGTTCTACAATTGTCGAGAATCCTCTACAAATCGGCCCTGTTTTTTTGCAAAACAAAGCCAATTTAAGAAAAAGTCAAATGGATGTAAACTTAGTTATAACAAGGGAATATGTGAAATAAATCAGACAGGACACTTGGTGAAAACAAACCCAAACAAAGCCAATCAAAGCCAATTTCAAAATCCCACCAACCCGCTGGCAGGCGATAAAAGGCGGCATGGACGGATGAATCCTCGGTTCGCATTGGCACACACCAGAACAAAGATTTACCTTTCAAGATTCGGGCGATGATAACTTGGGAAAACTTCAAGAGGGGTGAAGTATATACACCTGAAAAGATTGACGAAACAGGACGCATTTAGGAAGATAAGCAGTTTGGTAGGCCTTTGATCCACGCGATTCTCCAATCCCCCTTGCAAAGTCGGCAGCAATCTATAATATGTCGTTATGCAAAAGTGCCTTAACCAGATAATATGCGGCGATTGTATAGAGGTTTTGAGCGAGATTCACGAGCCGTTTGCTGACCTTATCTTCGCCGATCCGCCATTTAATATCGGCTACAAATACGATAAATACTACGATAAGGTCAAAAAGAAAAACTACATCGCCTGGACAAAAGACTGGATGGCCATCTGCAAAAAAGTTCTAAAACCGCATGGCTCATTCTATATAGCTATAGGTGATGAATATGCGGCGAACGTAAAAATTATAGCTGATGAATTAGGCCTTTTTATGCGCAACTGGATAATATGGCATTACACGTTTGGCCAGCAGATGAAAAACAAGTTTGCCCGCTCTCATACGCACATTCTTTACTTCGTAAACAACAAAAATAACTTCACGTTCAATGACCATGCGGCGCGTGTAATATCTGACCGACAAAAGAAATATCAAGATAAGCGTGCCAATCCTGAAGGCAAGATGCCGGACGATGTATGGGACGAATATCCCCGAATTTGTGGTACGTTTAGAGAACGGATCGACTTTCCGTGTCAGATGCCAGAAAGTCTGCTGGCCCGGATAATTAGAGTAAGTTCAAATAAAGGTCATTGGATTTTAGATCCATTTATAGGGTCAGGCACAACAGCTGTGGTCGCCGCAAAACTCGGCCTAAATTTCACAGGTATAGACATATCCGAAGAATACGTGTGCAAATCAAGGGAAAGAGTTCAGGCCTGTAGAGACTTGGCCATAGAAGGCGAAGGAAAACCTAAATGGAATGCACAACTAGAAGCAGAACTAAAATGGTTATACCATGAAAATAAAGTTCCAACTGAGCAACTTGAAGATGAGCCTATCCTATTAACGTTATTTGCTGAAAAGTTTAATAAGCGTGTAGGGATAGCAGAAAATCCATTCCAACCGAAACAAATTATCAAGCACCTAATCCAAATGAGAAAAAGTGCCAAACTCGGTCCGTTGCGGGGTCATCCGATTCCAAGAAAGTCAAAAAAGCGTAATTTGGAGAAAGCATTATGGCAAGTTGGGGAAAACATAAAATAGAGAAGTTAAAACTACACTATAGACAATTTAACATACCGAGTGACCAGATAGTAAAAGATAAAGAAACTCTGGAGAAATTTACTGAATGGTTCAATGCAAAATTTACACCCCAAGAGGAGTTTACCCCAAAAGAAGTGGTGGACCAACTATTCAAACTGCGCAAAAGTGGCAAGCTTCCACGCATTAGAACGTAAACAGTTTTACGGTTGGCGAAGCAATTATGACACAAAAATTGCTGACTATTATCCTGGCATTTGTCGTTAGTGCAGTAATGCTGACGGTGATTCAGCCGCCCATTAGCTGGTCATTCCTGGCGTGGGTATCAT
>CAYNKI010000060.1:0-9375 GCA_964397675.1 uncultured Pirellulales bacterium
GACGGGGAAGAGTCTGCTAAAGATAATGGAAATATTGGCCAGTTAAGGCATTTAAATGGCGGCTTGTATTTTGGAGCTGGGAAATTTCTTGAGCCAGGCAGCTTTTGGTCTGGGTCGATTGATGAGATTAAGATTTATAATAAAGCATTGAGCATAGAGGAAATTGCAGCGCTTAGCAGAAAGCAAGGTGCAGAACCACCTGTTTTTTCAGGAGAAAACTTTGAAACAGGTGATTTTAGTAAATTTGACTGGAAATTTGATGGTGATGCTGATTGGATTGTCAGCACATTAAAACAGAATTCTGGAAATTATAGTGCAAGAGCCGGCCTTATTTATGATGACGAAAGGGCTTGTTTGGAGCTCACACTTGATTGCAGCTCTGGAGATATTAGTTTCTATAGGAATGTTTCTTCTGAATCAGGCTGTGATTGTTTGGAGTTTTATATTGACGGAATAAAGCAGGATGAATGGTCAGGTGAGAAAGACTGGGAAAAAGAATCTTTTTCTGTTGCATCCGGCACAAGAACATTTAAATGGGTTTATTCAAAAGATGGTTCTGTTTCTGAAGGTTATGATAGTGCCTGGATAGATGATATAGTATTTCCTGTCAGTCCTTAATGATTGAAAAACATTTGGCCACAGAATCCAATCGATGCTTTTAAGCAGACAAACCCATAAAGATAGGTTTTATATGCCTGTCGTAGATATTATCGGTCACGTTCCGGGCGATTATGTCCTCATATTTGGCCAGCGCATCTAAGTAGCGCTGACCCATTTCCGCGGCGATTTTGTATGCGATGTGTAGAAGCTGGCGGAAGCTCAGATTATAATCGGAGCACGATTGGTCGTGCCTTAACGTCGCAGCAAACTTCTGCCCGTCCCACTTTTCAACTTCCTCAAGTGCGGGCAGCCTGGCCTGGTCGATATCGATCACAGTTGCATACGGCTGGCAAAGCTCATCGATTCGCGATAGCGACTTTGCATAAATCTCTTTCGCAATGACAAGCCCATCCCCTCCGGCCATTGCCAGGCCGATGAGCTCTTCCAGCCAGGTTGTGCCGGCAGTCTTGAGATGCAGCCCGGCATCGAATTTCTTCAGTGCTTTGTTTATTGGCCCATAAATGGAGAACTTGTCGCTGCCGGAATGAATGCTGAGTTTTAAGCTCTTCGGCAAGCCGAATTCTTTTATCGCAAAACCAACAACCGCAAGGTCCGATTCGAACTCTTTTGCAAACTTTGCCACGTCACCCACATAGTCAACTCCTTTGTTGAATCGGCCAGTAAATTTCGGTGCAATTGTTTGAGCTGGTATGCCCTCGTCAGCAATCGCAGCAAGGATGAAAAACGTCTCTATGGGCTTCTGCGGCTGGTCAGTTTCATCCATCGAAACCTCTGTAATAAAGTTATCCGCGCCTTTGGCGGCGACGATATGACGATAAATTTTGCCTGCTTGCTTAACTGCTAATAGATACTTATGAGCTATAGTCCATATTCTCTCTTCTTTAATGTCAAAAGTTTCGTCTATACCAGGAATCACCAGCGAACCGAGGTATTTTTTGTGCTTTTCTATAAAAGATTTAACGTAACTTTTATCCGCTGGCTGGCCAATAACATCGGCAACATCAAGCGTGAAGAAGTCACTGGATTCAATAAACTTGTCGACATTCATAAGGGAGATATGGTCGGCATCCACAAAATAGGGCCCATCCCATCCACAGGCTGCTACAGCCTGGTCTGCTTCTTTACGAGCATCAGCTGGCTCTGTCCCTACAAGAGTGTGCTCGCGGTGGGACTTGTTCCAAACAGGCGTAATTTCCAGGCCCGGCTGTTTTGCTTTTATCAAGGCAGCAAGTTGTGCCTTTCCTTGATGGCCGAACCTATCACCAATTCCGAACGAATACTTCTGTAGAATCATAACTCACACCTCTACTTGCATAACCTGCTCAATCTTGCCCGACTTGACCATCCCCAACCCGATAAACGACCCCGATACATCGGGGAGGCGGCCACCCATCTTCATATTACATATTTGCTATTAGATAGACCAAGTAAACAATCGCTACCACGCATCCCCAGCCTACTAAGAATCCCACTACCGAAGTGCGCGATGGGATAGCTATTTCGAGATTAGTATTCGGGAAGATGTTTCGCTTCTCGGGAACTACAGCATCATCCGGCAGAGTGCAAGGGGTAGTTACCTGCTCGCCAAGCCTGACAGGGGTCCGGATCAACGCATAGAAAGCTTCGAGTTTCTCGTCAGCCACCGGTTTAGTACACAAGCTTACCACGATGCCGCTGACCAGCCCCGTCGATAGGTACAGAATCATCTGCCATGGCAGATGAAGCTCGCCTTGCCATAACATAACGCCTGGCAGATACCGTGCACAATGGGCATTGAAATCCCAAAGAACAAAACTGCCAAAAGCAATACGACTGGTGAATAGCATCACCGCAAAACTTACTAATGTCCCCGCCCAGGCGCCGGCTACCGTCGTCCGCCGCCAGAACAGGCCCAGCCAAAAAGCGATTCCCATCATAGCCGAGACCTTCCAGAATATCTCCAGCCCCGCTACAACACCGGGCAGCCAGTAAGCAAAAGCCACGCCGCCCGAGACAACAACAACAGCGGCAATTCGACCCACTGCAATATAATGGCTTTGTGCCCTGTTAGAAACCAACGGTCTATAAATGTTTTCCGTAAAAAGTGCCGACGACGATATCATGAACGCATCGCACGAGCTCATAACCGACGCTAAAAGTGCAGCCAAAAATATACCAAGTATCCCCGGCAAAATCTTCGGCAAAAAGTCACCCGCCACTGCTCCAAAAACCTTGTCCGGCTCGACCTCCATCCCCTTGCTGCCGAAATAAACGATCGCAGCAACACCTGTCAAGCACCACGGAATAGTGCAGATACGCTTGATAATATTGCCGAACATCCACCCGAATCTGCCCTCCATCTCCGTCTTGCCCGCAGCGCAGTTGCCCATCGTGTGCGGCTGCGTCACAATCCCAATTAACGCATTGATTGCAATCACCGCAATATAGAAAAAACCTATTCCAGCGGGGGCAACCAGCGAAAGCTTATTTGGATCCGCTATTGCTTTGTAAATCCCATCCATGCCACCGACAGCATTCATCAGAAGCGGAAATAGTAAAAACGAAAAGATTATGGTCAAAACTCCTTGGATAAAATCCGTGATAATCGCTGCGGCAAGCCCCCCTGCCACACCATATATCACAAAAACCAGCGTCATCACCGCAATCGCCACATTCGCCGACAAAAGCCCTTGCGTACTGGCCGATATAACCTCGCTCGAACCCCGTAGCATCAGGCCGATATTGACCGAAAGGCTCAGCATCCCGATAACCGCATACAGCATCGCGACGCTTCGGCTATACCTCGCCTCAAAAACATCACCAGTCGTTATCGCACGAAACCGCCTCATCACGGGAGCTATCAGCCAATAAAACGGCGTACAGGGAAGCCAAAGCCACTGATACCAAATGCCTGATAGTCCGATTGAATAGCTCTTCGACGCAACCCCTACTGCCTGATCCGAATGCGTACCCGCCCCGAACGCAAACATCACCATCATCGCCTTGCCGAATCGGCGAGGCATAAAGAAATCGCCGCTGCTTTTTATTCTCTTTGCAGTCCACACTCCAATAGCAGTCATGCCGATGAAGTAAAGCACCAATACAAAAATATCTGCAATGTGCAATCCAAACATAGATTATTAACCAATGCTAATGTTTTTCTAATCAGCTATCATCCATGGAGTACCAAAATAGTAAATTGAAAATAGTAAATAGTAAATAAAAATAACCCCGCAGCGCATCCTTTCGCCACGGGGCAATGAAAAAGTCAAAAAACTTAAAATTGCCCCCGCTTGAATCAGGGGCAGATGTTTATTCTTTTAGCTTTTAGTTTACTTATCAGATATCCGACTGCTCCGTGCTCTCATCTTCTTTGCTGGGATTGTACCCAGCTTGTCGTGGTATTTTTACAACAACGCCAAGTCGGCCCAATTCGCCAGCCACATCTGGCTGGTTTGGATTAAGCTGGAAACTACGGCTTAAATAATCTTTGGCTTGGACCTTATCATCTTTGCTCAAATAGTAATAGCCAAGCTGTTTGTTAACTTCAGATGAATTCGGCTCCAAACTAAGTGCCTGTTTATAGCAAGTTAATGCGTACTTATCCAAGCCCTGTTTGTGAAATAAATCTGCAAGCTGGAGGCACGCCATAGTTGAGCCGGACACCCGATTGATGTAAGATTTGGCATATTGCTCAGCCTTGGCTGTTTCTCCATTATCGACCAATCCTTTTACCAACACTGCCTGGGCGGATCTATGCGCAGGCTCAAAATCCAAAGCAACACTATAACAATGCTCCGCCTCAGCCCAATTCCCTTCAGCTTGATACAACTGACCCAGCTCAAAATGCACATCTGGATTTTCAAATTTCAGCTCGAGCTGTTTAAGTAATTCAGCTTTTCTCTGCTCAATAGAACTGCGACTCTGGTTAGAAGTATCTTCAGATCGGCAACTGATAAATGCGCAAGCCCATAGAAGCAAAAGAGTTAAAACAAAAAGAGAAATATAGTAGGATAGAGTCCGATATTTATAGGAACGAAGAACTTTCAGCTTTGCTTTTGTTGCTTCTCGTTTTAGATTTCTACCCCTCATCCCTGACCTCGCAGCCAAAGTTTAATAATTTGATAATTAGGACGTTAAAAACAATAGTATTTTGCCGAGCTTTTTCTATATTTGCAAGAAAAAATTTTGCCATATTAGAAAGTTTTTCGTCCCGTCAAAAATCCATATCTCTAAAGGGCTTTATATCATACCCTTATGACTTCATAAGTTCTGAAAAATTTTAACTGCATAAATAAAATATCCTTTTTTTTCGAAGTACGAGTTGGATTTTGACCGATTCCAAGAACGCGTACAGATTTTTACACACAATGATTAGTCGAGAACTTTTCAATAAGTCTTAATCCCCCAATTTATTTGGGGGATTTCTTTTTAGATATCAAGGTTTTGAACCTCAAGGGCATGCTCCTGGATAAAAGCTCTGCGCTTCTCTACATTATCACCCATCAATATACTAAAGAGTCTATCGGCCTCGCCGGCATCGTCAAGCCGAACACTAAGCAGCGTTCGTGTAGCAGGATTCATTGTTGTCTGCCACAACTGCTCAGCATTCATTTCGCCCAATCCTTTGAAACGCTTTATATCAACTCCCTTGCCGCCTATCTGCCTAATTGCAGGGCAAATATCGCCAAGGGATGCAATATCATAAATATCTTTGCCATTGACCAACTGAAATTTGGTTGGTAGAGACTCGCCGGAAACAGATTTGGCATGCTTCAGGAGAAAATCATTCAATTCCAGATTCAATTCTGCCTTTAACTTATCATTTATTTGATTCATACGAGCAACTTCGTGTAGCTCCTCAGCGTCAAAGAATAATTCAGCCTCGGATTCATCAGAACTCTTGCTTTGCTCCTTTAGCTCATCCAGGCGTTTCTCATATTTAGTGTTTTCATAATATATCTCCTGCTGACCTTGTACCCCGCCCATAGGATGTGCGGGGTGCACACGTATAAGAAAGCGCGGCAAGCCACCTTTGCGTGGATCATAATACTCCTTTACAAACTCGGCAAAATCTATGCCACGTCTTGCTAAGACGCCTATGATGCGCTCGGCATCAGCCAGGAGCTTAACAAGAGATGCAAGCTGCTTTTCCGAAACTTTTCTTGCTTGCTCTGCTTGTTTTTCCCCTCGCTTACGCTTGGGGCTCTGTCCTCCGTTCCTAGTTAAAAGTTCTGTGCCTTCCAGGCCTCGACCAATCATACGCTTACGCATCTGGCTCTCGCTGAGGATATATTCTGACTTCTTCTGGCCTTTTACTCTAATCTCATATAGAGGGGGCTGAGCAATATAAACCATGCGCTTATCAAGTAGCTGCGGCATCTGCCTGAATAAAAATGTTAGCAGCAGCGTGCGAATATGAGCTCCATCAACATCGGCATCCGTCATTAATATTATCTTGCCATATCTACACTTATCCACATCAAATTCGTCAGCTCCTATGCCTGTTCCAAGTGCGCTTATCATAGTTCGGATTTCATCGTGTGCGAGCATCTTTTCAAGACGCGCCTTCTCAACATTAAGAATTTTTCCTTTTAACGGCAGTATTGCTTGAATTTTTCTATCTCGGCCAGCCTTTGCTGAGCCGCCGGCTGAATCGCCTTCCACGATGAAAATCTCGGTTGTTGTCTTTTCCCTGCTCGCGCAATCCCACAGCTTGCCAGGTAGGTTAGAACTACTTAGTGCGCCTTTACGCCTTGTCAACTCACGCGCTTTTCTGGCAGCCTCCCTGGCGGCGGCGGCCTGAATCGCCTTGTTTAATATACGCTTAGACTCCGTAGGATGCTCCTCCAAGTAATGGCCAAGCTGCTCGTTAACAGTAGTCTCAACGAAGCTGCCTACCTCAGGATTGGTCAGGCGTACCTTCGTTTGCGCCTCAAAATGTGGATCTGCCAATTTTACCGCCACCACTGCTGTTAAGCCTTCGCGGAGGTCTTCACCAGTTGTTGCTTGCCCATTCCTTATTAAGTTATTGCTCCTGGCATAATAATTCATCGTGCGGGTCAAGGCAGTCCTATATCCTGAAAGGTGTGTACCGCCATCAATATTGCGGATGTTATTCGCGAAAACCAACACGTTTTCTGTATAGCCGTCGTTGTACTGCATAGCTACTTCACAGCTCAGCATCGATTCTTGGTCCTCTTTGGCGAAATAGATAACATCCTTGTGAAGCGTGTCTTTGCCCTCATTCAGGTGTCTTACAAAGGCTTTAATTCCCTCCTCAAACTTAAATGCCTCCTTTTTATTGTTTCTATCATCTCGAAAGATGATTTTCAATCCGGCATTAAGATATGCCATTTCCCTTATGCGTTTTAGTAATGTGTCATATGCAAACTCTGTATCGCCAAATATCTCCTCGTCCGGCATAAAGGATATTTTTGTTCCTCGTTTTTTTGTTTGCCCGATTTCTTTAACTCGGCCTTTGCTTTTTCCCCGTGCGCATTCAAAATGATAATGTTTGCCATCACGATATACCTCGGCTTCAAGCCATTCACTTAAGGCATTGACAACACTGACACCCACTCCATGCAAGCCGCCTGCAACCTTATAGCTATCAGAGTCAAACTTGCCCCCAGCATGCAGGGTAGTTAGCACAACCTCTAATGCGCTGACCTTAGCTTCTTTGTGTTGTTCAACCGGTATCCCCCTGCCATCATCCTCGACGGTACAACTGCCGTCAGCTCCGATGCGCACAGTTATATTGTTGCAGAATCCAGCCATTGCTTCATCGATGGAGTTGTCAAGCACCTCGTAGATTAAATGATGCAAGCCGCCGGTGACCCGGTCGCCAATGTACATATCTGGCCGCTTACGCACTGCTTCTACGCCGCCAAGAATCTTTATGTTGCTCGCATCGTATCTATGAACTTTCATATTATCTTTCTCGTCGCTTATTAAAGATTTAGAGCTTAATTATTTCATCGGACATTTCTTGGTTAACGCTCCATGTTTTATGTCATCATGCAATATTACAGCAATAGACAGGGGATAATATTTTAGGCAAGAGCAAGTTTGATTTTATTTATACGAACACTTGGGCACCATCTCCGCAGCTCCATGAGAATCTTCGACTTGTATAGTTGAAGGTCATACATATATGATGGCGAATCTACTAACACTTTTAATTGCCCGCCGTCAATTGATGCGATTCTACAATGCTTATTAAGCTCAGATGGCAGCAGTTCACTCCAAAGCTGAGATATAGAATCAAATTTCTCTCGTTGCGGACGAATCCGGTTATCCATAATCTCGCTTAGCATATCACCGAGCATAACTATATTCTTAGGAGATTGCATCGTTAATCACTATTAACCAAGGTTAATCGGCATCAGGACACATAGAAAATCGGTCCCGCTTTTAATGAGCCCTGGTCTATCTGTCTGGCCTAATTCCATTTCGAATTCTGGTGTTCGCATCACCCGTAGGACGTCTATCAAAAACTGAGGATTAAAGCCAATATCAATTGGCTCACCATCATAATTGATAGACATACTAATCTGCGCAGCACCTGTCTCTGGGGCTCGGCTGGAAAATATTAAGGAATCTTTTTTGATAGACAGTTTAATTCCCCTTGACTCCTCGCTCGTCAAAAGCGCGGCACGACGGACTGCGCTTAATACCGCCTCAGTAGATAAAACTAACTTCTTATCGTGGTCTGATGGGATTATATCTTCATAATTAGGGAAATTGCCTTCAACAAGAACCGAGCCTATCACCACGTTGGCACAACTAAACATAATTTTATTATCAACGAGCTTGACAACAATTTTATCCTTTTTATCAGAGCCAAGCTTATCTATCAATGCCATCGTTTTTGATGGTACTATTAGTTTCTGAGCAGCGACACTTTCATCTGGCTTTGAAGATAGATTGACTTTGCAGCGCGCCAGTCTTCTGCCGTCGGTAGCCACCAAAAAAAGTTTTTTGCCCTTGATCTCCCAGAGAACTCCATTTATAGCGTATCTGCTGCTTTCCTTGGCTGTGGCAAATAGGCATTGTTCAATACCCGCCTGAAGATTATTAAGCTCTAATTCTATATCAACTTGACCTTCCAAACTTGGCAATGCCGGATACTGAGAAGGCTCCTGGCCAAAAATCGAAAAGTGGCTGTCAGCACCTTTTATCTCACAGGCGCCTTCTGTTGTTTCCAATGTCAAAACTTCATCGCTACTTTCGCGCACAATAGCATTTAACCTATCCGCTTGAACAACAACTTCGCCGTCTTGTTCGACCTGTACTTCAGATACTAAATATTTGATCCCAACCTCTAAATCTGTAGCGCCTATACTTACATCCTGTTCTCCGGACGTTATGTGTACGCAGCGAAGTATGGGCTTGGGTGTCCGCGCAGGAACTATCGTTGTTATTAGTCCTAATGCCTCAACAAACGCAGTTCTATTAAAATTGACTTTCATAGGAACTCACCTACTTAAAATTCATAAAAAACAAGGTTTAAAGCTTTTAAGCTATAAAGATAAACACGGAGTTTACAGTAAAAATAAAATATTAACAACACTTTTTTAGTAAAAATGTAAGTATAATCAAAATAATACGTGAATTAAATCTGCTTGTTTGTTTCTGAGGTGGCCAATTTAAACTAACATATAATAATATAATAAAAAATTATTATTTGTCATATAAAGTGTGAAATTGTTAGATTATATTAAAGTAAGAGGCTAAGCTCTTTTGTTATAAACAAATTATGAAAACCAATCC
>CAYNKI010000060.1:9475-16380 GCA_964397675.1 uncultured Pirellulales bacterium
TTATGCACTTCGCCAACCCGATCGGGTCGATAAAAGAAGCATGGCAGGATATAACAAGCAGATTCGCAAGCGAAATAAAATATATTGCTTTTACAGGCTGCGCCGCAGAATCTTTCCCTAAGGTTTTTAAGGATGCAAAGTATGTTTACGATAGCGTTGCAATTCCAAAAGGAGCCGAAGTAATAGAACAAAAGGCGAAGCTCATCTTTCACATAGGAGCAAAAGACTCATACTTTTTTAATTTAATGAGGATAAATGGCACAAAGATTATTCAGGAATGGGGGACAGGTACTAAGTGCGGCGGTGGGTCTGGTACATTGATCGAAAAGCAGTGTAGAAGGCTATTTGAAGGAGAGGTTCCCAATCCTGGATTACAAAATACCTCATCATCAAAGAGCAAGAATGAAAAAGATAAAATTAGGGCTCAGAATAGAAGGAAGCTGCAGGAAAGACTGGAGCAAATGTTTCTTATTGCTGAGAAAGAGGCTGCAAAATCAAAAGAGCCAAGTGAATTTTTAGCAAGATGTGGCGTTGTAATTCAATCCGATCTGATTCATAAACAAAACGAGGGCGCAAAGAGGCAGGATAATTTAGCCGGCCTTTTTATGACAGTTGCAAGAAACTATAAAATTGATGTTCTCGGGGCAAGAGAATTTAATAAGCTTGATGATTCTACTAGCGCTATAGTCACGGGCGGCGTTCTTACTAATGATCTTATTAGAAAAAACCTGGAGGCCTTGCTTAAAATTTCAATAAAAAGGCCTGATCATTACCCAAATATAGCCGCTATAGGTGCAGCATTAAAGACAATAGAGGAGGGTATCCATCTCATTTTCAATTTTAAACAACTCGATAAAGTTGCAGAGTATTGCCGGGAAAAAAGACAGTTTGCCCCACCTCTTTTTAAGGCCCTTGATAAGGTAAGTGAAAGGAGTGAGAGCTTAGAGGAAGAAATAAAGCAGAAAACGGAAGTGGTGCTGGGAATCGACGGAGGAAGTACGACTACAAAGGGGGCTCTGGTTGAACTAAGAACTGGTAAGCTGCTCGACAAACTTTACATCAAAACACACGGCAATCCTGAACAATCTTTGAAGCATGTTATAAGATACCTCAGCCGGCATAAGGATAAAGTAATTGTAAAGGGAGCTGGCGCTACGGGCTCTGCAAGAAAGTTGTATGAAAAAATACTTGTCAGCAAAAAGAAAATTAAAGAATTAGAAGAAAAAGGAGTAGAGGCAACAGACAGAATAACTGACGAAATCACCTGTCATGCTCTTGGAGTAAAACATTGTAACGCTGATGTAGATACTATTTTTGAAGTGGGCGGCCAGGACATGAAGTTTACCAGCTTTGCTAAAGATGGAACGGTTAAAGAAGCGAAGATGAATTATAGCTGCCAGGCTGGTTCTGGACAGACTCTTGATAATATGGCTGATGTCATAAACTTGAAAGTCGAGGATACTCTACAAGAAGCGGCGCTTAAGGCCGAGAGGGTCCCTATTATTGACTCAACCTGTGGCGTATTTATGGAAATGGACGAGAACAAACTTATCGCTGAAGGATTCACAAAGGAAGAAATCGCTGCTGCGATAATAAGGGGAACAGCCGCAAGTTATTATTACAAATTTGTTGGAGGCTCTCAGCACGTTGGCCAGAAGTGTTCCGCCCAGGGCGGGCCCCCGTTAGGAAGGGCCTTTCTTGCAGCCCTTGCACAAGTAACGAATAAAGAAATAGAGGCTTATCCTCATAGAGAAATGTTCGGAGCCTGGGGGCAGGCTCTCGATATCATTGAGAACATAAATCAATTAGAGGAACAAGGCAAAAAGCATGAATCAGCATTTAGAGGCTGGAACTTGGTAGACATGTCTTTCAAGAAACAAAAGATTTCTTGCAAAGAGCTGTTCAAAGAAAAATCTTGCGGCATCAGAGATTGTCAGCTCGAGATTTTTTCCATTGAAGATGATAGGATAGTGACAGGAGGCTTCTGTCCGAGAGGAAATTCAGAAGCAGTTAAAAAACCAAAAACAAATTACGTCGAAAAATATCATAGGTTATTTGAAGAGCATTTTAAGAAACAAGGCTGCCTATTAAAAGAAATCGATTCTATAGAGCTAAACGAGAAAACAGCAAGTACGGTAGGAATTAAAAGAAGCACGGCAACGCTTGGAGAGAAGGGAATTTGGAGTGCTGCCTTACTTAAAAAACTTGGTTTTTATCCGGTATTATCACCAAGAAGCAATAAAGAAATTGCAAAAATTGGCGTTGATAACTCCAGAACGGAATTCTGCATAGCAAGAAAGTTAGCCACTGGCCATGCGGCCATATTGAATGCAAGTCCAAAGGTAGAATACTTGTTTAATCCAAGCTTTATTGAGCAAAGAAAAGAAAATCCTCCTGACCTGAAGTATTGTATTTATACAGAATCAGAAGGATATATTCTGAATGATGTCCTTTCCCTCGATAAAAACAAACAGATAAATCCCATCTTGCATTTTGGGGATATAAAGCTTCTCGTTCAGGAGTTCAGACAGGAATTCAGCAGATTAGGGTTCAGATTTACAGAAAAACAGATAGGAAGTGCTATCAAGTACGCAGATAACGCAGAAGATAAATTCAAGAACGAGCTTTATAAAGAAGGAGATAAATTCTTAAGAACAGTTGAGACAAGCGACCAAAAGGCGTATGTTGGTATTGGTAGGGATTATGTCCTGCTTGATCCGGAGGCAAGCTCTAACTCCGGCGCCATGTTTTCTCAGGTCCGCGGATTAGACTACATACCACAAGTCTTTTTAGAACATAAGTTCGAAGATTTCCCTCTCGATGATATTGTTGAAAATGAGTTTTGGGTCCAGAGCGTTAAAATACTTAAGGCCAATTTGTTTGTAGCAAATCATCCTAATTTATTTGCTATAAGGATGATGAATTTTGCCTGTGGACCGGATAGCTTGAAGATTTATCAAGAAGAGAAGATCCAGCAAGCAGCAAACAAGCCCTTGCTGACATTACTGACGGATGCTCAAACCAACAACGCACCATTTGTCACAAGAACAGAAGCTCATGAGAGGGTTGTAAATCAAAGTAAGCTGAGAAAGTTAAAGATTGAAAAAATAAAACGACTTTCAAAGGACGGTAATGATAAAAGAATATGGCTGATTCCTTACATGGGGGATGGAAGTTTCGTTGCAGTGGCAGGACTAAAACATTTTGGAATAGAGGCCAAAGTACTGCCCACAGATACCCCCAGAGGCTATGAGATAGCCAGGAAGCACATTTATACGGAGGTTTGCCAACCACTCAAAGGAGTAGTAGGTGACGCGCTTGGTTTTCTTAAAGAAGAAATCGAGAGGACAACCAAGGAATATGTTGAAAACAATTATCTTGTTATGTTACCCACCACCAGCGGCCCATGCAGGTTTGGAAAATATACGGAAATAATGAGGGAATTTATGGACCGGGAGGATTTGGAAAAGGTTCCCGTCGTGGGCCCCTCTTCTGAAACAGATTATTTTGATATACCCTTTCCGAACGGATTTGGCGCAACAGACAAAATCCAAATGCAGAAAATCCTGTTCAAAGGAATGAAAGCATCTGATCTGCTGGAAGACACCTTTTTGAGATTTCATCCTTATGCTGAAAACAAAGAACACTTGCAAAAGCTAAAGAAAGAACGATTGAATGAGCTGGGAAACGTTGTGGCAAAGGGAGCTGAGACAGCGGATCTCGTGAGGTGGGGCCGGCAGACGGTAAAACAGTTCAAAAAGACTAATTTGCGAAACAATGAGAGATTTCCTCTTGTTCTTTATATAGGCGAAATATATATGAGACAGCATGATCCCTATACCAACTATGTGATTAGACAGTTAGAGCAAGCTGGGTTGGAGATTATCAGAGACCCTATAACGGATTGGTTGGATTATGTAAACCAAATGAACCAAAGAAATTCAAGGCGAGATGTCAAATTGGCAATTAAAGATTTGAGTTTAACCAGGGCATTACGAAAGGCGAGAAAGCTTACAAAGTCTATTATCAAGGGCAAATACATGTCTTATGTTGAAGAAAAAATAGCCCAGCCTTTTCATGATGTGCTGGATGGTCGCCATGTACTTCCTAAGCCAATGCAAATAATTGAAACCTTAGAGAAAAAGCATGAATATCACGGGAATATCGAGGGAGAATCTCCATTAAGCACTGGGATTGCTTATTATTTTATGCACGAATTAACTAAGCCAAAGGATAATGCTGAGCTCCCACAAGCCCGTCCCGAGCCGGGTCGAGGGAGCGGGGCACCTTTAATTTGTGGAATATTTCATGTAGGCCCTTTTACTTGTATGCAGGAAGGCGTGGCAACCGCAAAAATAGAGGCTATGGCAAAGGAATTAAGAAAGAAAAAGTCAGATTTAGTTTTCCCAATCATACATGCTTTTTTTGGTGATTCGCCGAGTGCGAATCTTGATTCGGAGATTGCAGTTTTCACTGAGCAGTGTTATCAAAAAAGAGATTTGCTGAAAAATTTGTGAAATTGTGACATTCCGAATAAGCAGATTTATAAGGCTTTTTATAGCAAGTAGTTAAGGGCAATAAGCATCTGATTTCCCTGGTGGATAAGCTGTTAGATTACAGGATGGAAAAGATATGGATAGTAAAAGAATCAAAACATGTTTTGATGGGCAAAATTTGGTTTTTGTACTCGCTTTTACATGTATCCTCGTAGAACAAATAATCGCTTCTGCATTTGTTAATCAGAACGAGCGGACTAACAAAAAGATTAAGATTTTTGATGGCAGACCAAAAATCATTATAGTAAATGGTTATTCCACTTCTTTTCATTGGCCGATCATCCTTCAGCAGAAGCTGGACAAATACTTCAACGGGAAGAAAGTTTTGCAGGTCAAGCTCGCTACTAAGGGTGGTACTCCTATAGCTAAGTGGATAGACGTCAAAACCGGCAAGCCTTTAACGCCATGGCTCACGACCCTAAGACCGCTCTTCCAGGACTTTGAAGATAAGCCTGTCGTTTTGCTGGCTCAGCAATCACTGCAATGGGTTTTTGGCCAGCGCGGCGTAGGTATTCGAGGCCCTGACGATCATGAGCGTATCAAGCAGGGAGCTGATGCGCTGGCTAAATATGTTAGACTGCTCAAAAAGGATGGGGCCGACCTTGTTTTTGTCTCAATGCACATTTTTAAGCATCAAATGGAACCCCAAATCGGCAACGAGCGGTATGCACTGGACGAGCTAATAAGGCTTAATATGTCTGATGTTGAACGCGGACCAGATGTATGGACACCAACAAGGGAACTTTACCCCAAGGCCTTTGCAGAAGACCTTAAACATCCTAATAGTCTTGGGGCCGAGCTGATGGCGCAAAAATGGTTTGAGGCGTTGTTTAAATACGATGGCCTGGAAGCTCCCAATTGGAGTGAACAGAAAGTTAAAAGTGCTATTCAGCCTAAACCTTCGGGGCCAAAGATTCCGCCAAATATTCGTTTCTTGCAGGATTTGGAGTATGTCCCAGGGGGCCATGAACGTAATAAGCTTGACCTTTATTTGCCGCAGTTGGCCTTTGGTGGATCTGGTCCGCGACCGTTGATTGTCTGGGTGCACGGCGGAGCATGGCGAAGTGGCAGTAAGGATAAATGTCGAGCCCTTCGGTTTTTGGATAAAGGTTATGCTGTAGCAAGCATCAACTACCGGCTAAGCCAACATGCGATTTTCCCTGCGCAGATTGAGGACTGTAAAGCAGCAATTCGTTGGCTGCGCACAAACTCAAATCAGTACGGATTGGATCAAAAACGTTTCGGAGTATGGGGCTCGTCTGCTGGCGGCCACCTTGTTGCGTTGCTCGGCACAACCGGCGATGTCGAAGAGTTTGAAGTAGGCCAAAATCTTGATGTTTCCAGCCGGGTGCAGGCAGTCTGTGACTTTTTCGGCCCTACCGACTTTCTCCAAATGAGTCAATCAAAAGGCAAAATGAACCATACCGCCGCTGATTCACCGGAGTCACAGCTAATCGGCGGACCGATTATGGAGAACAAGGAAGCCTGCCGGCGAGCAAATCCCATAACGTACGTAACCGAAGACGATCCACCATTTTTGATTATGCATGGCAGCAAAGATATGACGGTACCAATTAATCAGAGTGAGCTTCTCTATGAAGCTCTGAAAAAAGCAGGCATGCCGGTAACATTCCATACTGTCCTGGGAGCAGGTCATGGATTTTCAAATCCTGAGGTTGACAGGATGGTAGATGATTTCTTTGACGAAATCCTCAAGCGCAAATACATCGCTCTGTAAGCGTGTTTTTATCCTGGGAAAAGTCATCCCCAATCCCGAAGTACATCGGGAATAAGGCCGCCTATAATCAACAAAAAAGATACGCAAATTTGCGTGGTTTATTTCTTGAATTTTCTTGGCGCTGCACCGAGGTTGCCTATAATAAACAAATAAAGATACGCAATTTTGCGTCGGAAAGCTTAAAATGTAAAGTGAAAAACGTAAAACTATAGCGCAAAGTTCAAAAGTTTTTAGTTTTGAGTTATGATTTTTCGCTTTTGACTTTAACTTTTTAGTTTTCTTGGAAAGGGCCTCGTATGGAACGGATAACTAACTGGGTGGGCTGTTTAAGAAACTGTATTTTTGACAATTTATTTGGAAAGGGACTATTATGAACGCTACGTGGGAACAAAGGCCTATAATAAATAAGGTCACGGCAACTTTGATACTTGTTGTGGTGGTTTTGATTGCTTTGATTGCCATAATTGCCAGCTCGATTGTGAAAATTGACGGCGATGAAGTCGGGATCGTGGAGAAGAAACTGTTCGGAGGAAACCTTCCCGAGGGAAAGGTTCTGGCGGTAAACGGAGAGAACGGCGTTCAGGCCCAGATTCTGGCGCCGGGCTGGCATG
>CAYNKI010000061.1:0-7251 GCA_964397675.1 uncultured Pirellulales bacterium
AAATTCGAAACAAATTCGAATTTTCAAATGTTCAAATTTTCAAAACAAATGTTTTAATCATTTGGATTTCGGTAATTTGGATTTGTTTCGGATTTCGATATTCGTATTTCGTATTTAATAACGTGTTTGTTTCGTGCTTCAGATTTCGAGTTTTCCACTCGCTTGTTTTGATACGCCTTAAGGTTGTTTCTTTTCAGGTACCGGGATAGTGATGTCTATTTCGTTCACCGGCCCCAATACCGACAGTGGCTCATCGAAGTCCTGCGGCCGACCAACAGCTAAAAACTGCAGTTTCTCAGGCTTAAGGTGCTTGTGAGCTACCCTCAGCACATCGGCTTTTGTGACCTTTTCGATATTCTCTTTGGTCTTTTGCAGAAAGTCCGCTGGATAGCCGAAGTATTCATAGGTCATCAGTCGTCTGACAATCTCGCCCTTGGTATCGAAGTTGAACACAAACGAATTGAGATAGCTTTCTTTGGCTATTGCCAGCTCTTCATCTGTGACTTCGCTCTCGGTCATCTTTTTGACCTCTTCTATCATAGCGCGAATGGCCTGCACAGTGCTCTCCGATTTAGTCTGGCAACCGACATAGAAGACGCCTGGATAGTCAAAGTTGGCAGAATAATTCCCGAAAACTGAATAAGCCAATCCCATGCGAGATCGTACATTTCTAAATAATCGGCTGGTAAAACTGCCGCCTAAGATCTTATTCATAGCAATTAATGCAAAATAGTCCGGATCGTTCATTAGCCCACCGATATGTCCTAAGTAAATGTTTGTCTGATTGACATCGTCCTTGCGAATCACGTTCACTGTTTGCCGGAAATCATACTTCACTTGCGGTGCCGTCGACAGTTTCATATCGGCTTTTTTCCAACCTTTGAATGCCTTTTGGATTTTCTTAATCATTTGCTGTGTGTTGAAGTCACCCCAAATCCCAAGCATCATGTTGTTGGGGTGATAGAATTTCTTATGGAAAGCCACTAAATCATCACGGTTAATGTTATCGATGGTGGCATACTCAGCATGCCGTGCGTAAACACTTTGGGGCCCGTAGATAAGCTTGTTATACTCACGACCGGCTATTTGGGATACTTGGTCGTTCCGCCGGGCAATGGCGCTTCGATGCTGGACCTTGGCCAGCATAATTTTATCTTCGCGAAATGCCGGATTCATCAGCACATCTGCCAAAATCGCCAGCCCAGTATCGATGTCCTTTTTGAGCACCGACATAGAGGCATAGCCCGAATTAAGCCCGATTCCGGTTTCTACTGAGCCAGCAATGCTCTCTAACTGCTCATCGAGTTCGTCACCCGTTTTAGTTATCGTTCCGCCGGTGCGCATCACAGTACCGGCAATGGCTGCTAAGCCGATTTTGTCGGCTGGCTCATAAATAGAACCTACCCGAATCCTGGCCGACATGTTAATAAGAGGAAGGTCATGATCCTCTAATAAAAATAACTGCATGCCGTTAGTTAGCGTAACGCGCTTCACTTCTGGAATCTCGATGTCACCCAATTGGGGGTACTTTAGCTTTGTGTAATGAGCCACCTGCTGCTGATTACAACCTGGTATAACAAAGTACAGCAGAACAGTGAAAACAATAAATAGCCTAACCTTGGAAAGTTTATCCCCTGTCATTTTGCCTCTCCTATTGAGGGTTCCCGCAAAGCGGGGTTCCAAATCAGTTTTCAGTTGTTGTCACGATGACACCCACTGTGCGGTTTTTAGTTGTGAAATGTTCCTTAGCAACACGTTGGATGTCCTCAGCCGTGACTTGCTCGATTTTATCAAGTTGCTTAAACAGATTGCGCCAATCTCCGGTAACGACCTCGTAAAAGGTCGATAGCGCTGCCAGCCCGCTGTTGGAATCTAATTGCCGGATCAGACTGGCTCGGCAGCGTGTCTTCGCCTTTTCTAATTCTTCAGGTGTCACCAGCTCTGTTTTCAGTCTTTCTATTTCAGCGTAGATAGCCTCTTCGCACTCTTGATTCGTATGTCCTTTAGCGGGCACCGCATAAAAAAGAAATAGTCCCGGGTATTTATTTCCCGGAAGGCCTTGAAATCCTGAAGCAGCAACAGCAATCTTTTTTTCCTTGACCAGGCTTTTGTACAAGCGGGATGTACGACCGATGCCAACTATGTCGGTAATAGCTTCGAAAACTGCATTGTCCGGATGGTTAATACTTTGCTTGTGATAGCCGATGAGGACAAACGGCTGCGAGGGATCTTCCACGACAACTCGGCGTTGGCCAAGCTGTGGTGGTTCCACGGTTTCCACCGGGTCAGGCTCCGGGCCGCTGGAGATTCGACCAAAATATATCTCGGCTAATCTTCTGATCTCTTGCGGGTCCACGTCGCCTACGATGGCGATCATTAGATTGCTCGGCCCATAGTATTTCTTGAAAAAAGTTTCAGCTTCAGCGCGGGTCAAGGTTTTTATATCACTCATATGTCCCACTACAGGCTCACCATAAGGATGCGCTTTATAAGCAATGGCCATGAATTCCTCTAATAAGCGTCCGATAGGTTGGCTTTCCGTAGACATACGCCGTTCTTCCATCACCACGTCTTTTTCTTTATAGAATTCCCGAAGCACCGGATTGGCAAACCGATCTGATTCCAGTGACATCCAAAGTTCGAGTTTGTTGGACGGAAGACTAACAATATACTGAGTAGCATCCCAGCTGGTATAAGCATTGAAACCTGTCGAGCCTTCTCGGCTAAAGACTTCTTCATACTCATCATGAACAAGGTGTTTTTGTGCTTGCTTCTGAGCATTTTCAAATTGCGTTTGCAGCTCCGCCAGCTTTGCTTTATCTGCTTGGTTAGCTTTTCTTCGCTCTGCTTTGAGCTGCTCAAAAGCCTCATCCATCTTGGCCATGGCCTTGGCTTCTGCCTTGTAGTCGTTGGTGCCAACGGTTTTAGTTCCCTTAAATGCCATATGTTCAAACAGATGTGCCAAACCAGTTATTCCCTTGACCTCGTCAACCGAACCCACATTGGCATATGTGTGGAATGAAACTACCGGTGCTTCATGCCGTTCTAAAACCAGAAATTTCAGTCCATTTTCCAATGAAAATTCTGTCATCCGCTTTTCGAATTCGGCCAAATCCTGAGCTTTCGCTGATTTTGGAGCTATCGCGGCTATAGCGAAAAGCAGGGCGACGATACCGGTCATAGCTATATTTGGTCTTCGTATTGCGTGCTTCATATTACATACTCCTGTGTTTCTATATAGCACATTCGTGCTTTTACCTAAAATACAGACAAAAAACTGAGATAAGAAACTAACACCGTCAATCAGCATGTCTTTAATAACACATCTTGAAGGTTATTGTCAAGTTCTTTTGAGCTGGCAAAATTTGCAAGGATGTAAAAAGTTCCTTGGTTCTTGATGTGATGATGAAGACTCAGGAAAGGTCAAATCTCATTTTTTTCTGGTACGCTCACGGGCTTCTTCCGCGATCGTCCCTGGCAGCTCTCGCAATTGCATATTCCTACCAGCCTAAGATGTGTTGTCCCGGCAAGGCTCTTAGTGTCAATTAGCCTTGCTCCTTTGGCTTCCATCTTACGAAGTGCTATCTGAGATTCTTTTTTACCATGTGAACCCACTGCATCGACTACTATAGTCACATTCTTGTTACGCTGGAGTAATCCTAATGCTGTCGCCATAACAGCATCTTCGACACAGGTGCCGATCAGGATAAACTCACCGGCTCGCAATTCGCTTAGCAGCCTGTCAATACGAGGTTCATCAAACGGGTCAACACAACGCTTTTGAAGGATGATCTGCTTATATCGCCTCAGCATATCTCTGGGCAAATCGGTGTTTCCATCTGCTGGGAAACTGGCCCGGTTGTTTAGCAGTGTGTATCGTATCTTTTTTTGTCCCTCTGTGCCGTCAACGCAGTGGTTGTTTGCACTGTTGTTGTTGTTATTATTATTGTTATTGTTATTCTGATAAATCTCGCAGATCGAGATTGTCGGGATGTTTCTAATTCTTGCCCACGCCATCACCCTACGGATATGCTCCAGAATCCTTCTGTGGTTCCTTATACATGCTTTTCCCTCCGCTAATAGGAGATCTCGTTGCGTATCAACGTCTATTAGAATCTGCCTTCGTTTTGCTTTTATCAATTGAAGAATCATTTTCCAGATCCTTCTTTGTAATTATACACAAGTCCTATAATTCATACGCTACGAATAATAAGTAGTTCGCACTCTCTTATCGAGTAGTGCCTGCAGCGACTTTAAGCGTAACGACGCAATAGCTGATTTTTAATCTTTACCTAAAAACTCTTTTTTGTGTAGAATAATAAATACTGAATCGATTCTATCCCGAAGTACATCTGGATTTGCGTTTTTGCGGTAAAGTTGACTATGTCGCGACAATTAAGGGACTATCCTTCCGTTACATTAAGGCTGGAAAATTTAGATGGCCAAATTGCTTTTGCGCAAGTTTTCGGACGTTTAGCTCCCATCCATATAGAGATTGGTACTGGTAAAGCTACCTTCCTGCTAAATGAAGCAAGGGCTCAGCCGTACATCAATTTCGTCGGCATAGAATGGGCAAACAAGTATTACCGTTATGCTGTGGACCGCATTGGTCGATGGGGATTGACTAATGTGCGGATCATCCGTACTGATGCTGCTGCCTTTTTAGCTAATGCTATTGGAGATGGCTCTATAGACTGTTTCCACATTTATTTTCCTGACCCTTGGCCGAAAAAACGTCACCACAAAAGGCGTTTCTTTTGTACTACCAATTTGGAGCATCTAATACGCTGTCTAAAGACCGGAGGCACTTTAAGAGTCGCTACCGACCACGCTGATTATTTTGAATGGATACGAAGCCTAATAGCTGCTCAGAGTGAAAGACTCGAAGAGATTGAATTTCCCCTGCCCGCTGGAGCAATGAGTGGTGAATTGACCGGCACAAACTATGAGAGAAAATACATCAAAGACAAAAGGCAAATATATACCCTTGCTGTAAGAAAAACATATCAATTAGCGTTTAGCGTTTAGCGTATACGCTGTACGCTGCACGATTCGTGAGTTTTATCTTTCCAATTGCTTCAGCACCGCACCGGCCACTCGTTGTACATAATTATCCTTATCTTTAAGTCCTGCCTTTATCGCAGGTAGCGCTGGCCGGGCTTTCTCGCCGATCTGCTTTAGCGCTATCATCGCATGCAGGCGTGCTTTGTCCGTTTCACACTTTAGGGCTTCAGCCAGCACCGGCAGTGCCTCTTTTTCCTGGCCCCAGTCGCACAATGCATGTGCCGCTGCGATGCGTACGACCGGCGCCGGGTCCTCCAGTGCCCTTGTAAGCGCTGTTTTTGCCAGCTTCACATCTTCTGCCTCTTTAAAGCTATTATGCAAACCAACCACAGCCCAATAACGAACGGAGCCGTACTCATTCCATAAAGCCTTCATATATACAGGTATAGCTTGCTTACCTGCGCCATCGAATTCTTTTATCGCTCGCAGGTTATCAAGTAAATCTGTCTCGTTGAGCTGCTCCCTCCAGTGTGGTATGAATTCTGTATTCAGTTGTTTGGTACGAGTGATGGGGTCGCCAAGCTTGAATTTTGCTGCGTTGCTGTCTTGAAAGCCAATGCGACAGGCCTTAGCTTCGAGTACCTGGCCGGATTTGAGCAGGACGGATTTTGTGTATACCTTCCAGCTGGCATTCTTTTTACTGCCATTGTCAATTTTATATGCGATAGATGCGCCGGAAGTTGGACAAAAAACAGTGACAGGGACACCGCTCTGGGCAGTTCCATCTCCCTCGAAGAACATGGGTTCCATTGTTTTTTGCCATTTGCCTCCCGGCCGCTTCATCTCATCAAACTCTGGTTCTGGAATCAACCCTATATCAGAAGTCTCTTTTATCCATTTTTGGTGTACCTGACGCATCCGCTCTAACACATCTTTATACTTCGGATTACCCGCCAAGTTTTCGACTTCATGCGGGTCATTAAGTGTGTCATACAATTCCTCAACCGGCTTGGTCGGCTCAAAATATTGCTTCTGTGGGCCTTCCAATTTACCCTCGGCGTTGAGCCGACGCATCTCCTGCATGATAGGCATCCGGTTCATATATTCTATGTCCTGGCCGCGGGTAAGATGCGGCATATAGTTGCGAATATATTTGTAGCGTTTGTCACGCACAGCACGAATAATATCGTAAGCCTCATCCATACGGTCCCGCGCAGCGAAAATATACTGACGCGGCTGAGCCTTTTGACTGCCTAAAAACGCCTGGCCTTGTATGTGCTCCGGTATCTTCACTCCTGCTAACGAAAGCATAGTCGGCGCAAAATCAATAAACGCTATCAGCTTGTCATTGACAGTGCCGGGTTTGAGAGCATCAAGGCTATCCGGCAGGGACCCCGCCTTGCGGGAACCCATTGCATACTCTCGCCATTTCTCCGGTACACGGATAATCAGCGGAACGTGAATGCCCGAGTCGTAAATCCACCGCTTGGCCCGCGGTAGCCCACGTCCATGGTCGCCCCAGAACCACACTATTGTGCTGTCAGCCAAGCCATCATCCTCTAATTGCTGAAGGATTGCTCCTGCCTGTTCATCCATTTTGGTCACGTTATCGTAGTACCGTGCCAGGTTCTCACGGACAATGGGTGTGTCGGGATAATAAGGTGGCACAACCGCTTTAGCGGGGTCATGCATTAGCTTTTCGCCTCGCTTTGGCCAGTTTTTGCTCTCGTGCGATATTGTCAGATTGATGACAGCAAAGAAAGGCCTGCCCGACGGACGAGCCTTTGGGTAGGCGGGCCGGTCTTTGGCTCGATTACGCCAGTGTGCCTTTTTACTGCTTTCGTCCCAGGCGGTCATCGGAGGATCAAATTGATAATCGGTTTTGGAGTTATTTGTGCAGTAATAGCCTGCTGCCCGCAGATATTCGCTGAAGCACTTCACCCCTGCCGGCGGCACACCTTTGCAGCGCATATAGTGCGTGCCGATGGTAGTTGGATACATTCCGGTGATAAGACCTGAGCGTGATGGTGCACAAACCCCCGCGTTCGTATATACGTTGGTATAGCGCACACCTTGTGCTGCGAGCTTGTCCATGTTCGGCGTCACAGCGTAATTATCGCCATAGCAGCCCAAATCCGGGCTGATGTCCTCACAACTGACCCAGAGGATGTTTGGCCGCTCGTCTGGGCGAAGCGCTTCGCCGTAGCCTGGCTGACCTTTTGATACTTCGCCAGCTTCAAGCGGAAC
>CAYNKI010000061.1:7351-16324 GCA_964397675.1 uncultured Pirellulales bacterium
CTTGCGATAACAGCATTGCAGCCACTGACCCTGAGCCAATCTGCAGAAACTCCCGCCTGCCCATAGTTCCCGGTGCCGGATGAATCTGTGTCGATGGATGGTACGTCGGGCAGGGCCGCCTATTTATCTCGTTCTTCGCAGCGAAGCGCTGCTTCGCAGAGTAGAAATTCTCTTTTGAACTTGCCATAAGTGTTACCTCCAGACTTACAGTTTGTTATTGATTATTGATAAATATTAAACTGTCAGTAGTGAATAGTCAATGTAATCTCTGCTCAAAAAATAAAAGACATATTAGCTGAATCGCAAGGCTATTTTGGGGATAGATGTCTCTTACTTGAATGCGGTTTGCCCTGTACTCACTTAGAAATAATGGCAGAGCTGCCCGACGTACCATCCATATACACAGATTCATCCGGCACCGGGAACTATGGGCAGGCGACTTTTTTATCGGCGTGTGCCGAGGATTTTCAGCGAATCCTCAACAAGCGGTAAAGTTTTGGTTTCCACCTTTGGGTCGTAGACATTACCGGTTACCTCCATCCGCACCACAGCCCTGCCGAGACCTTCGGCCAGAGACTGCATAACCGAAGGCTCCGCAGCGGCCAGCCGCTCGCCGCGGGCAGTGAGAGTTAAATGCACATTTTCGCTTGGCATGTCCATCCAGCCGGAGCCATAAAAAGCCACCGCTTCGCCGGACAAATCAAACTTCTCAATAATTAGCTTGTTCTGTTTCAAATATGAATCAATAACCATCTGATCGAAAGCGAAGTCTTTTTGCTCCTTCATTTTCAGTACACTCAACATCTTTGCCAGCGGCGAAAGTTTGCCCACCCGCATATTCCTTATGGCCAACCTGCATCTGCCTACGCGGGAAGAACTGTCATCAATCCTGGCACCAATGCTCAACGCCCCGCTCATTGTCCCGCTCGTCAGGGCGGAGCCTGCCGGAGCACGGCTGGTATGGCTGGTCTCAGGAGTCTCTTCGAGCTTTGAGCCCAAAAGAAATCGTCTCAAGTCAATATTGGCAAAACCTACTTGCAGTTGATATTCCAAAGCGCCATCGGCGTTTCGTTCTAATTTTAATTTACCTATCAATTTGCCGCCGTAGCAATCAGCAATTAAGTTTTCAGCTAACCAATTCTGCAGGCGTTGATTATAATTGATATCCGCTTTTAGGCTGTTAATGGATTTGCCTTTAATCTTGAGTGCATCGGCAATAAGGCTAACCTGTCCATTAGAGAGATCGCCGCTGGTTTTGTACAATCCTTTTGTTTTCAAAACCGCATCTAATTCAGCTCGCGTTCCTGATATATTGAAATTACAGGCATTGAGTTTGGTAACACCAGCAAAATCGATGTGTTTTTCGCCATCCTTTGCTTTAAGAATTTTTATATTGTCTAAATCCAAATCGAATCGGCCAGCCGGTGACATTGCCCTGTATGAGCGTGCAATGCCCGTAGGCAAAGCTTTCATAAGTTGCTCGTCGAGGGAAATGTCACTCGCTGAAAGCCTAAATCCTGCCTCGCTAAAAGTATTATCAGCCAAAGTTATTTGACCGTTTACCTTTATAGTCGGCATGTTCGTCGTCATCTGGAAATTACCAAGCGGCCTTGCGGTAATATCCTCAAGCGTCATGTTATTATTTGTTATCGTTAATTTGCCGGTGATGTCCCTCAGCGGATATGCAAATCGCTTGAAATTAACGCTGTCGCTCAAGCAATCCACAGTTATCTGATAATTGGGTTGGTCCTCGCTGGTAGCTTTGTTCAAATGGGCACTCAGATTTATTTTGCCATTTGGCTGCCATTCAGAAACCATTTTGTCGATCGGCGTAGGCAACAGACTGATCAAGCTATCGCTTAACTGAGCCTGTTTCGTATTCAATGTTAGGTGATAATGAGATGGCTGTTTTTCAGCCCCGAGTCCGATACCGCCGTCAAGCGAAATCAAGCTCCCCCGATCCCGATGTTCTTCGGGGTTGGGGTATCGACCGATGAAGTTTTTAACGCTTGTTGAATCCGGCGTAATAATAACTTTTGCCGATATATCAGAAATCACCTGCGGTAATTTATTTGCCTTTAAAGAAGTTTTTTTCAGAGCCATATTAGCGAAAAAACTTGTCGGACCCGGCTCTTCAGTAGGAGAAAAAATTGTTATGTCGGCATCAGCAAGACCATTCACATCAAATTGATTGTAAAAATCACTTTGCTTGGATAGTAATGTCTTCGCTAATGTTGAATCAAATGAAATATCATTGGCTTTGATTAACAGATAATAAATCGGCCGGTCAGTGTTGTACGCGTTGACTTTACCGTTAAAAGTTATTCTGCCCTCATTTGTTTGTGACATTACGTTTGAAACAGTGATACTGTCATTGTCAAAAAAGAGTTTGCCTGTAAGACGCTTTAATGGATAGGGAAGGCCTCGATAAGTAGCATCTGCATCGAGCAATTCCACTGCCAGTGTTTTCTTTTTATCCGTTTGTGACTGTCGGCTAAAGCGGTAATCTATCGCTGCCAATCCTTTCGGGGAAAAAGCCGTCCACAATTCTTTTTGTTTTGTATTTAAAGCATCGTATAGGTCTTTATCCAAAGCCATATTGTCACTTGCAATCTGGATTTGATAGCGTGGATTCGGTCCGAAATCTTTTGACCAGCCGTCGAAAGTCACTTTGGCGTCACCGTGTCTACCGGAAAGATTGTTCAGGACAACACTATTTTCAGTAAAATTTACTTGGCCAGTAATTTGCTCTATTGCATAAGGAAACTTACGGTCGCAAATCGAAACATCTTTACAATAGACTTTCCCGGCCACCGTGCTTCCACTCAGTCGGTCAAAATTGCCTGATGCTTCCAGCTCCATATCAACTTTCCCAGCGGGACGGCATTGGCTAAAAAATCTTTGCAAAGCATGGAATAGACCAAACTTTGTCAAAAATACCGGACTATCGAAAGCAAACGTGTCTTTGGCTGTTTTCTGGGTGTATTGCAAATCTTCTATCTTTAGTTTCAATGAATAATTGTTGCCCTGGTCATAACGTAACTCTGTATCCAAGAAATTAATCCCCCAGGCTTCTTCAAATGCAGCCCCGATGTACATCGGGGCCTCTGATGAGATTCCACCTGCAATTGAGATCCTTCCGGGCCGCCAAAAGCCAGACAGCCTGTTTCTGCGGGTCGAACTATCTTGCCTAAGTCCGGAGTCATCACTTTCAGCGGTGGTTATATCAAAGCTGTAACCACCAAGTATTTCTTCAGCGGGTCTGAATTTCATATCAATGGGTACAGCCGCGATTACTTTGGCCCGGCCTTTTGAGACTTTGCTATATTGCAGTGTCCCTTTTTCGAGGTGAATAAAAGGCAGCTTGCTGGCATCATCTTTAGGGACATTGATTTTAAGCGCTGCTATATTCCACTGACCTGTGTCCAGATCATATTGGGCATTGAAAACAAAATCATTGATACGTATTTCTTTCAGTCGCGGCCCCAATAACAACAAGCTGCCTATACCAAAACGGGCATACACCGTTTCGGCTTTGAGTATGGCATCTTCGTCTCTCGTCGCTCGTCGCTCGTCGCTCGCCCCGTTAGAGCTTTGTTTCCTTGCCCCTCCAACGGTACTTGGTGCTCTAACGGGGCTCGTCTGGTCGGGTCTGATTACCAGCTTTTCGATTAGGACTGAGCCGTCAAAGTTGAAATCAACCGATTCGACATCGATTTTGGCATTAGTCAGCTCACTAATCTCTGCTATGGCAACATGCGGCAAAGCTCGCACCATCAAGATAAAAATAAGCCCTAAAATACCAGCCAAAATCAAAACGGTAAAAAGCAAGCGAATAAGAATCTTGCCTCCGCAATCCAAGTTTTGAGTTTTAAGCTGTGCCATCTAATAATCAATTATCATTTATCAATAATCATTTTTTAATTGCTTTGTCTGCAATATCTCGTCGCCAATAAGCACCGTCGAATTTTATTTTATCTACCGCTTCATACGCTCTGGCCTTTGCATCTATGATTTGTTCCCCCAAGGCCGTTACCCCCAATACTCTGCCGCCGTTTGTAACAATGTCCCCATTCTGATTTTTTGTGCCTGCATGGAATACTACCACATCCTCAAGCTGCCCAGCTTCATCCAGGCCGGTTATTTTCTTTCCCTTTTCATAATTGCCCGGATAGCCGCCCGAAGTCATTACCACACAAACGGCTGGCCTCCGGTCCCACTGTAGCGTGACCTTATCCAGCCTGCTGTCACACACAGCCAGGCAAACTTCCAGAAGGTCACTTTTTAGCCGCATAAAGATCGGCTGAGTCTCCGGGTCGCCAAAGCGGACATTAAATTCCAGCACCCTCGGCCCACCGCCGGTAATCATAAGCCCTGCATAAAGGACGCCTTTATAAGGCGTACCATTGCGATTCATACCATCCACCACCGGCACTAAAATTTCACGCGTGATTTTATTCATCAATTCCTCGGTAACCACCGGTGCCGGGCTATAAGCACCCATCCCGCCGGTGTTGGGACCTGTGTCACCGTCGCCAATCGGCTTGTGGTCCTGCGACGATTCCATAACGTAAATATTATGACCATCCACAAAAGCTAATATCGAGACCTCTTCGCCCAACAGCTTATCTTCCACGATGATTTTGTCACCTGCTGAGCCGAATGCCTTATCACACATTATTTTTTCCGCTGCTAAGATGCCGTCTGAAGGATCATCACAAATAATAACACCCTTGCCTTGTGCCAGCCCTGCTGCCTTTACGACCACCGGCTCGTCTCTACTTGCTATATATCTTTTAGCGTCACTGAATCTGTCAAAGATTCTGCCCTCGGCGGTCGAGATTGCGCTGGTGCGCATCAACTGCTTAGCGAATGCTTTGTCCGCTTCGAGCTGTGCGGCACCGGCGCTGGGCCCGAATGCCTTTATGCCGGCTTCGTCCAGCGCATCAACCAGTCCTGCTGCAAGTGGATCTTCCGGCCCTACTACTACCAACCCTACATCGTTCTGCTTTGCAAAGTCTACTATTCTTTCGACATCGGTGGCGGCAATTGCAACATTTTCTCCGCACTGGGCCGTGCCGGCATTGCCTGGTGCAATATACAGTTTGCCTAACCCGCCTGCCCAAAGTCCCGTCCGCCGGAAGCCTCTGGAGGGCGGGCTGGTACGGCGGGCAGGCTTTTTCGATTGAGCTAATTTCCATGCAATCGCATGTTCACGTCCACCACTACCAATTAAAAGTACATCCATTTGCCAACCTCTAATTCGTGATGCGTCGTGCGTGATGCGTCGTGCGTTACGCAATACGCTTCACCAATCACCAAGATTATTTCAATTTCCAGCTAAAGGCAAGAAAAAAGCTGTAAGCGGAATGCCTACGACATGTTTCACACATCATCCAAGTAGCTGCGACATACATCGAGAGACTATCACTTTCTTTTTAGCCACGTCGGCAGCCGAACGTCTTTCGCGGCGCTATCTATGCTTGGAATATATGGCTTAAGATCGAGTATCGGGGTGCCGTCCAAAGCATCGATTTTGTCAATATGGACTACGCCGTCCTCCACCGAAAGAACCTTGCACAGACTAAGCGCAATCAGGTTTGGCCGAACAGGCGCTCGGCAGGCAAATACGCCGGTCAGCGGATTTTCCTTATTGCCCCGTGGGTGAACCTGAAGAATACTCCGTTTTTTCTCTGTATCGTTCTTATCGAACCAGTACATCACAAAAACGTGCGAATATCCATCCAGCCCTTTAAGCGCGTCTATGTACTTCTCAAAAATCCTCAGCCACGCTTGTTTTCCTTTCTTTTCGACTTTGCCGACCGGATACAACATAAAGGATTTTTGCATCTGTTTTTCTTTCATTATTTTTGCTTTCGTTGTATTACTGCTAAACGTACCGAGCGCTGCACAACCAGTCGCTACCAAACTTTGCAAAAACAATCCTCGTCTTGAAATATACATTTTATAGTCCTCATTAAGCTCTAACTTTTGCTATCGCAATAACACAGATGCTCCGTCTTAGTCTTCAAGAATTAAGCGACAGCTCACGAGTCATGAGCGACGATTTAGCGAACAGCCCTGCTATCCCACCGTTCCCTTTCTGGTGTGCGGAGCACACCCTACCTGCTGCATATTATATGTGACGAGTACTTATATTTACCACATAAAATTTAGCGAAAGAGTCCAAATTTTGGTATCATATATAAAAAGATTTTTTAGCGGATTATTTCGTTTTCATAACCAGCGTTTTATTTACTTGAAATTTGGTAAACTGTCATTCCGAGCGGAGCGCAGCGGAGTCGAGGAATCTATTTTGAATCCCGATGTACATCGGGACTTCGCCCCGATCAGTCAGGACTACGCATCGCTTCGGTCGCAATGACTTATGATCTTTTCTACAGGGCATTATCAATAATCAATTCTTATAGGCCTGCCAGCCAGTCGTGGGCAAAGATAGCCAGGTCAAGAAAGTCCACTGAGCCGGACTCATCAAGGTCTGTATAATCGCAGTAGAAATTGATTTGATTGCAATTGTTATCCATCCAGTGTTGTGCAAACCACCCAAAGTCAACCATGTTCACGCCATCCGGACAGCGAATATCTGCAATAGGAATCTGCCACAGCAACACCGGGTAATTGGTTCCCTCACAGATGCACCAGGTGGTGAAGAAGTCCCAGCCTGCAGAGGTGAAGGTACTTAGGGTTTGCATCTCGGCTGTTATTTTGCCTGTTCCATCGGCGCTGGTTGGTTGGCCGCTGGTTTGAATATCCCAAAAACAATTCCAAATAGTGAATAAAATCCTTACACGTCCTATTAAGCCGCCCACATATTGATTGCCTGCAACGCTTCCTGTTGAATAGCACTTGGCCAGCCCGCCGCGTTCAACTTGTCCTGCCAGCCCGCCCACATTTGTATCACCCGAGACGCTGCCGGTGGCGTAGCAGTCGGAGATTGTACTTGTCTCATCGCCGGTCATACCTACCAGCCCGCCGACGTTTCGGTTTCCCGAAACGCTGGCCCTTGCATAGGAGTTAGTAACCGTACCAGATTCAACCAGTCCTGCCAGGCCTCCAATATGTGAATCACCTGAAACTTGGCCGCTTGAATAACAGTTGATAATCGCGCCCTCATTTAAACCCACCAGCCCGCCGGCAGCGCTACCGCCGGAAATGCTGACACCTTTAGCATAACAGCCTACGACAGTCCCTCTATCCAGATAGCCTACCAAAGAACCAATATACCAATCTTGTGCAACTATATTGGCATCGACTAATCCCAGGTCTTTGATGCGCCCCCTTATGTACCCAAAGAGTCCGATGCCATCTCCATTTGCAGACGTGTAGCTAAAATTTGAGATGATCCTGCCGTTACCATCGAAAATTCCGCTAAACGGTTTATTATTAAAAGAACCTAAGGCTACCCACTGGCCAATGATATTGAAAGCTGTTCCTGTAAAGGCAGTCAAATCAATATCATCCATCAGCTTAAAGTTCTTGTTCCAATCGGCAGGATTAGCCCCAATTTCATTCATCTGCTCTGCGGTATAGATCAAATACGGATTATCCGCGGTCCCGCTGCCACCACCATACTTGGCTTGGGCTGGTAAACCCAAAAAGCAAACCGCAAACCATATAAGCAACACTATTGCTTGTTTGCAGCGTAGATAAGCAGGTGGTTGAGGATACTTGTTCTTAATAGAGTAGAAAAGCCGGAACTGCTTAAAACTTTTGCTCAAATAAAACATTTCGTCCCTCCTTTAGAGGTTTAACAATAGTCAACGCGTTTCAAAGTCTAAGATACTATTTATGGCTCCGCTAATCAAGGTTTTTTTGGCTAAAAGCGTGGCAGCTAACATAATAAAACTCTCTTTTTAGGTCTGGCCTTTCCGCGGAGTGATATGGCATAAAGTGTGTAATCGCTATCAATGACATCGCAATTCACGAATTGATTAAATTGGATTTCTTTGTCATAGTTTTTATCAAAAGATTTTTTTTGTTGATAGTAATAGTAGATAAAAAGGGAAAAGGAGTTCTAAAAATGCTTAGAAGGATCGTACTTATCGTAATAGCTATTCTATTGTCATCCTATGGTGCTTTTGCTATCCATCAGCACAAGGATTTTGGGCTTTTTTCAGGAAACATCGTGGAAAGAAGCTATGGTGCCGGTTTTGAACATGATAGGCCCATACTGCCGTTTTCGAATATCCAAAGGGCGCGAGATGTTGGCTCTGGCGGTTTTGCCCTGCAGCTTGACCGGATATTAATTAGCCAACGTGCAAGTGCCTGGGGGCTGGGTGGAATAAGCGATGCTTACCAAACAGGTTCTGGTATTGGCTACCAAGACCATATTATTGACGGTAACGATGCTCAGCATGTTGGGCTTCCCATAGTAGTTCAACAGCAGTGTCCCGGCGTAGGTTTTGGAGAATCAGTGTATAACTAACCAGGCAGATTTAAGACATTCCATAGTATTTGCCGACTATATATCTGCAAGTCAACAAAACGGCTAAAGTTATTGCTTTGTTCGGTGTAATCCCATTACTACTGGCAGACTGGGGCTCCTCGTGGCGTGTGCTGTTGTTTAGTGTTACAGACGAATTTGAGAACACGCCCGGCAGGACTCGAACCTGCGACCTACGGATTAGAAATACTTTTCAATCTTTTTTGAAACCTTCGCTTATGAGCCAAAAACGCATTTTTTGGCCAATAAGCCAGATTAGCCAGGTCCATAGGGGATACTGACGGATACCCACGGGGACTGGAAGTATTCCCCAATCATACCCAGAATGAATTAGTTATGGGCAAATAACTTGGGCCTTGTGGACCTATATTAGCCCGGATTTCCCAAGTAGTCGGTGACAAATGCACTGTGATTTCGTAGTATAGAGCCTATGGAGACTACTCAAGCCACTTTCAACCATTCTTTACGGGAGAACCCAATGGGTGAAGCACGCAAGGACGCCCTGAGGC
>CAYNKI010000062.1:0-12064 GCA_964397675.1 uncultured Pirellulales bacterium
GTTCTCCTAAATATTTTGTCCCGATAAATCGGGATTTTCGTGATTGTTTTGACTTGGCAAAATCTTATAGTGCTCAAAAAGAATGTCAAGAAATGATTTATTTTTTACTTTCTGTTAGTCTGCTTCAGTAGTTCTAAATGACGGTAGCCAGACCCTTCGCTGCCGCTCAGGGTGACAATTTCAAGCCAAGTCGTTAAGTGAATTCTACTGGGTATTTTGCAGGTTTTTTGATGGCTTTTATAGAATCATCCAGAGCAGAAAGCTCAGCAGCTAATCTCTGCTGTATTGTTTGTATTTTCTCGACTGACTCGAAAGGCTTTAATAAATCGTCCGGCTGGGACTTCAAAACTGAAACAATGTCTTTCTTATAGTATTCGTCCCTGACTCGGGTGATTGACTTTTGGCCTGGCCGGCTTTGTTTGTCAGGCGAGGTTTTAAACACTGATTTATCACCATATTGGACGATTTTATAAACTATCTCGACAGCAGGAGCAAAGCGTGACACTGCGAACCGCGTGCCAATACCGAAGCCATCGATTTGAGCACCAGCTTGAAGTAAATCATAAATTTTAAATTCATCAAGGTCTCCGCTAACGAAAATCTTCAGGAAGGAGACGTCTTTTTCCTGAAAAAACTTACGAGCAAAGTTGCTCAAGCTTACCAAATCACCGCTGTCAAGCCTAATGCCTCTAATCTTTATGCCCTTTTGCTCGTAGAGCTGCCTGGCGATACTGGCAGCTTTTTTTATTCCCTCAACAGAGTCGTAGGTATCTACCAGCAGGATAGTGTTTTCTCGGTAGCTTTCAGCGAAATTGCGAAAACTCTGCTCTTCTGAATTGTGCACTTGCACGAATGAATGTGCCATTGTCCCTGCCGGGATAAAGTCAAGTTCTCTGGCAGCAAAAACATTGCTGGTCGATTTAAAGCCTGCCATCTGAGCAGCTCTTGCCGAACGCACCGAGGCAACAGGTCCCTGGCAGCGCCGCAGACCAAAATCCACCACGGCAGCACCCTGCGCAGCCATAGAGGTCCTCGTAGCAAGTGTCGCCTCGATAATTGAAAAGCCAAGTATATTTAAGATGTAGCTTTCAAGTATCTGTGAGCAAATCAAAGGGCCAGCTACTTCAAAAATAGGTTCATTTGGAAAAAAAACAGTGCCTTCGGACAAAGAGCGTATTTTTACTTCAGGTACAAGTTCCGAAAGGTATTTTAGAAAATCATCTGCAAAAAGTTTGGTGGAGCGAAGGTAATCGGTATCCTCTTTAGTGAATCGAAACTGGCGAAGGTAAGACTGGACTTCGGCCAGCCCAGCCATTACAAAAAAACCCCAATTCTCCGGCAGCCGTCTTATAGTGACCTCAAAGTATGCAGTATCGTGCATCTGCTTTTTGAAGTAGACCTGAGCCATGGTTAGCTCATAAAGGTCTGTAAAAAGCGCGGAATTATTTTTTATCAGCCACATTGAAGCTGCCTCTTAAAATCGGCGAACTCGATAATTTCAACCCCCATTTTTTTAAGCTCATCAAAGATCTCCATTTCAGGCCTTGTCTGAAGCCCTTTGACTGCATCTTTGAGCAGGTAAAGTTGGATATCTGGATGTCTGGCCAGTCCTCGCAGCACGTGATACACGCAAAAGTCAAGCGCAACACCAAAGACAACCATGGCCTTGGGCTTGATTAGCTCTACAAGTTTATCTGTATTAGGATTATCAAAAACATCGATGCTTTCTTTTCTTATGACAATGTGAAACTGCTCTTTGTCAACGATTTTTTGCAGCATATCATTGGACATTTTATCAATCTCGACATAGTCTATGGGTACTTCGCCTATATATCCAACTCGCTCGCTGCCGGGTGAGCCAGCCATGCAGTGTGGCGGGAAGGTCTGCTTAAAATCGGGTTTTTCTGAAATCTCATCGTTACTTGCGCTGTGCCAGTCGACGTCAGCTATAATCGAGTAGCCGTTGTCGAGCGCAAATTTGCGTACCTCGCTGACTTTGTCTATAATTTCTTCGGCCCCAGGTACATACAGCTTGCCTTCAGGCCGCATGAAGTCAAACTGTGTATCAACATCCCAAAATATAGTCTGTTTCTTCATAACGCACCTCTAATAGTACGCTAAAAATACCCGCCAGTGCTGAAATTTTCAAGATGATATTTGAGTACAACGTAAAGTGTGCTACAATCACAAAATCAAGAACATATGATAAAAACCTTTTAATGGTCACCCCGAGCAAAGCCGAGGGGTCTGTTAAAAAAGCTACTTTATCAGATTCCTCGACTCCGCCTTCGGCTCCGCTCGGAATGACGGCGGCGTTAGGAATCATCCTATTCTGGGTTTTGCCAGGCGCTTTAAGAAAGTTTCTGGAGGTAAAAGACTAATGAAAAGTTACAGAAAAGAGCTATGGTTCAATACGAAAAATAGAAGAGAATACATCAATATCACATCGCAGGTTGAAGACTGCCTGAGGGAAAGCGGCATCAAGGAAGGTTTAGTATTGTGCAATGCTATGCACATTACCGCCAGTGTCTTTATTAACGACGATGAGTCCGGGCTGCATCACGACTTTGAGGTCTGGCTTGAAAAACTGGCGCCGGAAAAGCCATATTCGCAGTATCAGCATAATGGCTTTGAGGACAACGCCGATGCGCATATTAAACGCAGCGTGATGGGCAGAGAAGTGGTGGTGGCGGTAACTAACGGCAAACTTGACTTTGGCCCGTGGGAGCAGATATTCTACGGTGAATTCGACGGCAAAAGAAAAAAGAGAGTCCTGGTAAAAATTATCGGCGAGTAAGTTAGTGACTGCATGGAGCTGCTATTTTTTTTAGCTACGGTAGTTGGAATATCGCTTTCGGGCGTGATGGCGCCGGGGCCGGTGACGACGGCAGCTATCGCCATGGGGTCACGAAGTCGATATGCAGGGCCACTTATCGCCATAGGACATGGCATTGTCGAATTTCCGCTAATGATTTTGATTGTATTGGGGATGGACAAAATACTTAAATCAACTACTACCCAAATCATAATCGGCCTGGCTGGAGGAGCGTTCCTTTTGATTATGGCAATCCAGATGTTACGCAGCTTGACAGACTCGAAAAACCCAGAGGCTAACGTGACCAAAAGTGGGCCGATAGTCGCAGGCATAGTTCTGTCTGGAGGCAATCCTTATTTTTTGCTATGGTGGGCTACCGTTGGATTGACTTTGGCCATGACCGCGAAGGGATTGGGAATATGGGCTTTTGTATTGTTTGCCATCGTACATTGGTTATGCGATTTTGTATGGCTGGGAACTCTATCGTGGGCAAGCTTCAAAGGCACCGCCCTACTCGGTCAAGCAAGTCAGCGAATAGTGCTATTGATTTGCTCGTTAGCACTTTTTGGCTTCGGCTTGTTTTTCATTTATAATGCTGTCGGCAAATTAGTTTTTTGATCGTCGCCGTGCCGGCGACGGCTAAACATTGTTTGTAATTTGTTTAAGGTTATATTGCGCCAAAGCACTTCGCTGGGATTGAGCTATTTGCTGCATACTATCCGGCTGCTCGGTTGTCGGCTGGGCGAAGCCTGCGGCAGCTACAGCTTCGGCAATATCGGACAATCTAATATTAGCCGGGTCCTTCGCAGGGATAAAGCCGACAGTCGGATCCGAAGTCTTAGCTATAAGATTTCTGTTTACAAGATGATTCAATATTTTCTCGCCGAACTCGGCTGGTATATCTAATTTGCTGAAGATAACCTCCGCTTCGACGGGAGCTTTGTTTGCTTCAAATGCCGCTGCAATTTGCCGCATAATATTGATAGCGGTAATGTCGTTGGCTATAAAATATTCCTCGATTTTTTTTGCAGAAGCGATCTCAGCGGCGTCGAGACTTTTTAAATGCTGAGTTGTAAAGGTCAACTGCAGGCCAAACAGAACAATAAGCCAAGTAATAAAAATCCAAAACACACCTAATGGCACCAGTCCCAAGACACCATAGACCTTACTGTAGGGGATAAATTCCGTAACGTATTGTCCAAAACCCCACTTTGCAACACTCCAAACTAACGCAGCTACCGCTGCTGACCAAATGGCTGACTTCGCCTGGACCTTTGTATTGGGCAAAACAAAATAAAGCAGGAAAAGTGCAACAGCCGCTATTATATAAGATAGAAGGACCGGACCGATATGCGAAAGAAGGGTTTTTTGAATTTGTCCGACAGTTGCATATTGCGTGGTGACGTAAACTCCAACGCCAAGCAGCAGTGGCCCAAGTGTCAAAAGTGCCCAATAGTTGATAATTCGGTGCAGAAAGCTCCTGCCCCTGGCAACGTGCCAAATGTTGTTAAACGCTCTTTCTATCGTGGATAACAATGCCAAGGCTGCCCAGATAACAATAATTATACTTATTAATGAAATCGTGCGCTTATCGGCTTCGGCAAAAAAATTGGCGACCAGCCTATCGAGATTCTCGGTGAGCTTTATAGTTTGCTCAGGATTATCAGGGTCAGGATACTGAATATTCGAGAGATGAACCTGGTCATAGACAAAACCTTTTACTTTCTCACCGATGTCACTATAAGCGGGAAACGACTGGAATATCAAGAGCATGACAATGGCCAGCGGGACAATCCCGAAAACAGTATGATATGATAGAGCGGCCGCCTGCTGGCCGGCACGGTTCTTTCTGAGCAGTCTGGCACAATGCGACCACAATTTAATTTGAAAAACCGCAAAGCGACCAGCTTTGCCAAGCTGTGTAGTGGGTGTAGACAAAAGTTCCTTAAACATGCTACTGCCTTTCAATTCCAAATACAAGAATCATCCCCAGGGTAAACCCTTCGACCCTTCGACTGTGCTCAGGGCAAGCTTTCTTTCGCTCAGGGCAGGCCTGGGAGCTAAATAAAACTTTACTTAAATATGTCCTCAAGTCCTTTGCGTAGCTGGTTCTCTAATTGCTCGCGTAACTGCTGCTGAAATAGTTTACTTAAATCAAGTTTCGGTCCGTCGATTGTTCCACCAAGCGGAAGTCGAAACCTCCTATATCGCGTCTGCTCACCGACTTTAACAGTCCTGATTTTGAAGTCTTCAGTAACAACGTATGGTGTATCAACAGTCATATTTAATATCCTTTTTGGTCCAATTGAGCCGCTGAAATTAACCGGATACATATCGAGATGAATTGGCATGTCATCATAACTCAACCTGCCATTTTGCAGTACGAACTTAGTCGGAAGAAGTGCTGCATTTACATATGGCCGAGCATCTGCCCGCGATAAAATCTGTCCAATCAGACCTAAAGTTTGCAATCTCATGTTATCAATTGCCACTGTCCCCACAATTTCCGGCTGCACTTTTCCTCCGCCGCCAAGAGGAATGGCAAGTTTATCTGCATGGAAGTTAGCCACACCTGTAATATTCGCTTGGTTTTTGAAAATAGGATTAAGATATTCCAGTAACTGCCTTCCGACCTCGTCATTGATATTAATCTTCTCAATTATCTGCATTGGGCCAGCGATTCGCAGAACCATTGGTTCTTCTTTCAAATCCACCTTTGCTGCAAAATTCAGTTTACCGCCATTGACACTCGTCGAACACGGTGATATTTCTAATAGTCCTTTGCGAATTTGTATATCCAATTTCGTCGGTTCAAAAACCAATCCCATATATCGAGCTTTGTTAAAGCCCAGCTTAGCTGTCGCGTTCAGGTTAGCCCGGAACTCGTCTGGCTTGTCAGTCGGATATTCGCTGGAAAATTCAATTGGGTCCTTTCTCTTACCCTCTATAGTTATACCTTTAGGTAAAAACTGAGATGCAAGATTACTAAGAACCGACCAATCATATTCCAATTGTGCTCTACCTCGAAATAGTGTCTTGTCACCCTTGACACTCTTGCCACCTTCAAATATTATTTTGGTATTGGGGTCCAATAATTCAAATTTCCTGATAGACCAGTCTTTCACTACAAAATTGTAATCACCATCAAAGTTGAGCTTGGCCTGCTCGCTGGTAAATGGCTTCTGACCAGGTGTAACAAGCTCAAATTTTCTGATTGTTGTTGAATCGGTTCGGAATGTATACAAATCACCCGCCGAGCTGACCTTAAATTTTGAATCTGCTATTCCGGCCAACAGTGTTTCTTTCGGCAACGATGCGAAAATTACCGCCAAGGGCCTAAGTTTCTCCAAATCGACAGCAGCCGATAAGGTAAGTTCCATGCCTTTTTTGGCCTTAGCACCTACAGGCACCACGGCATCTGTTACATCAAGCCGACCAAAACTTGCAGTCGTCTCTATAGAATCAATAGTCGCAATATGTTCTTTTCGGTCAAAGCCAACAGCAAAGTTCATCTGGGCTTGAGGCTCGGACACAGTCACGCCCTCTTTTGAAGTTATGCTAAGATTGCTGATAGCTGAGGAGCCAGCAGCAGTTATTTTGTCCTCTTTGATAGATAAAGTCCCCTTTTCAGAAATCTCACCAGCCAGCTTGTATCCTGTCATATCCACAAATTGCCCTATTTCGGTCTGCAGTCCCGAAAGATCAACATCCGCACTGTACTGAAGTGACTCAATGCCGCCTGAACAGGCAAGCTTGGCAAACGATGCCGTGACATCCATCTTATCAAATACTATCTTTTCATTCTCGGCAGTGACTTCGGCCTCAGCCTTAACCGGCTGTGACAAAGCTATGGTCTTGCCCTCAACCACACCTTTTAATCCCTCAAGACTGGCCTGGGCAAACACTTTTCTCTTGCCGGTTTCTACCTTCGTATCCACTGTGCCGCTCAGTCTGCCGGAAGTAACAGTTGCTGCTTCTCTTACTCCCAGCGAATGAGGGAACTGTGACATAAGCTCCGCCAAATCACAATCGAAGCTACCCTGCAAATTATACTCTGAATCAGTTTTGGTAAGGTCAGCTAATGATTTCATCGTCGTAGGCACAGCGCCTGCCACTTGAGCCTTTAGCCAATCGGTTTTAACTTCAAGCTTCCCGACATTGACAAATTTCTCATCGCTCTGCAGCTCTAACGCGCCATCCAAGCTGCTCGTCGTAAATCGATCGCCCTTCATTAGGTCTCCAGTTACGTCAACATTACTACCTTTTATAGTGCCGCTAGCGCTTTCCAATTGACCACTACTGATTTCGCTTTTTATCTTTGCTGAAATCCTGCCCTTAGCCTCAAGGCCAACTCCCGCTAACGCAAAAACTGGCCCCAAAGAGCCGAGGTCCAAGTCGTTGACTTCAACAGTTAATCTGCCGCTCGTACCTCTGAATGTCCAGCCTTTCTTGCTGCCAGGTTTTACTTCAGCTTCTGCGCTTATCCTCGAGGCCTGATCCTTATCAACTACAAGCAGGTCGACATCAAAATCGGTAGATTCCCCCGGCGGACGTAGCTTGAAACTTGAATTTATCTGCGACAGCTCTACGGTTTGTGCTTTTGAATCAGTCACTTTAAAATTGCCATTGTTTACTTTCAGATCAATGTTCTTAATCGGCAGTGTAACCTCCTGTGGCTTTCTACGGGCAGAAGGCTCTCGTTGAGATATGATGGTCTTTTTGGCCTGCTCAGGCTTGATGTTTATATTTACTCTCGGCTCATCAATTACAGTTTGGCCGAAGGATAGATTGCCCATCAAGATGGAACCATAGTGAGGCTTTGTAGCGATCTGCTTTACTTGTACAGAGGTTTGGTCGATGTTATCATTAAAACTGAAATCTGTGACCTTGATGCCCTTAAACCAACCCATTGTAAGGTTTGCAAAATTTGTTTGGCCATCCAGCAAAGTATTAACTTTTGCCAATATTATTTCCTGGCCTTTCCTGGATGATACAAATGCAGGAGCAAGTAAAAACACTAACAGAATCAGAACAACTACAATTGCAAAGATCCATTTAAGAATCCTGATGGTGCTTCTCTTTTGCGGTTTGGTTTTGGTGTTTTTTTTATCTCGCATTATTTTGTCCCCCGAAAGAATTTTATAGCCGTCGCCGGCACGGCGACGGCTAAACACCAACTTTGAATTGACTGAAATCAGTCAAGCATTATCTCATCCGATTTGCTTTTGACCATCTCACCAACTTTGTCGGAGTACTGCTTAGTGACATCATCGATTTGTTTTTTGCCCTTTTCCAGGTCGTCTTCGGTAATGAGCTTATCTTTTTGCTCCTTTTCGAGATGCTTGTTTGCGTCTCTACGTATATTACGAATACTTACCTTTGCCTGCTCGCCGGTTTGTTTAGCCTGGGCTACTAAATGCTTTCTTCTTTCCTCACTAAGCGTTGGAATGCTGAGCCTGATGAATTTACCATCCAAAATCGGTGCGATACTCAAGTCGCTGCTTTTGATTGCCTTGTCGATCTCCTTGACTGAAGCAGGATCGAAGGGTTTGATGACAATCATATCTGGCTGCGGCGCGACCAGAGTTGCTATTTGCTTCAATGGTGTAGGCGAGCCATAATAATCGACCTTAATGTTTTCCACCAGCCCTGTAGAGGCCCTTCCGGTCCGCACGGCTCTTAATTGGTCATGCAGGATTTCAAGTACCTTTTTCATCTTGGATTCGGCATCGGAAACTATTTCTGTAACAGGCATCTGCAACCTCCGGGGTCAGGCGCTATCAGCAAATTAAAGTACCAACCTGCTGACCACAAACGGCCTTGATTATATTGCCTTCTTTAAAAATATTCAAAACGATAATAGGAATATTATTGTCCCGACAAAGAGTTACTGCCGCATGGTCCATTATTCTAAGTTTTTTCCTTAACACTTCATCATAAGATAGTTTTTGAAACAGTTGTGCATCCGGATTTTTATTGGGGTCGTCGCTGTAGACCCCCTCGACCTTCGTTGCCTTAATCAAAAGGTCCGCATCAAGCTCCGCAGCTCGCAGTGCCGCACAGGTATCGGTGGTAAAGAAGGGATTTCCTGTTCCGCCGGCTAATATCGCAACTCTTCCATTCTCCAGGTGTCGAAGAGCTCGTCTCCGAATGAATGGCTCACACATCGCTGCAACTTCAATTGCACTGAGAACCCTGGTCGACTGGCCAAGTTTCTCCAGCGTCTCCTGTAGCGCACAAGCATTGATAATAGTAGCTAACATGCCCATGTAATCGGCTGTGTTTCTTGGTATGTGGCTGACCTTGGAGAAGCTCTCTCCCCTAATGAAATTGCCGGCACCAACTACAATGGCAACCTGTGGGCCAATTTTGCAAATCTCTGAAATTCTTTCAGCAATCGACTCGACAGCAGTACCATCAATCCCAAACTGGCCTGCCTTGCTGAAACTTTCGCCTGAAAGCTTCAGCAATACGCGATTATATTTGCTCTCTTCCATTTAACCGACTTCAAATCGCACAAATCTTTTTATTTTTGCCTCGCCGCCGGCTTGCTTGGCAGCCTCAGCAAGAACCTGGGCGACAGTTTTGCTGTCGTCCTTAACAAAAGGCTGCTGCAGAAGGCAATTCTCGGTATAAAATTTCTTCATCTTGCCTTCTACAATTTTGTCTATAATGTTGGGGGGCTTATCCTTAACCTGCTCGCGGAAAACAGCTTTTTCCTGCTCGGCAGTCTCGGGACTGATGCCATCCTTGTCCAGAGCCAGCGGTTTGGTCGCGGTAATATGCATTGCTATGTCGGAAGCAGTTCGCTTTAGAGCATCCGCAGCAGCGACATTTTCGTCGCTGGTTTCAATCTGAACCATGGTACCAAGTTTACCGTTGAAGTGAATGTAAGTACATATAAGCCCTGGGTCATCGAGTTTATATCTTGTGAAATCTGCCACCTGGATTTTCTCGCCGATCTTACTAACGGTTTCAGTTAAAATATCGCTGAATTTCTTCCCATCGAGCATAGTTTCAAGAATATTCTCAGCCCCCTGGTCGGCAGGACAAGCCAGTGCGAAGTCAGTCAGGACTTGTGCTGCCGCCACAAAGTCGTCGCTCTTAGCTACAAAATCGGTCTCGCAACAAAGCGTTGCCATTACTGAAGTCCTGCCGTCTTCGCTGCTTTTGGACACCACCAAGCCCTGTGAAGTTTCGCGTTCTGCCCGTTTGGATAATGTGGCAAGGCCTTTTTTTCTAAGTACTCCTATAGCCTGGTCGATATCGCCATTGGCTTCTTGAAGAGCCTTTTTGCAGTCCATCATGCCTTGGCCGGTAATCTTGCGAAGTTTAACCACCATCGCAGCTGAAATTTCTGCCATCTTAAAAACTCCCACATCGTCTCTATTATATGTCCAACCTGATATCCTGATTCCTGGTATCCTACAGGACACCTTACGGTGCTACAACCTGGTTTGGGACCCCGCTTTGCGGCAGCCTTCCTGATAATCTGATGTTCCAACAACCATCCGCTTCCTTACGGTTGCGGCTCTGCTGGCTGCTGCTCTGCTGGCTGCTGCTCTGTGTCACCCCCTTGAGAAGGTGATTCTGTAGCTTCTGTGTGGTCCTGCTCAACAGCAACCACAGTCTCGGATTCACCTTCGCTGGCTCGGGCCAGAGCCGGCCTTCTTGAGCGGACAGGTCTTGGTCGGCCCACAGGCTCGGCACGAGCTGAAACCATCGTTTTACCAAGTGCCACCGCATCAGCCAACTCGTTAAGTATTAACTCAACTGCTCTGATAGAATCATCATTGGCTGGGATCGCTACATCCACCGTATCAGGGTCTGAATCGGTATCGAGAATTCCGATCCTTGCAATCCCCAATTTTTTAGCCTCACATAAGGCAAGGTATTCCTTCTTCGCATCCACCACCACCACAGCACCCGGCAGACGCGGCATCTTGCGAATACCTTCGAGATTACTTTTTATCTTCCGCATCTCGCGCTTTAGTCTGGAGGCCTGCTTCTTACTCTCACTTTCAAGCGTTCCATCTTGCTCCATAGCTTCCAACTGCTCCAGCCTTTGTAGTCGAGACCGTATAGTTCTAAAGTTAGTAAGCATGCCACCCAGCCAACGCTGGGAGACATAGTGCATACCACATTTGTTTGCGGTAGCCTCTACCGCCTTCTGGGCCTGACGTTTGGTGCCAACAAAAATAACATCGCTACCGGAAGAGACTACCTCCGCAAGAAGCTTTCTGGCTATCAACATGCCTTTTAAGGTTTTCTTCACATCAATAATATGGATATTGCCGCGTTTTGCGAAAATAAATGGGGCCATTTTAGGATTCCATCGGCTGACGCCATGCCCAAAATGCACCCCAGCGTTAATCAGTTCACGAACTAACTGTTTAGCCACAAAAACCTCCAAACAATTTACAATTTTTCTTACCGGCTACACAAATTGCAAAATCAAAATAAACTAATGCAATCTGCACAATATGTCAAGGATGAAAACAAAAAAGAAAAAAACGGTCGTGGCTTGAAGCAAGAAATATGATATGAATTAATACCAAACCGTAATTATAATATTAGGCTCGGTCTTTTTGGCCTGTACCTCACCTGTAGTGGTGTTAGTACTTTTTATGCTAATACTCGGGTTTTCTTTGAGCCATTTGTCGATTTGCTCATCCAGAAAGTCCATAGCACCGGGATGCAGCTTTGTAAAGAAGGTCTTTACGCCCGTGATTCGGTCGGTTAAAACCCTTTTTTCAGCCGGTTTCGCTTCAGCCAGCTTTTGTACAACTGGCTTTTGTACAACTGGCTTTTCAGCAACTGGCTTTGCCATACTGGCAGTACTACCACCTCCCAAATTCAAAGGCGAGTGTGATATTTTTGTTTTAGTGGTATCATCATCCAAAGGAATCGGCTTATCGAGACCTTCACTTCCAGAAAGCTTATTGCTATCGAAATTATCCATGTATTATCTCCCCGATCGGTTATTGTATCATGCAAATTACGAATCTAACACCAAGCGACGAGCAATTCGGTGCTTCCTCAAACTTCGTCATCAGCCTTAGTTTTATTTGCTTGTTCCTTTTGCCCTGCTTTTGGTCTATCAGCCTCGTTGCTTGGAATCTCTTTTTTCCCTGCTTCTTGTTTGGGTTTTTCAGGCCTGGGCTTATTAGCCTCATTTCTGGGATTTTTAGCCCTGGGGTTGACTTTAGCTTGTGGGTTTCGAACTGTAGGCTTTTCAGCTTTTTCTTT
>CAYNKI010000062.1:12164-16207 GCA_964397675.1 uncultured Pirellulales bacterium
TTCTTTAGCCTCTTCAGCCTCTTCTTTAGCCTCTTCAGCCTCGGTCTTGGCTTCCTCTACTTCAGCATTTAGCTTTTCGATCTCTGCTTCTGCTTTTTCGAGTCTTTCTTCGGCTTGTCTAATCGTACTTCTGGCTCTGGCTTTTTCAGCATCGGCCTCAAGACGTGCTTCTTCGGCCTCGAACAACTTTTTTTCATGCTGTCCTTCGAGTTCTTTTACGCCGAAGGGATCTGTAATGCTTTCATACATTCCTTCATGTGCAGGTGATGCATGTTTTTTTCTGATATCCTCTACCATTTCTTGGTTTGGAATACCACCGGTGGAGATGGTCGGAGTTAAAATGAATATGGTCTCAACAACTCGCTCTTCAAAATCCCTGCCGGAGAATAGAACGCCAACTATAGGTATGTCTTTTAAGCCCGGTATGCCTCTGACGACGTCGCGCTTCTCGGTCTTTCTTATCCCTCCTATTATCAGACTTTCGCCATGTCTGATGCGGTTTTCTTCATTTTCGATTTCTTTTTTGGTGACAATACCAACTTGTTTAATGCCTTCTGGAGTCATTTTAGAACCGAGAAGTATATTTGCCTCAAGGCCGATGTAGCCATCCGCAAAGACATGGGGAGTGATTTCAAGCGAGTCAACTACATCTATATATTCTGTTTCAATTTGGGGAGCGTATTCGCCGCTGCTTTTAACAGGTATGAACTTAGTTATCGTTTGCAGTGGTACGTGCTGAGTTGACGAGATTGTCGCTTTTTTGCCGTTGACGACCTCAAGCGTGGGGTTCATCAGGATTTTCAGGTAACCCTTCGACTCCAGAAGATCCACCATAGCCAGGAACTTCTTACTCGTGCTCAAATATCCGACTTGAAGACCCATTCTTTCTCGAGCGATTTCCCTAAGTGAAGCCCCGGGAAATGCGGGCAGCACATTTCCTTCCTCTACGAGTTTAGTAATACCCGTGCCGAAAGACTGGGCTGAACTTCCCGCTCTAATACCCTCACCGAGCAGATTTTCAATTTCTAAAGTGGTTTCCCAGTCCAATGTCAAATCTGCATAAACCTCGGAAATAAGGCAATTAATTTTAACCTGAATGGGAAGCACATCGACCATTTCCAACAATTCAAGTACAGCAGTGGCATCCTCCCTGGCTGGGCATCTTACTATCAACTGGTTGGTAGCGGGGTTGCTACTGACGGTGTAGTCGGGGACTGAAGTTACTTGGCCTTTTTTGGGGTCCTTAAAAAGCTTCGTCGCGAACTGGGCGTGGACAATTTCTCTTATCTCGTCCGAGGTATGGTATTTGCAAAAGTAGAATAGTTTGAACTCTGGCGTGCCGCCGACCATTTGCTCGACGATCTTGGGTGGGGCTTTGTAGATCTCGGGGACAGAGATGTTTGGCTCGGATACAGGTTCAATCTTGCTCAAATCATCAATAATGGCTTGGGATTGTAGGCCGGTATGTTTTGAATCGAAAAAATCTCCGCACCCTCCAACCCACAAGACAACCATTGCAGCCAAAACCCCAAACAGGATTTGCCCGCAGCTAATTTTTAGGCTGCTATTGCCCATAATCACACCACCACTATAGCCTTACGCATAATAAACATAGTAAGCACGGTGGTTCTGTATGAAACTTCTCCTACTATAGGAAAAGACGGCATTATTATAATTATATTGCCTATTTCTTTATCGTCAAGCATATTTCTATAAGTTAAGAAAAAATACTTATTTAATTTTACCCAAATTAAAAGGTTAGACCAAATAGCATTTTTTTGCTATTTTATAAGATTATGGCAAAAAAACAGCAAAAAATTGTTACTGTTGGCTTCATATCGCTGGGCTGTCCTAAAAATATAGTCGATATCGAAAAAATGTTAGCTGAAATCGCCCAGTCAGGCTTTTTGATAACAGCCGAGCCCGATAATGCCAATGTTGTCATTATCAATACCTGCGGTTTTATCGAACCAGCCAAGGCCGAGGCTCTGGAAACAATACGACACGCGGTAGACTGCAAACTCAAAGGCAGCGTTAAAAAAGTAATTGTCGCAGGCTGTTTGTCGCAAAGACTGGGCCGACAACTTTTCAGCCAGGTTGAGGGCATCGATGCCATAGTCGGACTTGGCCAGCGAGATAATATTGCTCAAATAATCAGAAAAACAATTGCTGCCAAGCAGCCAGCCGCTTATCTGGGACATTGGCCCAAACAATGCTGCGATGACAGAGCCAGACTGCTTATTACCGGACGTCATTGGGCCTACCTCAGAATCAGCGAGGGCTGTAACCACCGATGCTCTTTTTGCACAATACCAGCAATCAAAGGCTCTTTCAGAAGCAAACCACAAGAATTAGTTCTGGCTGAAGCTGCCGAATTAGCCGTAGCAGGCGTCGTTGAACTAAACATAATCGCACAGGATACAACGTACTATGGCCGAGATTTGAAAATAAACCCTGTTAGAAGTAAGACGCCACGGTTGGATGGCAGCTTCAAAGCTCCCCGCCTACGCGGGGACAAGCTTGCCCCTGCAGAAGCAGTGGGCTTTGGAGATGGTGGACGTGGGAAAAGCCATCCCCAAGCTGCGCTTGAGGCTGCCACACACCACATTCGGGCAAAAAATGGATTGGTTAAACTTCTGACAGAACTTGAAAAAACTGCAGGCCTGGCATGGATTCGATTGATGTATCTCTGGCCTGCAGGTATTGACGATAAGCTAATCGAAACCATCGCAAGAAGCGAAAAAATCGTCCACTACCTTGATGCCCCCATCCAGCACGTAAATAATAAAATCCTAAAGGCAATGCGCCGGCCCGATACAAAAGACAACCTACAACAACTTATTGAGAAATTGCGCTCAGCCATGCCTGATGTTATCTTGCGAACAACCCTGATAGCCGGCTTTCCCGGAGAGACCGATCAACAATTCACTGAACTGATGGACTTTGTCAGATGGGCCGAATTTGATGCTCTGGGCTGTTTTAAATTCTATCCTGAGGCAGGAACGCCTGCAGCTAATATGCCTGATCAGGTGCCGGACCAGGTAAAACAGCAGCGAGTCGAGGAGCTGATGCTGGCTCAGCAGAAAATTGCTTTTGCCAAAAACAAAAACAGAGTAGGCAGCAAACTTGTCTGCCTTGTCGATTCGGTAGACAGCCGCACTGGTCGCGGACGCTTTTATGGCCAAGCTCCCGATATTGACAGTATCTGTATCATAGAAAACTGCTCAGCAAAGTCGGGTGAATTCATTAATACACGAGTGGTTGACACAAAAGACTACGATTTGCTCGTCCGCCAAATTTAGTATTGAATTTGCTCTGTAAATCATATTATTACTTGTTGTAGAATTTCTAAGGGAGTAAACTCTTGACTATGGTTAAACTCATTCCAAACATTTTGACTTTTGCTCGGCTTGCCTTGACCATCGTCGTTTTAATCATGATTCTTTTAGCCCCGCCATATTACGCCAATGGTGAAGTGCCGTTTCCTGGTTTTCTCGATATTGCTTTCATCCTTTTTGTCATTGCTGGCCTGACCGATATTATTGATGGCACCATCGCCAGAAAATTAAACGTTACCAGTAAGTTCGGGCGGATGATGGACCCGCTGGCCGACAAAATCCTCATCTGCGGCGCTTTTATTTGCTTTGCGATAATTGGTGAGCCAGAGCTTTTTGGCTTTAGCCGAGGCGTATTATCGGCAATTCACTGGTCAGTGGTGGGCATTCTGGTATTAAGAGAGGCTTACGTGACGGTATTGCGCCACCTTGCAGAAGCCCACGGCGTCAACTTCGCCGCAACCATTTCCGGGAAAATCAAAATGTTCCTGCAGTCCTTTGCCATCGGCACGGTGCTTATCAAAATGGCTCATGCCCGTACCGCTACCTGGGGATATTGGTTCACCACCGTGACGTTCGCTGTTATGCTGACGGTTACTATTATATCGGGCTTGATGGCAACTCAGAGAATTAGCTGGAAACAACATAATTAGTAACTCAAACTGACCGATTTCATTGTCATGCTGAGCCCCCGTTCTTGCTTTCGCA
>CAYNKI010000063.1:0-16152 GCA_964397675.1 uncultured Pirellulales bacterium
ACTGAAGGCAAGTCTTGATAAGGGCAAGGAAAAGCAAGGATAGATATTATAGGACGCCTCACCCTTAAGGGTGAGGCCAGAAGTATCTTGTTGACAGCGTCATATCAGACGCTATTATTTATAACCCAGGTGGCCCCCATTTGGGCGCTTTTCCTGGCCCCCTTTTCAGCGCTTTTCGCCAATCGGTCCATCTGTTATAAATTCGAGCATAACTACAATCCTCTTCTACCATGCATCTATTAAAGCTACCTGCATGAAGAATAATCGTCTTTGGTCATTAATCTCCAAAATAAAAGTGAAGGCGAAAAAATCGATTCTCAGTATCGCTTTGGAAGATTGGTTCAAGGCCACTATGGGCTGGACTACTTCTCCCATCATAGTCATTTCCTCAATGATAGCACGAAGTTTTTTGTAGTTATCTGAGTATTGCTTTGCCCTTGCTTGGCTCTTTTTTCCCAGATAAATCAACTGGGTCTTTTTGTTCTTGTTGAGCGAGAAATAGCTTTGTTTGTTTCTGATACCTATGTGGGACTTAAGGTGCCACAATTCCATCAACGACTGGGGTTCAATTTTTTTTGCTAAAACTATTGCCAAAAGATGTCGATTGTGATATATTGGCGCAATGAAATTTGAGGATTTGTTAAAAAAAGTTGGTTATTTGCCATGTTTTTCAACCAGATTTCTGGCTGCAGGGGAGAGTTTGTCCCAAGTCAGATTGCAACTTGCCCGCTGGGTAAAAGATGGCAGGCTTATTAAACTTCATAAGGGCTTTTATACACTTGCAGAACCTTACCAGTCTTTTTGACCTTGGCAGCTTTCTTTCTCGCCTGGAGTTCCAAAGTATGAGATTTTAGAGGTTATAAGGTTATCGTCTGTGTAAGAACCGAGTAATATGTTCAATACGAGCCTTGCACGGCGGGTGTGAGGAGAAGTAATTTCCAAGTTTGGATTCGTTTGCAGATTTTGCTAATCGCGAAAGAAGCTTTATTGAACCACGAGGGTCATACCCAGCAGCACTAACCAAGTGAATGCCCAGCTTATCGGCTTCTAATTCCTGGTCTTGCGAATAGGCACTCTCAAGAAACTCGATCCCGACTTTTCGAAGGCAAGCAGTAAACACATCCTGAACAGGAACTACCCGCGAAGCTGCTGAAACAGCAGAATTGCTTATCATTCGCTCCATAACATGGCCCCGGATGACATGAGCCATCTCGTGACCAAGTATGAAAGCAATCTCATGTTTCTCTCGTTGGCACAGCTCTATCAGTGATCGGCTGACAAAGATAAAGCCGCCTGGAAGGCAGAAAGCCTGGGGGTCAGTATACTCGAAAGGCTCAAAGCTGAATGACCGAAGCTTATTAGAAACATGACTTGCCAGATGGGAACCAACTTCGCTTATAATTCGTACTATTTGTGGGTCATGATCGATATCTAACCTGTGTCGAACCTCGTGTGCCATATCTTTGCCTACCGCGTACTCAGCTTTAATAGCCTCAGCCTGACTATTGGTAGCGGTCTGCCATACCCATTTTGCCTTGCGCACACTCGGGCCAGCCATCTTGCCTAATTTGTAGAATATTTTGCTCATATTTCCACGAAACCGTGATTGTATGTTTCTTGTCCTTGCAAACAGCTTATCATTAAATAGGGTTGAAGTCAACAACATGTTTGTGTACTTGATGTTGTATCGAAAAACGAGACTCAGCGGCGTAGCTGGACAGGGACAAATGGAAAATTTCAGCTTCTTGAGAGAATTTGCTTGCTCTTCAGAAAGCCAACTTTAAAATCTTGACTGTTGTCAGACAAGTTTGCATAATTTGACGTGAAGAATTCGGCATAATCGACTATAAAACAGTCCGTGTTCATGTAATTTGAATCGTTAGTTATTCATTACTGAATTTACTGAGGGCCATTGTCATGAGAGCGTTTCCTAAATTCCAGCCGTTGTGCTTTTTCTTGATGTTGTTGTTTCTCCCTGCTTTTGCTGGCAGTGCTGCGGTGCAGCCCCATGCCGGTATGATGCGTTACCCTGATGTCAGCTCGACTCACATCGCGTTTGTCTACGCAGACGATATCTGGATGGTGCCGCGAGCGGGCGGGGTAGCATCCCCGTTGGCAAGTCCTCCCGGCGGAGAAGCGTTTCCGCGATTCAGTCCGGATGGACGCACTATTGCATTCAACGGGAACTATGACGGGAACAATGATATCTACACGGTAGCAGCCGAAGGAGGAATCCCGCAGCGGGTAACTTATCATTCCAGTGGTGAGCGTCTGTGCGACTGGTCTTTCGACAACCGGCTCCTGTTCGCTATGAACGGACTGGGTGGACTGGGACGGCAGATGCAATTATTCACCGTGCAGAAAGCCGGCGGTCTGCCGAATCGATTACCGGTGCCTTACGGCGGGTACGGGACCATTTCGGGTGATGGCCAATGGCTCGCCTACACGCCGCGCAATCGCGACTTCAGGACCTGGAAGCGTTACCGTGGAGGTTGGGCTTCGGATATCTGGCTTTTCCACCTAACCAACCATACTTCAAAAAAAATCACGGATTGGGAAGGCACTGATACCATTCCCATGTGGCAAGGCAGGAATATCTATTACCTTTCGGATGCCGGACCGCATCATCGACTTAATATCTGGTGCTATGATCTGGACACTAAGCAAAGGAGACAGATTACCCACTTCAAGGATTACGACGTGAAATGGCCTTCAAATGGCCCCGGCCCAGATGGCGAGGGCGAAATCATCTTTGAATACAACGCCAAGCTCTACCTGCTGAATCTGGCCAGCGAGCAAGCCACCCCCGTCAATATCTCGATTCCCGGTGCTCGTCCGAAGCTCCGTCCCATTCGCAAGGACGTGAGCGGGCGACTCTCACATTGGTATGTCTCTCCGAGCGCCAAACGTGTTCTGGTCCAAAGCCGCGGCGATATCTGGTCACTGCCTGCTAAGCACGGCAGTCCTCGCAACCTCACGCGCACGAGCGGTATCGCGGAACGCGAGCCTTCTTGGAGTCCAGATGGAAAATGGATCACCTACTTTTCAGATGAATCCGGTGAAAACGAGCTTGTTATTCGATCAGCCGATGGGCAAGGTAAACCGGAAACCGTCACGTCTATGGGACCCGGCTACCGCTATCAACCAGTCTGGTCACCTGATTCCAAGCGGATGGTATTGACCGATCATGAAAGCAGGTTTTACGTCTTCAATGTCGAGCAGCGCGAAGTCCATTATTTCGATCGTATTAACATCAGTGGGTGGCGCTGGGGAGTTCACAGGCAATTTCGTTGGTCAGCAGACTCACAATGGCTGTCGTACACCAAGCCCAACCAGGATAACATGAACGTGGTCATGCTTTACAACGTTCAGAAAGACGAGCTCCACCAGGTGACTAAAGGTATGTTCGTCGATTATCTGCCTACGTTTGATCGTAAGGGAGACTTTCTATACTTTTTCAGTGAGCGAGAAATTTCACAACCCAAATACGCTGATGCGGGTCTGACCTTTACCTACCAAGACACTGCTGTATTGCATGCGATTCCCTTGCGAAAGGATGTCTCGAATCCTTTCAAAGCCAGGAGCGACGAAGAAAAGCCAAAGAAAGACGATAAGGACGAGCAGGACGAAGAAGAAGACGAGAAAGATAAGGAGAAAGACGGTAAAGGCGACGAGGAACCTGAGTGCCAAGACCCCAATGATGTGAACAGCAAGGAATCTAAGCAAGAAAATGAAAACAAGGAATCTGCCGAGTCCGACGAAAAGGACGACAAAAAATCCGATGGCAAAAAGGATAAAGATAAGGAAAAAATCAAACCAGTCGACATTGATCTGGAGAATATGGAAGCGCGTGCCTTCCGTGTGCCCATTAAGCGCGGACGCTTTTCCTACCTTGGCGTCAACGATAAGCACCATTTGATTTACCTGCGCCGGGGTGAGGAGAACACGCTCCAGTTTTTCGATCCCAATGATGAGAAACGCGAGGAGAAAACAATTCTCAAAAAGGTAGACTTCGTGCGAATGACACCGGACGGCAAAAAGCTTCTTGTTCGTAGTGAGGGCAAGACCGGTATCATCGATGCTAAGCCCGACCAGAAACTTGAGAACTTGGTCGTGACCAAACCGATGAACGTGGTGATTCAACCACGGCAGGAGTGGCGGCAAATCTTTGTTGACGCATGGCGATTCATGCGTGACTACTTCTACGACCCCAATATGCATCAGGCTGACTGGCCAGCGGTGCGCAAACAGTACGAGGCCATGTTGGACGACTGCGTATCGCGTCGTGATGTCGGTTATATCATTGCCGAGATGATCAGTGAAGTCAATGCAGGTCATACGTACTACGGCGGAGGCGATGTTGATTCCGGCCCGCGGCAGGCGGTCGGTTATCTCGGTGCAGACTTCGAACTCGATCAGGGATTCTACAGTATTGCAAAAGTCTACAAGGGCAGCACCTGGGACACCGACGCCCGCTCTCCGCTGGCTCAACTGGATGAAAAAGAGCACAAGCAGTGCAAGTATCTGTTCAAAGTCAACGGGATTCCGGTGGATACATCAAAGGCACCATGGGCGGCTTTCGAGGGCCTTGCCGGTGAAACTGTGACATTGACCGTCGGCGATACCCCTAATCCCGAAGAGGCAACGCAGGTGGTAGTGAAGCTGCTGCATTCCGAAAACAACTTGCGTTATCGGCATTGGGTAGAGAGTAATCGTCGGTATGTCGAAGAGAAGACCGACGGCAGGGTCGGCTACATTTATGTACCCGACACTGGGAACCGCGGGCAAAGCGAACTCTTCCGTCAGTTCTACGGCCAGATGAACAACGGCGCACTAATCATTGATGAACGTTGGAACGGGGGCGGTAATATTGCAGACCGGTTCATTGAACTGCTAAATCGTCCCATCTACCTGCATCTCTTCGAGCGTTATGAAAACGACTGGCGTGTTCCCACTCTGAGCCACCAGGGCCCCAAGTGCATGTTGATCAATGGCGAGGCCGGCTCAGGCGGGGACATCTTTCCGTATCTGTTTCGTAAAGCTGGCCTGGGAAAACTCATTGGCATGCGGACCTGGGGCGGTGTGATCGGCATTTCCAAGAATCCACAGCTGATCGATGGCGCTCGACTAACCGTGCCATTCATCACCTTCTATGAAATCGATGGCACGCTCACTATGGAAGGGCATGGCGTGGACCCAGATATAGAGGTCATCGACGACCCTGCGTTAATGGTTGACGGGGGCGATCCGCAGCTCGATGCCGCCATACAACACATGCTGGACGAACTTGAGAGAAATCCCTACGTGCCAGCCGAACGACCACCCTACCCTGATCGCAGCGGCATGGGCATCCTTGAGGAACAGAAATAACAAAATCCCGTCAGACAACGATGCAGATGCAGGCCGGACCCAGAGTCTCTACTTGCAGGCAGGCCGTGGGGCACAAAAACTCATCCGAATCAAAATTGTAGAGCAAAGGGTAAGGAAACGTACCATTGGCATGAGGAAATGTCAAACGAATATGGCAGCAGTGATGGTGAAGGTGACTTTTTCGGGAAGTTAGGCTAGAAAACGACCGCGAATATTGTTAAGAATAAAGCTTATCAACCCAGTGCCTAAAGGCACAGCCTCAATTCTCAAAAACAACTGTAAGAAACATTTCGATCAAAGAATCTGCCCAATAACGCGAGCAATTTCAGGGGCTACATGTGTAGAGTTTAAGCCTATATACCAATTCTGAGTAGTGCGGATATCTGCATGTCCTAGAACCATTGATACATGGCTAATCGGAATGCCTTTCTGGACCAACAAACTCCCATAGGTCGCACGTAACATTTGATAGTTCCATTTGAATGGAACATGACTTGCGGATATGAAACGCCGTAACGAGCTATTCAGGCTGTCTTCATTCCATGGCAAACCATCTGTATTAAGTAAGACATTAGGAACAACCTCAGACTCTGCCAAACTCTTGAAGTATCGTTTTAATGTCTTTGGCAAAGGTGCCTCACGATACGCATTTACTGTTTTGGTCCCACGCACTCGGACAATACCTGCGTCGAAATTTATGTCTGTCCACTCCAGATTTACCATCTCGCCTCGTCGAAGTCCCAAACCAAGAATAGTTCGTACAGGGCCTTCCAGAGCGGAACCTTTTACAGATATTACTAACTGCTTTACTTTGTCTGCTTTAATCCATTCTACTTGTGGCTTCCTACGAGATGGCAGTTTAACACTATCTCCAGGATTAGTATGCAAATACCCTCTTTCTGCACACCAAGAAAAAAAAGTTTTGAGCGTAACCATGTAACCACGAATAGTCGCTGTTGCAAGCCCACTATTAGTAAGATAAATTTGGAAGCCAGCTACGTCCTTTCGCGTAATTTTATCAATTGGGCGGGTACATGTATGCACTGCTAAAGTATGGCTATGCTTACGTTTCCCTTTCTTCGCCAAGCTATCTTACCATGGTCGATATATGAAGGAAAATAGTTGGTTAAAACCAGTAACATGTGATACAGTCGAATATCAGAATAAGTTCGTTCGTTCTCCAAAGGCTGCATCTGTGGTCTATGTTCCCATTTATCCTGACCTTTCTTGTCAAGGAGCGGCGGAATGTATCTTGCCGCTACATCCAAATACATCACGCTTTGGCGGCTGATACCACGAACTCTTCCATCTGTAGAAGTCTTCTGGCGTAGGATTTCGGCTCCTAAACGCTTCGCAACCCGCTCCGTAATACGATTTGGTATTGGCAGGTTATATTTAGTAAGGTTTTTGACGTTTACCGTGACGTTCCGATGCCGATTGTCTGCATCGCGAAACCGAACTATATACTGATTGGCGGCTTTGTCCCAATGTACACTCATAATATTCTACATCGCAAAGTAATGTTCCAAAAATGTTCCAAAAGGATTATGAGCCTTTTGTGGGACGTTGTCAACAAAAAAATAATCCTTTGTAAAAAAATGGGTTAAAAAATCGGGGAGACAGGATTTGAACCTGCGACCTCTGCGTCCCGAACGCAGCGCTCTAGCCAAACTGAGCTACTCCCCGATAACAAAAAGCCACAGAGAAAAAGTGAGCTAAAGTGCCTAAAGTGAACTAAAGTGAGCTAAAGTTACAAAACATTCAATAACTTTAGGCACTTTTAACTTTAGGCACTTATATAGCATATCAACTCGGTAATTGCAAGCTATAATAAATTGACCGGGTCTATATCTATTGCAACCTTGACCGTTGGCCGAACCGGGCCTGCCTGACGTAAACTGGAAAATAATTCTCGCAAAGTCTCCGCTTTAGGAGCCTGGACAATTATCTGCATCCTATGAAAACGCTGTATTCGGCTTATCACCGCTGGCATTGGGCCTCGAACCATCGCTTTTAGCCGTTCACGCTCCATAATCTGGTCAATCTTTTGGCGCATATTCTTGCACGCAGCTTCAAGCTTATCAAAATTCCTGTCCCTTAAAGTGACAACTGCCAACCGCCAAAATGGTGGTAAATTGCAGGCCTGGCGATGCTTCAACTCCTCCTTAATGAAACCTTCAAAATCACCGGCCAGAGCAAACTGTATGGCTGGTTGATTATGCAAAAATGTCTGAACAAACACAGTACCTTTTTTCAATGAGCGACCTGCTCGGCCAGCCACTTGAGAAATCAATTGAAAAGTCCGTTCGTTCGCTCGGAAATCCGGTAGATAAAGCGAAGTGTCAGCACTAATAATGCCTACCAATGTCACGTTTGGAAAATGTAAACCCTTAGCCAACATTTGCGTCCCCGCTAATATATCGATTCGCCCCTCACCGAAGTCTTTCAGTACTCGGTAGTAGTCTTTGCTGGCCATAGAATCGCTGTCGACTCTGGAGACACGAGCCTGCGGAAACTTTTTAGCCAATTCCTCTTCGAGCCGTTGTGAGCCAAGCCCTATCATCATCATACCTTTACCACACAGAGGACATTTCTCAGGCACCAGTGTCTGCGCCAAACAATAGTGACATATCGCATAACCGTAAACCATATGCTTTCCAGTAATTGTTTGCATTCGATGGCGACCTGGAACTGCTGATTTGTGGAAAGTCAGCGTCACGTCACAGTTGCGGCAGTGCAAGGTATGCTTACAGGATGGACAAAATATAAAATTACTATAACCGCGTCTGTTCAAAAGTAAGATTGCCTGCTCTTTTCTCGCGAGGGTTTGCCTTAGGCTTTCTGCCAATCGGTCACTTATCAAATTTATACCGTCCCTTTGGAAACCTGCCTGCTGCATATCGACGAGTTTCATTTCAGGCATAGGCAGGTTCATTACCCTCTTTGGCAGGCGCAACAGGTTGAAATATTTTTTGCTATGGCAATTAGACAGGGTCTCCAATGAGGGGGTAGCACTTCCCAAAATACAAAGTGCATTAGCCAATTGCGCTCGTTTTATAGCCACATCCCTACCATTGTATCGCGGTGCGGTATCCTGCTTATAGCTTTGCTCGTGTTCTTCATCAACAACGATAAGTCCAATCTTCGACAACGGGGCAAAAATTGCTGAGCGAGCACCGATAACCACATCAGCATCGCCTGATTTTATTTTTTGCCACTGTACATTTCGCTGAGCAGCGGTTAAGCCAGAATGCATTACAGCGATTTTTTTAAACCTTATGCTGAAGCGCTGAACAGTCTGAGCTGTAAGAGCAATTTCAGGAAGCAGCACAATGGCGGTCTTGCCTTTCTGCAAAACCACTTCGATCGCTCTTATATAAAGCTCAGTTTTGCCGCTATCAGTGACGCCGTGCAAAAGCGTAACACCAAATGTTGCTGATTCTATCGCGGCTTTGCAAGAGGCCAGTGCCTTTTGCTGGTCGTCATTGAGGACCACCTTCTCTGCCTTTATTGACATTCCCTTTGGAATAGCAGGCAGAGATTTTAGGATAGTCTTCTCAGCTATTTTTATAATCTGTTTCTGCGCCAGTTTTTTTACAGGTTCTTTGCCACAGCCGATTGCTTCTAAAAGGCCCTTTAATTCCAAGGCTGAATCTGAGTTGAAGGCCTGCTTTTGCTGTAAGTACTGAACAATTTGCTTTTGTCTTTTTCCTCTAAGCTGTCTTGCAGTCTCGTCAACATCCTCTCCGCCAATCGCAAGATAAATATATCGTCCTGTTCTGGCCCCTGCTCCTTTTTTCACCGCTCTTGGCACCATCGCAGCTAAAACCTGGCCTAACGGACAAACATAATAGCTGCTAATCCACCGAGCCAATTCCATAAGCTCGGTATCTATCAAGGGTTCCTTATCTACCACCTTTTCAACCACTTTAAGCTTGAATTTTCTCTCTGTTCTTCGTGGCTGAACGCCCGGTATAAAACCGGGGGCTAAACACTTTGTGCCTTTGTGCCTTTGTGCCTTCTCTGGAACCGCAACACAAAAACCGACTTCCAGTTTGTTTTTTTTGCCGAACGGCACTTCAACTCGCTGACCCACTTGTACCGGCCAGATTTCATCCGGCACGGCGTAATCGAACTCTCTATCCGCCGCCGACTCAAACGCAACACGAATGATATGATGGCACTCGCTTTCCTCGGCATCTTCTATTGCAAACAAACTATCGGTTTTAAACTCTTCCATACAAATAAATAGAGATTGCAAATCCTAATATTTAAGCTTAAAATGTTCTGTAGCTATTTGGTTTATGTGATCGCCGATGGCCAATGCTGCTGTTGCAGCCGGCGAGGGGGCATTCAAGACATGAATAGAATTCTTTTGCCTCTCTATTTTGAAATCATCAATCAACTCACCTTTCGGCCCAAGTGCCTGAGCCCGCACGCCGGCATTGCCCGGCTTTATGTCGTCAGGGCCAAGCGAAGGAATGAGTCTGCGTAATTGTCGAACCAGCAGCTTCTTGCAAAACGCTCGTGTGTATTCGCCCAGCCCATACATGAAGTGCTTGCGAAACAGCTTCCATGTCCCCCAGTAGGACAGCGACTTCCAGCTATCTTTGAGACTGAAATCGGTTTTGCTATAACCTTCTCTCTTAAATGACAGTACCGCATTCGGTCCGCATTCTACCAAGCCGTCGATATTGCGGGTAAAATGGACGCCGAGAAATGGTAATTCCGGGTCCGGAACCGGATATATGAGGGCCTTTACTTTTTCCGAAGCTTCTTCGGTCAATTCGTAATAATCCCCACGGAAAGGAACAATCCTCATCTTAGGTTTAAGCCCATCCATTTTGGCAATTCGGTCGCTCTGAAGCCCTGCGCAATTAATAATGTATCTCGTAGAGAAAGTCTCATTATTCGTTACAACATTTGTATAAAAATCATGCTTATCAAAACCTCTTACTTCGTGCAAAGTCAGGACTTTGTTGCCTTGTCCTTTTTTCTCTATCAATTGGCCCAACTTCTTTGCGACCTTGGTGAAATCTATAATTCCTGTGCCCGGCACATTGATACCTGCTAACCCAGAGCAATATGGTTCGATTTCTTTGATTTCGTCCGGCCCAATCTTTTCAATGCCTTCTACCTCGTTCTCCAAACCTCTTTGAAAAGTAATCTCCATATTGGGCAGCTCCTTCTCTTGCGTTGCCACAATTATTTTGCCCGTAATCTTGCAGGGTATCTTATGCTTTTTAGCGAAAGCTATCAACTCTTTACGTCCTTTAGCGCAGGTTTCTGCTTTTGTCGAGCCTGGCTTATAATATAGGCCTGAATGAATAACGCCGGAATTATGGCCGGTCTGGTGAGCTGCAAGCCGGTCTTCTTTTTCCAGTACTACAACGCGAATATCCGGATGGGCCAGCATAATCTTGTACGCTGAGGCCAAACCAACAATCCCACCCCCTACTACCACAATATCAAAATCAAGCTTTTGTCCCATTAGCTTAATTCCTCAAACATCAAATCGACTTTCAGCCCATACAATAACTAACACAGCTATTTGCGTCAATTCAGAACCATCCGAAGGCGGAAGGAATAAATCGGGTTGGACTTATCAAGAAAAAAGCCCTCCTCCAAAACCTATCATCGGCTTTAGCAGTTCAATTTCTGCACAATAAACTGACTTTTATTCATCTTCTTGCATGTATGGGTAACGGAAATTCCTCGGCGGCAAGAATGTCTCCTTTATTGCCCGCGGCGAAACCCATCGCTCCAGGTTCAGCCAGCTACCGGCCTTGTCGTTCGTGCCCGATGCCCGCGTACCGCCGAACGGCTGCTGGAACACAACCGCTCCCGTGGGTTTGTCGTTGACGTAAAAATTGCCCGCCGCGTGGCGAAGCATATTCATCGCCTTAACAATCGCATCACGGTCCAAAGCGAATATTGAGCCTGTAAGTGCATACGGCGAAGTCTGGTCGCACACATCGAGTGTCTGGTCATATTCGCCTTCCGGGTAAACGTATATGGTCAACACCGGCCCGAAGATCTCTTCGACCATCAATTTTGACTTCGGGTCTTTGCTTACCACTACGGTCGGCTCAATAAAGTATCCCGTCGAATAGTCGCTTCCGCCGCCAATGATTATCTCCATGTCAGGCGAAGTCCTTGCGTATTCAATAAAGCCACAAATATTATCGAAGGCCTTTTTATCAATAACCGCGCCCATAAAGTTTCTAAAGTCGGTTATGTCGCCCATCTTAATATCGCGAATCTCCTCAAGCATACGTTCTTTAAGCGTCGGCCACATCGAATCCGGAACATACATACGCGAAGCTGCAGAGCATTTCTGTCCTTGATATTCGAATGCTCCTCGCACCATCGCTGCCACCACCGCCTCGATATCGGCGCTTGCGTGAACGAAAATAAAATTTTTACCACCCGTTTCGCCAACTATTCGCGGGTAAGAAACGTATTTACGAATATCAGAACCGACTGCTAACCAGATTGTTGAAAATACGTATGTACTTCCCGTGAAGTGGATACCGCCGAGCCTGACATCGTCAAGAGCCGGCGGCCCGACAACTGGCCCCGGGCCAGGCACCATATTGATAACTCCAGGCGGCATTCCAGCTTCTTCCAGGATTTTGATTATATAGTACGCTGGCAGTACGGAAGCAGATGCTGGTTTCCACACCACCGTATTTCCCATCAGAGCCGGTGCTGTGGGAAGGTTGCCAGCTATCGAGGTGAAGTTAAATGGCGTTAATGCCAGTACAAAACCATCCAGCGGCCGATGTTCCATATAATTTAATACTCCGTGCGTGGACATCGGCTGATCGCCGTATACCTCCTCCATAAAATGGGGATTGAAACGCCAGAAATCTATCAGCTCGCAGGCAGAATCGATTTCCGCCTGGTGCGGAGTCTTGCTCGTATTGAGCATAGTAGCGGCATTTAGCGTCGTGCGATACTTACCTGCCAGCAGTTCCGCCGCCTTTAGTAAAACTACCGCTCTGGATTCCCAGGGCATTTCGCCCCACTGCTTCTTGGCTTTTTCAGCCGCATCAACCGCCTTGATAGCGTATTCAGCGTCAGCCTGGTGGTACCTGCCCAAGAGGTGATGATGGTTGTGCGGACAGCGAATATCAGAGAGTTTGCCGTTTCGCACCTCCTCGCCGCCGATTATCATCGGAACATCTACCTGCTGGTTCAGCATCTCATGCAGCTTAGCCTTAAGCTGCTCACGTTCAGGACTGCCGGGTGCATATTGCAGACATGGTTCGTTAACGGGCTGAGGAATGTGAAAAATACCGTTGAACATCATTTTTATCTCCTTGTTTTAAGCATTAAATTTTGTTAAGCGTTGGAAAAAAGGTATCTTCGTGAATTACTAACAAAAAATCAAGCATTAACGCAAATTTTATAGATAAAGGACGTAGTTTGTCGATGGAAAAGGAAAGATGAACAGGAAATGGTATAAAATCTCGGCTGTTTGGGTTTTCTTAGCCTTATTAATTATCACCGGCTGCTCTGAGCCAGTAAGTCCACCGGTAATAATTACCGAGCCGCAGCCTACGCCTGTCATACCTCCAGCTTTACCTATAACAAAGTACGATATCATCGGCAAATCCGTCCAGCGTAGGCCGATAATGTGCACCGTTCTCGGCCAAGGACAAGATGTTACACTTATCTTAGCGACTATTCATGGCAATGAGCCCGCTGGAACGCCTCTTGTCCGAAGGCTCTCAGAGTATCTTCAGCAGCACCCAGACATACTTCAAGGACGTAAAGTTGTGCTTCTGCCGGTAGCAAATCCGGATGGAATGGCCCACAATACTCGTTATAACGTTAACGGCGTAGACCTCAACCGCAACTTCGCAACAGCTAATCGCTCTAACAGCGCACGGCACGGACATACTGCTCTTTCCGAGCCGGAAGCTCGCGCAATCGCATCAGTTATCCGGCAATACTCTCCTGACCGTATCGTCAGTATTCACCAGCCGTTGGCCTGCATTGACTACGACGGCCCCGCAGAGGCATTAGCCAACCACTTAGCTAAGCATTGTGATTTGCCAATAAAAAAAATCGGCGCAAGACCAGGCTCGCTGGGCTCCTACGCCGGTCTTACATTAAGGGTTCCCATCGTAACCCTCGAATTGCCCGGCAACGCCGATAGGCTCAATGGGAACTCTTTATGGCAGCGATACGGCCCAGCCCTCGTTGCTGCGGTCACCTACCCGAACATGGCAAAATAATAATTTTCTACTCCGCAATATCGAAAATCCCGGCATGGTTCAAAAAGCACAGATTCTGGGTAACATTGATTTGTGGCTTCATAGTGTGTGGCAGCCTCAAATCCGAAGGATTTGGGGATGGTTACACTGCTTTTGGTGATTTACCATCCCCAAGCTGCGCCCATTCGACTTCGCTCAGGGCAGGCTTTGAGGCTGCCACCCAGGATTGAACCATGCCAAAATCCCGATTGTCTTTTCGCTGAGGTTGGCTATATTCTATACCTTGTGAGATGGAATGAGTATAAGTGGCTCCGAGGAAAAATAATGAAATGAATGAAAATACCACCAAAATCAAAGATATTTACGTCCCACTGGCCTCCATTGGCCTTGCGTTCGTGATCATGATGATCGATGTTATGTTTCTCAGTACAAATGTTTATGACAGTCCACTCCAAGGGATGCTGATCATTGTTGTTGGCAAGATAATCCTATATACCGTGGTGATGATGTTGGGATTGGGATTGTGCAGTTGGTTCGGCTATCCCTTTGACCCATTTTTTGTAACATTGCTGCAATTAGTTGCAGTTGCATTGATCGCCGGAGCTGTGGGTGACACCTTAGGTACCCTAATTGGCGGGTTTGCATCCTACTTGAACATAGCTATTTTTCTGGGGTTGATGGGTTATTTCTTTAGCGATGATGCAATCAATGCACTCATCGCCATATTTCTGGTTTATGCCGGCTATTCAGTTGTAAACTTCCTGCTGCTGCCCATGGTAAAGAGTTTTTTTGCATAGGTCAGGTTTCAAATCGGAACTTAGTATGATTGTCGAAAAACCCAGAGGTAATATATTCTCCGCAATATCGAAAATCAAGATTGACATTTTACATGGTTCATTATATTCTATTTAGTATAGCTTTATTCGGTGTTATCAATAAAACCATATAATAACTGGTTCGCCATGGGAGAAACTAAATGTACTATCTAATCTTTTTATTGCCATTGGTGTTTCTGATTTTATCCGCATCCGCATCGGACAGCACTTGGGCTCCGTTCCAATCCACACAAGTCAAAGAGATCTGCTCTCACATGACGGCAAAGGAGAGAAGGAGTGCTATGCGTCGCGGAGCAGCCATGGGCCTCATTCTGGGAAGTTATTTTGCAATAATTGGATTCCTTAGTATGCCTATTGGAAAATGGCTTTTTGATTCAGCCCTGATTGGAATGATTATCTTTCAGCCGTTAGCATTGGTTTCCGTTGGCGTCGTATTTTGGAAATTTAAACCATTAATAGATAAATACCATAAAGAGTTCCTTGCATCGACAACATGGGCAAAAGAGTGTGATCTTACTCCGGACAAAATCACGCTGAGACAATTTTGAACAAAAAAGCGAACATGGCGATCCAGGAGACACCTGCTGTGGCCTCCGTTTTTCAATATCCCGCATAACAGCCGGTAAAATCTCGCCTAAATGCTCCCCTCGACACGGCTCGGAACAGGCTGGGCCTAGTCAGGTTATCAGGTTATCAACTAAAAGTGATGATCACCTGACTTCTAATCATAAAATATATATATAAATCATTATATTATACATATTTACAGATATATCTTTGCCCTGAACAAGGGTCAGATGATCAAGTAAAAGTATTGATAATCTGAGATTCTGACTTTAACCCCATAGCTTTTTAGGGTCAGGTAATTTTGGTATCTGGGGCTTTTTAAATTGAAACTTCTTTTGCTCCTTCTCACCGTTGTCCATACGCCAATACCATGCCCTTTGACCTTCTTCATCATATTTTTGGTACGATGTTATACCAAGCTGTTTATTAGCACGTTTTATTGTTTTTATTTTGTAGTCCTGCTGCTCAGCTAACTCGAAGACTTCCTTTGCAGCAATGGAAGAAACACTTTGGAAGATTTCCTCAAGAAATTCCATCGCAAGCTGCAATTCACCTTCCTGCCGTTCAGATTTTTTTGCAAAGACATCATCGGCGGTGATGTTGACCGGCTGATCATCAAAAACAACCACATCATTCCCTCGACCAAGCTCGGGACAGGCCTTGATTTCAAAAGCCAACGTTGTCGGATGTTTTAAGATATTATGCTTTGCGGCAATAAAAAGTCTTCTGTTACTTCCGGGCATGGTCGGGTCGGTGAAATCGTACACATCGCCTTTGTCCGGCAGTCCGGGAATATTGATGATTTTTACAAATTTAGCCACATCGCAAATTGACTCAGCAATGCTCTTCGTATGCGCTCGTCCGGTGCGGTCATTATCCGGATAATTGGATGAACCGGCACGTTTGATGCGAAAAAAATGGATTTTTGCAGGATGAGATTTGCGATAAGTCTCTGCAATGAAAGAAATAAAAAAATATTTCGATTTTTGGATTTTTGTTTCTAACTACATGCGATTTTGATTGAAAAATACTCGATACTGGATGCTTGATGATGGATACTCGACGAGAATCGGATGGAACTATAGACACTTTTGCTACTGTTATTTTCCGTGAATTTTGAGCAATATGAAGATAAAATAATCTATGAACATGAG
>CAYNKI010000064.1:0-7695 GCA_964397675.1 uncultured Pirellulales bacterium
CTTTTAGACTCAGGCCATTTCAGTTTGAGAAAAATTGAGGGAATGGCCGATGAATGCTGGATATATGCTTAAACAGTTGTATAATGGATATGTCCGATAGTTGAGCATAATAGGTTCATCTTTTTATATGAATGGAATTCAGGATTGATACTGTTCGGAGGATATAATATGAAGCGTTTGGTTGCTTCAGTATCCATTTTGTTCTTGTTGCTGTCCTTCAGCCTAAAGACGGAACCTGCCGGCGCAAAGCAGAGATCGGCTAAGTCACTACACCCAGTTGTAATGGCTGGTGATATCGACCAGGTGCAATCTCTCATCTCAAGTGGCGCTGATATCAATGCAAAGGGCATGCAGGGCATGACACCACTGCATACTGCACTATGGTACAGCCGTAAGGCTATTGCAGAATTGCTTATTGCTAAGGGCGCCGATGTCAATGTAAAGGAAAAATCTGGTAAGACACCACTACATTTCGTTGCCATTAAAGGTGGAGGCGAGGTGGCAATTCTTCTTATTGCAAAAGGTGCCGATGTCAATGCAAAGGACACGACGGGCCAGACACCATTGCATTTATCAGCTAACTTCGGCCGTAAGGATGTAGTAGAGATACTTATCGCGAAGGACGCAGATGTCAACGTCCAAGCGGGAAGTGATAATGCATTGTCTTTGGCTAAACAGAAGGGTCATCAGGAGGTTGTTGAGCTGCTGCTCGAGCATGGGGCTAAAGAGCCGACGATTGACTTGACTGGCGATGAGATGTACGATGAAGAGGAAGAGGAGAGGTTAGATACATATCCGCAATATAAGGAAAGCACAGTTGGGTCGAAGGTTAAGCTCAAGCAGAAATTCCTCCCAGGCACGTACGAGATGGTACACACCAATGCGAAGAATAATGTGACGCAGATGAATAATCAGACCCTGCCGATACAGCTCTCAAAGACTCATTGGTATGAATTGGATGCTTCAAGGCCGGACGCCTCGGGCCTGACGACATGTACCATTACTGTGAAGCGTCTCAAAGAATCCCACGCGGGTGGTTCGTTCGATACGGATGAGCCCGAGTCGCTAAAAAGTAATCAGGCTGGTCAGCGTCTCAGCTCAATGCTGGAGCATGAGTTTGTACTGAAGTTTGGGCAAGACTGGCAATTAATCAGTGCCAGCGGACTGGACCAAATATGGGAAGACATCGGCAAGGGTGCACCGGCTGATGCCCAGATGAGCCAGGAAATGAAAGAAACGATGGACCAAGAAACCTTCGCCAAGTGGATGTTCGGTTTGGTCTATGACATGATACCGGATGAACCAGTTGGCGTCGGCGACATCTGGAATAAGGTAACTTCAGGCAATTCTCCTCTTCTCGGCACCATAGAAGGCGACACCGAGTGCAAACTTACTAAAATGGAGCAGACCGCCGAGGGGAAAATCGCCTACATTACGTTTACGAGCCAGATTGAAAGCGACAAGACAACGAGCACGAAAATTGGTCCGATGTCAGTGACTGTTAAAAATGTAAAAATGAAACAGACAGGCCAGATTCAACTAAACGCCGATACCGGCCTAATGCTCAAGCAAGAGATGACGAGAAGCGGTGACTTAGAAATGTCTACGAAGGGTCCCGATGGCAAAGATGTTCCTATGACAATGAAGCTCAACGAAACGGCCGAAACGACAACCAAGCTGATCGCCGGCAGGTTCGAGACTTTACGAGTTCGAAGTGGTCGATATGAGCAAGCAAGACAAAGCTCTCATACAGACCCACTCGCTGATCCGGACGAGATTAAGGCCAGGATTAAGACGTTTGAAGGCCTGGAAGAGGCGTTGCAGCAGATAAGTAGCAAAAGCCGGCTTGAAAAAGGAGCCTGGCTGCAAAGCAAGTATGATAACCGGACCAGCCTGGCCAGAGCGATTGAAGAACAAGTTAAACAAGAGATGTCTCTTGTACGCAAGATCGCAGTTGAGGAAAAAGCTGAACAAACGATAAAGATGATTGATGATGTGTTATCGAGGAGGGATGAGATGTATAGTAAAGTTCGCAAGGAACTGTTAGTACAAAAAAAGGAGATGAAGCAGGCAGAAAGTCTCCGCAGCCGCAGCCGAGGAAGCTCCCGTGGCAGGAGCACGAGAGGAAGGTATCCGCAAGGTAGACAATTGAGAGGACCGCAAGACGAAGAATACATGCAAGGACCATATGCTGAACGGGGCAGGATTATGCCAAGAACGGATGATTCTGTAGGCGAGGGGCACGCACCGCAGGTAGATACAGAAACTGAGAGTAAAATACGTGAGTGGCTGCAGACGACCCTTGACAATAAAGGCAGCTTGCTGAAATACGTGCACACAGAAATCCCGACGGAATATATATCCATACGGGAGGTTGCCGTTGAAGAAGGAGCGAAAAAGACGACGGCAGCAATCGATGGCATATTGCTCAGTAGGCAGGAGCGGTTCGAGGACATTACTATGAGAATGGAGGGAGAAAGAATGGGCCCTGGGCAAATCCAAGACCCACGTGGCCGATACCCCACAAGGGGAAGATATCAACAAGATAGACGCTCGAGATAACGGATGCCAGGCGAACATTTGCGCGGGAAAGAGCTGTATTTCTGGTAGTGCCTCATAACCGGCAAGGCGGCCTAAAATTACCACAATTTGCATTATCCTTCTTCGCCCGCCCCCATAATTGGAGCAACCTGCACGTTTGATGCGAAAAAAAGGTTTTTACAGAAGGTGATTTTTAATGTAACTTATTTATGCAAAGGCAGTAAAAATTTTTTGAAAAATTTGGCATTGTTCAAACATAACAGATTCTGGATAACATTGATTTGTGGCTTCATAGTGTGTGGCAGCCTCAAATCTGAAGGATTTGGGGATGGTTACGCCGCTTTTGGAGTTTTGCCATCCCCAAGCTGCGCCCATTCGACTTCGCTCAGGGCAGGCTTTGAGGCTGCCACCCAGGATTGAACCATGCCAAAAATTTTGATTTTACTGCTCAGCTATCTGCGTTTTTGATTGAAAAGGTGGTGTCCTTGATGAGTAATTTTTTAGAGCAAATTAATAGTCCGGATGATTTGAAAAAGCTGTCTGTGCCGCAGTTGCAGGCTTTAGCCGATGAAATCCGGCAGTTTATTCTCAACTCGGTCAGTAAAACAGGCGGGCACCTGGCCAGCAATCTCGGCATAGTGGAATTGACATTGGCCCTACACTATGTCTTTGATTTCGCAGAGGATAAGCTACTCTGGGATGTCGGCCATCAATGCTATGCGCATAAAATCATTACCGGCAGGAAAGACCAATTTGTCCGTCTTCGCCGCCCTGGTGGGACAAGCGGCTTTCCCAACCCTGCGGAGAGCCCCTACGACCAATTTGTAGTCGGACACGCAGGAACCTCGATAGCTACTGCAATCGGCATGGCACTTGGCGAAGAATTGAAAAATAGAGGCAAAAAACGCAATACGCAATACGAGATACACGATACGAATAAAATTGTGGCTGTGATCGGCGATGCCAGTATTGTTAACGGCACTTCTTTCGAGGCGCTCAATAACCTCGGATTGGTCAAGAGGCAACTATTAATAATACTTAATGACAATTCAATGGCCATCGATCCTACGGTAGGTGCAATGGCAAAATACTTCTCTAAGGCTCGGCTGAGCCAGACATACGAGGATTTGCGAAAGACCACCAGAAATATTTTAGAGCACGTGCCGGGGATTGGGAAAAGTGTTGAGGAAACAATCGAAAGGATTAAAAAGAGCATCCGAATGATTCTGCCGGCCAGTCAGATGTTTGAGAGCTTAAACGTTCCGTACTTTGGCCCTACTGATGGCCACGACGTAGAGTCACTTATACAATTGTTCAGGGCATTGGTGGAGCTGAATCATCCGGTAGTTCTGCATGTTTACACACAGAAGGGCAAAGGATTTAAGCCGGCCGATATCCAGCCCAGTAAATTCCATTCAACCGGCCCGTTTAAGATAAATGGCGATAAGGTTGAGCAAGACCGACCCGGACGGAGTATTAGTAGGCCCAGCTTTACAAGCGTGTTCGGCAAGCACCTAACAGAATTGGCGCAAAAAGACAGCAGAATTGTTGCTATAACCTCGGCTATGTGTGACGGTACAGGATTGTATGAATTCCGAAAAAGATTCAAAAAGCGCTTTTACGATATTGGTATTGCCGAAAGCGCTGCGGTAGATATTGCAGCAGGATTAGCCAGGGCCGGCGCCAAGCCTGTGGTTTGCATCTATTCGACATTTTTACAGCGGAGTTTCGACCAGATATTTCAGGAGGTGGCTCTACAGAATCTGCCCGTGGTTTTTTGCGTCGACAGGGCTGGGATGGTAGGCTCAGACGGCCCGACGCATCACGGACTAATGGACATCGGTTTTCTGCGGATGCTGCCGAATATGGTGGTAACCGCACCTGCGAATGAGATTGAGATGAAATTGGCTTTGGAATTTGCATTAGACGAGGATAAGCCGGTTGTCATAAGATATCCAAAAGACCTTATTCCACCGGCCGAGTATGTAAGAGCCGCTTGCTCCAAGCCGTTTAAGTTGGGCAAAAGCGTGGCGGTTAAGAAAGCAACACGCCCAAGGCAGGCAACGATTGCGATTATTAGTTACGGCAGCATTTTAACAGAGGCATTGAAAGCAGCCAAATTACTGGCTAAGGATGGAATTGCTGTCGATGTGATTAATGGACGGTTTGCTGCACCTGTGGATGAGAAAATCATCGATATAATGGAGGCAGGTAAAAGTATTATAACGGTCGAGGACCACCGCCTTGCTTGCGGATTCGGCTCGGCAGTGCTTGAATTGGCATCGACTAGGATGTCGGCCGGCAGATTAGCTAATATAAGAGTGCTTGGAGCGCCAAATAGATATATCGGACCCGATTCACGCGATTCTCAGCTTATGCAGGCTGGTATAAATGCCGATAAAATAGTGGAAACGGCAAAAGAGATATTCAGGTATTCCGTCACCGGTGCGGCCCCGATGTACATCGGGGTCTCGGCGAAGGCCGAAGCCGGAGCGGGACGGCTAAACGCATCGAGGACTTAGATGCGAAAGAAGAAGTTACCCAGGTTAGCGATTTTCAGCCATCCGGAAAAGGAGCTGGTAGCCGAGGTCGTTGAAGAATTTATAGACTTTACCAAAGGTAAGGCCGATATAGTAGCGACTTGTGGTATACCGCCTCCGGCGGGCTCAGCTAAGGTACTGAATAACTGCGATTTTGCGGTAGTTTTCGGCGGCGATGGCAGCATCATTTCAACTGCAAGAAATTTGAGCCAGGCACGTGTGCCGATGATAGGCGTTAATTTAGGCAAACTCGGATTTTTAGCGGAATTTAATGTCGGTGAATTTAAGAAGTTCTTCAATGATATAATTACGGGAAAAGTGCTCATTGAAAAGAGGATGATGCTGAACTGTAAAGTTTTTGGCAGCTCGGCTCCGAACTATGAGAGGGCCTCCAAACAAAATAAAAAGCGTTTGGGAACCCAGAGATTCAACTCGTCAGCGGTCAATGATGTCTTTATCACTTCTGGTCCGCTGCATAGAATGATCGAATTGAAGGTGGCGGTGGACGGTCAGCTTATTGCCGGCTGTGTAGGTGACGGTCTGATAATATCTACCCCTACGGGATCCACTGCCTATAATCTCTCGTCAGGGGGTCCGATATTAGCTGGTTCGATGGAGGCAATGGTCATCACTCCGATTTGCCCCCATTCGCTAAGCTTCCGCCCCATCGTTATCAATGCTGATAGTAAGGTGGAGGTTTTTTGCGTCCGGCTTAGTGATGGCACAACTATTTCCATCGATGGTCAGGACTCCACAGGATTATTAGTTGGCGATGTTGTCAAAGTAGAGAGGGAAAACAGCGATTTTTTAGTGGTGAATAATCCGCTGCGAACCCGCTGGGATACTTTAGCTGCTAAATTGGGTTGGGCTGAAACACCGAAATACAAAAGGGATTAGGAACATGAAGAAATGGCTTTATGCAATAGCAGTTTTGATTTTCGCGATTTTATCGGAGTTAAGCTGGTCGATTGAGAATACCGCGGTTCGCAGTCCTGTTAATTCGACCACGGTTCCACAAAGCAGTATCCGCAGCGGGCTGATTCAAAACCCTAATCCGGTTGATACCAGTGGCAACCTGATTATTACCGGCAATGTCACAGGCGGCAAACATTTTCGGGGGCTTGTGCCATACGGCTCGACTACAAATTTCCAGGCACAGTTGGGCACATCGTCACTTGATTCTTTTTTGAGGAATTCGGCTGATTCAACAGACTTTAACCGGTATAGAGACCGTTCCAGGCCATATTGGCCAACTGAGGCATCCACAGGCAGGTACAGACCATTTTTCTCACCGACCGGGACAGTTGCAACAACAAGAGCCGGCTTGGCAGGTACTTTGACAGCGGCAACTACAAGAACAGGCGGACGCGTTGGCTCGCTCAGGGGGGAAACATCTGCGGGTGAGTTAGCACTGCGAGCTGTGCCTGATAAACAGACTTTGTCCGGCCTGGACGCTTCTGCCTTTGAGCTGAAATTGCGGCCGATGTCCAAAACGCCGCAGGAGCTGGAGAGATTGATATCAAATGAGCTTAGCGGAACCTTGCCACAGCTCAGCACTCTTGAACATCTACGAAGCACAAGTCTACCCCGCAATATTTCACGGACTGAGCAGTACCAGGACAAAATAGAACAATTTCAACCTGAGTTGGGACTGATGGATAACAAAACGGCTGTGCTGAAAGAAGGTCTTACAACAGAGGCAGTCGAATCCAGGGACGAGTCTTTGCGGTACATGCATCCTGGGACCCTCGATACCCCTCGGCCTGAGTTCGGGACGAAGGCTCGATTCTCACCACTTGATTCCCGATCGACTACTGAAAAGAAGGAAGATGTAACGCCCACACAGAATATCGGGGTATCAGATTATCAAAGTAACAGATTTCCTGATTCCCCGATATCTCGATCTACTGATCAAAGATATCGTACGGAGGATTATTTTAGCCAATCGCTTCGGAAACAAACTTACGAAAGGAGAGTTTCTCCGTTGGATGAACTTTCCGACACTGATGTATCACGTAAAGGACCGGATGTTTTACAGGATGTATCTGCCAGAGCTAAAACCATCCTTGGTGAGCACAAAAGTTATGATTCTTTTTCAGAGGACAAGTTCAATTTGTATATCAACGCTGCGCAAGCCTATCTCAAACAGGGCAGATACTATCGGGCTGCAGACTCTTTCACTCTGGCATCTATTTATAGGCCCAAAGACCCATTTGTATATGCCGGCAAGAGTCACGCTTTATTTGCTGCCGGCGAATATATCAGTAGTGCCATGTTTCTTTCCAGAGCGCTTCAGGTAATGCCTGAGTATGCCCAGCGTAAAGTTGACCTTGTTGATATAATGGACGGCAAAGATAATCTTGAGGCTCGAATAGCCGATGCTGAAGAACGCCTGCAGATCAGTGATGCGCCTGAGCTGCATTTTTTGTTAGGCTATATTTATTTTCGGATGAATAAACTTGATGCAGCTAAGAAGGCGATTGATGTCGCTTATAAAAAACTTCCGAACTCCAAGGCTATTGGCGCACTCAAAAAAGCTATTGATAGCGCCCTGGCGTCAAGTCAACCCGCGATTCAATAGGCCGACCTAACCGAGACAAAAACCCCTTGCAGT
>CAYNKI010000064.1:7795-15974 GCA_964397675.1 uncultured Pirellulales bacterium
GCATAATATCAAAAACCCCTTGCAGTGCATAATATCAAAAACCCCTTGCAGTGCATAATATCAAAAACCCCTTGCAGTGCAAGGGGCTAATAGTTAAAGTTGATGATATGGTGAGAATGATTGGTTTTATGGCGACCTGGACCACCTACGGGACATGGTTACAATAAAAAAGGTTATGTCAAAAACGCAGTTCTCAAAGAAGCAAAAGCAATCGGTCAAAAAGTTTATGCGATAGCAGTATGTAGTAATCATGTGCATATTGTTGTTGAAAGTATCGGTAAAGGATGCAGTTATTCGGTTGGCCGATTTAAAAAAGCAGCGACAACAGAACTTAGACAATACGGTTATAATGACAAGGTGTGGACAAAAGGATTTGACAAAAGATATTGTTATAATGAGTAGGAATTAGAAAAGAAAATCAAATACGTTCAGCGACACGAAGATTAAAATTTTATTAGCCCTCTGCAATGCAGAGGGTCCTTTTCTGCACCTCGGAGAGTTATTTTGATAATATTTTTGCAATGACAAAGCCAAATACATCTTTAGATATAGAAGAGGTTTTTTCTGCTCGCGGCCTAATATCGAAAGCCTTTGCCCAGTTTGAGGAGCGGCCTGAGCAGGCGCAAATGGCTGGTGCGGTCCATAAGACACTTCTGGATGGTCGCCATCTGGTAGTTGAGGCCGGCACCGGAGTCGGCAAAAGCTTTGCATACCTTATACCCGCAATCAAACTCGCTCGGCAATATGCACGCAAAGTACTAATCAGCACCTTTACTATCACGCTGCAGGAGCAGCTAATCAATAAAGACATACCGTTCTTAAAAAACTGCATACCAGGCAGATTCACCCCGTTAGAGAATTCACAATCTCCGTGTAATCCTCAGAAGAGAAAATCTCTAACGGGGTTCACAGCGGTTTTGGCGAAGGGAAGGGGCAATTACCTTTGCAAACGTCGGCTGGAATTTACACTGCGAAGGCAGAGATTGTTATTCGACAAGAGTGCTTCGGAGCTCACGATGATAAATGACTGGGCCAGAAGGACTGATGATGGTTCGTTGAGCGATTTGTCGTTCGTACCTAAGAATCATATTTGGGATTCGGTTAAAAGCGAACACGGCAATTGTCGCGGTCGCAAGTGCGCACATTTTCACACGTGCTTTTACTGGCGGGCCAGACGACGCCTGAAAAATGCCGATATTATCGTGGCCAACCACGCCCTGTTATTTAGCGACCTGGTGCTCAAAGAACAAGGGGCATCGGTTTTGCCGGATTATCACTATGTAATAATCGATGAGGCACATAATATCGAGCATGTAGCTGAAGAACACTTCGGGATAAAAATCAGCAATCACAGAATCAAGTTTCTACTGGACGGCCTATACAATCCACGGACGCATAGGGGACTCCTGGCTTATGTAAATGCGGAAAAAGCGATTGAAATCGTCAGTCGAATAAATAGGGATGCAAGGATTTTCTTTAAGCAGATTCGGGACTGGTTCGAGCAGACAAAGGATGAGGCCAAGGGAAGATGCTATAAGAATTTTGTTGATGATAGAATCTCAGGCTATTTGAGGGATTTGCGTTTGGAATTGGCTAAGCTGACAAAACAGACCGAAGATGCTGACGAAAAATTTGAAATCATGCGGTTCAGTGACCGGTGTGTATCACTGACGGAAGATTTGGAATGCTTTTTGATGCAGAAAAAGAGAGATTACGTTTATTGGGTTGAGTTATCTGGCGCTAAACAAGGCATTTTTTTGAGAAGTGCGCCGATAGATGTTGGCCCTGATGTGAAGAAGTGCTTATTCGATAAATTTGAATCAGTGGTAATGACGAGCGCCACCTTGAGCACCGGTTCAATCCTCGATCCTCGATCCTCGATCCTCGACTTAGACGAGCATCGAGTATCCAGCAACAAGTATCGAGAAACGGGTTTTGATTTTTTTGCCGGCCGGATCGGTTTGGATGATTTTGATGCGGTCAAGCTCGGCTCGCCTTTCGATTACCAAAAGCAGGTTACTATTTTCATCGAGAAGGGCCTGCCGGATCCAAACGAATCAGCTTTTATTGAAGCTGCGGCTGAAGTAATGAAAAAATACATACTGAAAACTAAAGCCAGGGCCTTTGTGCTTTTTACCAGCTACAAGATGCTTGACGGGATGGCCGAAACGCTTTCCGATTGGTTGAAGGAAAATAATATCCATTTGTTGCAGCAAGGCTCCGGACTCGATAGAACTGTACTGTTGAAGCACTTCAGGGATCAGAATAGATTAACCGCAGAGAAAAAAAATGGCCACGAATCCCGATGTACATCGGGATCGGCCGTTTTGTTCGGGACGGATAGTTTCTGGCAGGGTGTTGATGTGCCAGGCAAGGCGCTTTCGAATGTGATTATAGTACGTTTGCCATTCGCGGTTCCTGAAAAGCCGTTGATTGCCGGTCGGCTTGAGCAAATAAAAGAGCAAGGCGGCAATCCTTTTTATGACTATCAATTGCCTTTAGCGATTATCAAATTCAAACAGGGTTTCGGCAGGCTGATTCGTAATAAAAGCGATACCGGCATCGTGGTTATTTTGGATAGCAGAATAGTCAATAAATCGTACGGCTCGAGATTCCTGGCGGCGATACCCAAATGCAGAATACAAATCGCAAACGGCAAATCGATAAGCGATAAGCAATTTGCGACAGGCGATAGGCGATAAGCAATTAGCCGGAGATACTCTCTTGAAGATGGGCAAGTACGGTCCTGGCTTTGACGATTTTGTTGCCAGTTGGGCCCTGCCAATTAATATCTGCGTTTTGCTTGATTAACTGCTCGATCTTTTTGCAGCCTAAAAGCACAGTGGCGTGATTCTTATTGCCCATATATCTACCAATTTCTGAGGACGACATCTTGGTATGCTTTCTGATTAAATACATACTAAAATGTCGGGCCAGGGCTACTGTTCTGTCTTTCTTAGAGGAGTGTATATTAGCTGGTGTTATCCCGAAATAGGTGGTCACAGCGGATTCAACATCTGAAATACGCACGATCGGGTCACACCTCTCCAGATGGTCAACAAGGATTGCCTTGGCCATAGAGAGTGTAATTTTCTCATTTTGCAGTGCTGAGTAAGCGATTAACTTCAGCAGAGCCCCTTCCAATTCCCGCACATTGGTCCGCAGATTTTCGGCAATGTATCTTATTACACTCTCGGGCAGGATGGACGATGGACGTGCCTCGTCGCTCGTGCCTCGTTTCTGGCGGGAATCGGGTTGCGAGTATCGAGTCTCAAGGAACTGTCTACAGATTTTACAGCGGGTCTGGAAATCGGGCGTCTCAATCTTAACAACCATGCCTGAGACGAATCGACTAACCAACTTTACCGATAATTGGTTTATCATCTTAGGATGGGCATCGGAAACCAAGATAACCTGCTTACCGGCTAAATTTATGGTATTGAAAGTATGCAGAAATTCTTCCTGTGTTGAAGGCTTGTTGGCCAGGAAGTGAATATCGTCTATTGCTAACAAATCTGCTTGTCGCATTCGACGCCGAAAAGTTTCGAGCCTTCTTAGCTTCAGCGCCAGCACGAACTGGTTAGTAAAATCCTCTGCAGACATATATAACCAGTTGGTTTCTGGCCGGGTTTTAGATAGCTCATTGCAGATACCTTGCAGCAGATGTGTTTTGCCAAGCCCATATCCTCCGTGAATGAACAGCGGATTAAAAGGGCAATTCTTTTCTTTTACAACCGCTTTCGCGGCGTTATAGGCCAGCTCATTCGATGGACCGACAACGAAATTACCCAGAGTCAATTTCTTCGCACCAATTGAGGCCGATTCACGTGCCGGGCGGCGTTTTTGTAAAGGGGGCTTTCCGCCAGGCCAACTGGTGCGGGGCGAATCCAGTTGTGCTCGCCGAAGGTTTCCAGAAAGCTCTGGGTCAACGGCGAAAGTAATCTTTAGTTTATTCCCTATGGCTGCTCGGACTGCCTGGTTGATTTCGTTTAAGAAATGATTTTCAATCCAGCTTGCTATGAAAAGATTGGGAACACCAATTTTCAGATATCCGCTGTCAACTGAGAGTTTCGTCGAATTCTTAAACCAGATTCGATACTTCTGCTCTCCTACTTTCTGGAGCAGAGCATCGTGAATTGCCCTTATGCGGGAACTCTCATCCGTGATTGTGCCCTGCATCTTCACGCTTCCTTGCTACCTAAAAATTCGTATCTAATAATTACGCTGCAAAACTGCAGAAACCTATGAGCTATTATAGTTAGTGACAATACAAATCAACAACATTTTAGAGAATTTCTTTTCCACTTCATAAAGACTGTTGTGGTCATTGACTTTGCGCACGAAAAAAATTTATTCTTAACAAGTTTTACACGATACAAACTCGCATTGTGGAAAAGTTGTGGATTTGGTTTTGAGATTTCACTAAACTATATGTAATCCCGATGTACATCGGGACTGATATGACAAACAGGTGTGTATGAGGAGATAATGTTATGCGTATGAAATTTCTATATTGTATTTGCTGTATTATTTTGTTGGGCTTCGCACAGAATAAGTTAGAAGCGGGCAACTATTATGTTGCCACTAATGGCAATGACGGCAATCCCGGCAGTTTATCTCGGCCTTTCAAGAGCATCCAAAAAGCTGCGAATGTTATGCGTGCGGGCGAGACGTGTTATATCCAGCAGGGCACTTATCGGGAAGCTGTGAATCTGTCCACATCCGGCTCAGAGGGCCTTCCAATCCGATTTACCGCCTATAATGGCGAGAAAGTCTGTCTTGACGGAACCGATGTTCTGAATTTGGCCTGGTCGGTACACAATGGCAATATCTATAAGGCTGCGACCAATAAAACCTTTGAGCAGCTATTCGTGGACGATGAGATGATGGTAGAGGCTCGCTGGCCAAATATGCAATTTCCCAAGCAGCTTTGGGACCGCTCGTGCTGGGCTAAAGCCAATGTGGGCAGCAGATATGGGAAAATGGTAGACCCTGAGCTGGCTAAAACCAATATTGATTGGACAGGGGCACTCGCTGTGCTGAATGTCGCCCACCAGTTCTATACCTGGACGCGTCCCGTCCAGAAGTACGGCACCTGGGGGCGTCCCGGCCAGAACGACTCCGGCGATGACACGTTCCTATATCCAAAAGACCTACAAGGGATAACCCACTTCGCTGATAAAACCAAGCAGTGGGAGGATGACCGTTACTTTTTAACCGGAAAAATTGAGGCTCTCGACAGCCCCGGTGAATGGTTCCTCGATAAAGAGGCCAACACGCTATATCTGTGGACCCCCGACGGCGATAGCCCCGCTGGCCACACGATTAAGGTCAAGCAGCGAAACTTCGCATTTAAGGCAGAAAAAGACACTGATTATATTGAAATATCCGGGTTCGATTTCTTCGGCACAACATTTTCCTTTGATAATTGTGACCACTGCCAGGTGGAAAATTGCCGCCTGCTTTATCCGGTGTATAGTCGCCATATATTTGAAACCGGCCACAATCAGGACTCCCAAGTTACCAAGATGATTGGAAACCACAATACAGTTAAAAACTGCAGTTTCGCTTATGGTTCTACCGTTGGACTAAAAATGGTAGGCAAAAATAATCTCGCTGAAAACAACCTCATTCACGATTTCTGCTGGTATGGTTCATTGAAATACCCTGGCCTGCATATAAGCAGTACCGGCGAGCCGGGCATGTCTGAGGGTTCTGTAGCTCGATATAATACGCTTTTTAACACAGGCAATGCCACCCTCAACTTCCGCGGTTACCAAAATATCATTGAATATAACCACGTTTACAATGGAGGCATAGCCTGTGAGGACGTTGCTCTGGTATATACAGGCCAACCGACTACTGCTGGTAGCATTGTGCGATACAACTGGGTACACGGCTGCCGCACCGAATCAGGCAAAGGCTTGGGCATCCGTGGCGACGACCAAACCCGAAATCTGACCGTTCACCACAATGTAGTCTGGGACTGTGGCCGCGATGGCATCATTGTCAAAGGCGACTTCAACAAGGTTTACAACAACACCGTCTTTAACATTGGCACAGATAGTAATCCGGGAAATTACATCAACCTCCCTACCGCATCGGAACCATACAAATGGTGGCGCGATCAGCATCAATTGCTGGATGTGCAGAATGCTAACAGTACGATTTACAATAACGCCGCTTTTACAATTACATCGGATAATAAGGGAACAGCCTTTCCGCCAGGCGACAATCTGGCTAACAACTATTGTGGCAAGGATTTGAGATTAGAATCTCCTGAAGACCTGAATTTCCGGCCCCGTGCTGATTCAGCCCTTGTGGATGCCGGCCGGGTTATCACTGGTTTTACCGATCCCGATGTACATCGGGATCTGGACGCTGCGCCTGACATTGGAGCTTATGAATATTCAGACCCAAACTACTGGATTCCAGGGGTTCATTAGGCAAAGGCTCCTATTTTTTGGCGTGGTTCAATCTTGGGTGGCAGCCTCAAGCGCAGCTTGGGGATGGCAAAGCTCCAAAAACGGCGTAACCATCCCCATCCCTAAGGGATGAGGCTGCCACACAATATGAAGCCACAAATCAATATTACCCAGAGTATAAGTTGTTTGAACCATGCCTATTTTTTTGTGAGAATTGCGACGTAGCCGCCATCGTAGTCCAGCCCATCCCCTGCTGATGGAAGGATGAGTTTTTCGGATTCCAGTTTGAAGCTGCGATTTTTCTGCAGAAAATCCTTTACAAGTTCGCTATTCTCAGCTTTTTGGATGCTGCAGGTGCTGTAGCAGATCTTCCCACCGGATTTTATAATTGTCGCTGCCTTAGCCAACAGTTCAGCTTGTATTTTGGTCAATTCTTTTATTGCTTTGGGCTTTAATCTGTAGCGGGCTTCGACGCGTTTTGCCAATACGCCGGTATTTGAGCACGGCACATCCAGCAGGATGCAATCAAATTTAGTCTGCCGCGGCGGCGGATCAAACTTAGAATTGAGAATTTCCTCGTAGGGAACGATATTGACGCTGTTTATGCCTAACCGGGCAGTATTTTCTTTGACCATTTCCAGACGCTGGCAATCGATATCGGTTGCGATAATTTTTGCTAAATCTCCTGTAGCTTCAGCTAACTGGGTCGTTTTTGTGCCCGGTGCGGCGCAGAGGTCAAGTATGGTCCAGCTGGGTTGGGGCTGCATAATTTTTACCACTTGTGAAGCTGTTATATCCTGAACAGTAAATAAACCCTCTGCAAAGCCGGAAAGATTTGTTACAGCTTTTGGACTTTTGACTTTTATCATCGATTCGCTGTTTACAATTTCCGAGTCAACACCCTCCTGATACAACTTTTCAGCTACTTTTTGTACTGTTGTTTTCAGTATGTTTGGTCTTATGTAAAGACTTGGCCTGCGATTACTGGCAAAGCAGATTCGCCGGGCTGACTCCACGCCGAATTCGCTGAGCCAATCTGTTACGAGCCATTTTGGCAGTGAAAAAGTGATATTGAGATAATCAGCTTGTGATGCTTGTGGGTCCGGAAGAAAGCATGTATTGAACTCGCAGCCGGTTAAGGGAGTTTGGGCAAGCGTGGCTTTGAGGTTCGCCTGCGATAGCTGGATTTGGCGATTGTTGATATGTCTTGTGATTTGTCGCAGCACCGCATTTACAAAGCCTGTTTGCTTTTTCCCGCTGACTGCTTTAGTGTTTTCAACTGCTTCATTGACGATCGAGTATTCAGGGGTGGCCGGCGAATAAACAAGCTCGAAAACAGCCACGCGGATAATATTAAGCAATTTGCTCGATATTCTATGCACCGGACGACCAGAAAATGTAGCTATTGCTGTATCGATGACATTTTGGTTTCTTATCGTTCCATAAACCAGGTCGGTGGCCCGCTGTTTCTCGTGAGTTTCGTAAAGTAATTGGTTTAGGATTGGCTTGACGAAATTTCGATGAAGGTCGAACTGGTTCAGGACCTTTGTTGCAACGACACGTGCGTTTTTAGGTTTTTTATTAACCATGTGTGGTTAAAAGCAGAAATGCCACTATTTTTTGCGAGGCTTACGAATGGAGAATGCCTTCCGAGGGTAATCTATCGTTACAACATAGTCTCTTAAGAAGTTCTCGACGCCCAACAAAGCATAGGAAACTCTCAAATCGGGTGCGAAATCTACCAGTTCTGTAGG
>CAYNKI010000065.1:0-15866 GCA_964397675.1 uncultured Pirellulales bacterium
CCGTCTCCATGATACTGCCATCGTAGTGTGGGCTGTCATAAGACCAAATATCGTGGCCAAGAGCTGCACCGCTGCCGTTGCCGGGATTCTCCACCGGGAAGAACTCGTCTGCCGAATAGCCAATCCCATCAATCCATCTCTGGAAGACTCGATGCGGGGAGGAGTTGTTGTAGTCCTCAAAATCATCAACTACGAGAAATTCACGGGTCGTTAAGTTCCAGACATCACCTTCCCAGTTGGTGGGCGTCTCGGCCTCATTGACCTCAACAATCTTCCAGTAGTAGTTCTGGTTTAATTGAAGCTCTCCAGTGTCATAGCTGGCCTCAGAAACAGTCGCAACAAGGGCAGTACCATCTATCACAGCCTGGTTGCTGTCGCTAAGCTGCACTTCATGCGAGGCTGCCTCTCTTCCTGCTCGCCAGCTAAGAGTCACATTATCCACATCCATATCTTTTGACCCGGAAGCTGGATTAGGCTCTCTTGCCTTAACGGGTACGTAGAAGAGGCGGACCTCGCTCAGACCGTACTGCGGCATAAAGCCTCCCCAGTTGCTATTAGCAGTGATCTTGACATACTTCGCTACCACGCCACTAAGATCAACCGTGGTATCGGCTGCATAACCAGGCGTACCGGGCGCTCGGGCAAATTCGTGTGTACCCAATGTGGTCCAACTGGTCCCATCGGTCGAGTACTCGATGGTAGCTTCCTTGACCCCAAAACCGATAGAAAGCTCAAGGGAGCTATTATGGTTCCATACCAACATCTGATGCAGTTTGTACACCCTGTCAAACTCATACTGGATCCATGTCGGCTGTGGCCCAGTCGTACTGCTCAGCCACATATCTGTATTTACTGCCGAGTGCAGGTCATTGTCATCCAGCCCGGAACTATTGATAGTATTTTCAGGTCCCTCATTTGCAGCGTTCGAGCTGGAAGCTGTGGCGGTGATATTCTCACCGTCAATCGGATAAGCGAACGGCTCAACGGTAAAGCTCCAAATATCGCCTTTGAAGATTGTATTATCAGGTGGTGCATTGACTTCGTCCACACGCCAGTAGTAGTTGATGCCGAAATCAAGCAGTTGAGGTGGAGTATAGCTGTTAGCATCCTGGGTGATGCCGCCAATGCCTTCGTTGACGTCGGTGAAGCTCTCACTAAAGTAGAGTTTGTGCCCATTGACTGGTGGTGCATATTCTCCCGGCGTCCAGCCAAGGACCACCTGCCGTGGCACATCTGTTTGCCCATCAGAAGGGTAGGGGTTAGTGGCTGTTTCATTAACCAGGCCGGTAGCTATCACCGTAGTGGTAAGTCCATCATACGTTACCGACACGGTCCCTTCCCCACCGCCTGCGAGAATTATGCCGTCGCTGATAAGAGTCTCGATGAGTGAGACCTGATTACCGGCAAGAGTCAGCGTGCCGTCGCTGAAGATGTCTATCAAGGCGAAGCCCGGTACGTCGTCGCCTGCATACACAGTTATGCCAGGATTGCCAGCCAGGTCGATAGTTCCACCACGCAGGTAAACTATACCGGAACCATCTTCTCTGTAAGACAGCCGCAGTTCAGCATCACAGTGTAGATAACCACCGCTCATATCGATAGTGCCGTAACCATGTCGCCCACATGCTATGCGCCCGGTTACATTGATTGTTGTGGCGGCACCGCTGATATAAAGTATTGCCACTGATTGCCCACTGCCATTTGATGACTTACGCCCCATACGCAACTCACCGTTTACACTCAGTGATGCCCCGCCGGTTACCGTCAGCTCACCATGCTGTGTTTCAGTGTAGGCAATTCTGAGTTGTCCAGTACTGGCAGTGCCTCCATCAATGATCGGCCAGGTGAGCGAGGTTGGCGATTCTATCAAGGCTTGATCGCTGCTGGTAGGCACTGAACCAGTCCAGTTTGCTGCATCGTACCAGTCGCTGCTCACTGCCCCCGTCCAGTCAGCAAGCAAGCTGTTAGTCAGGCCCAGAACCAAAACAAAAGAAATTAGATAAGTTGGTTTTTTACACATAATAATCTCCTTTCAAAAACATAAGAAAAACTGTAAAAACCTTTACTTCAGAAAATAAAAATTAACAGCTTACTATAACTCTTATACCAAATTTACCACCTTGCTGTCAAGAAAAAAATGCATTTTTTACAATGGACAATGCGTGTTTTGACGACGATAGGCCAAAGATTATAAGGCCTTTGTTTGCAGAACCTTATAAATAATTATAGCAAAAAGAACTCTATGGCCACAAAATTTTGTTGGGTTCTTGGCAATTTAGCTATTTATAGGGCAAGTTAAACCGGTTACTTATCCGGAGGGATAGCACCGAGCTGCCGCATCAAACCGATCGAGTCGTACTCTCCCCACGCTTCCACAATCTTGCCGCCAGCAATGCGGCTTATAACGATGTTCGTGAACGTTACCTGTTTGCCGGTCGCGGGGATCCCCTGATACTCGCCCTTGTGGGTAGCGCGGACAGTCCAACGGCTGACTACTTTGTCACCTTCGGCTATCATGTCCTCTATCGTGTAACGCCCATCGGGGAAGGCCACGTGTAATGTGCGGATATATTGCTCAGTTTCCTCACGCGTCAGCGGTTTGGGGCTCACCGACAGGTGGTGACAGACGTAGTCGGGGGCTAATAGCTCGTCAAATATCGCCCAATTTCCCTTATTTTTTGAGTTACTGTTGGTAAATCTTTAGGCAAAAACGAGATTGCTTCGTCGCCCAACCCCTCGCAATGACAATTCCTTAAATCATCTATGCGCAATACGAAATAGCCTACTCCGCCGAAGCGGCTGCGAAGGCCGGACGAGTCACGAGCCACGAGTCACGGACTTGATGGTTTGATTACTTTTTGTTCCTTGAATACTTTGCCGGTCAGGTAATCGGTAAAGTTGACTTTCACAGTCAGTGGCTCTTTGAACTCGCTAACCTTTTCAGTTACGTCGAATGTCAATTTGTAATGGGTCATCAATGTGGCAAACCAAAGTTCTTTTAGCTGGTCTGGCCCCATGTGCCATTGGTCAAGCAGAGCCTGTCCATTCTCCTTGTTCAGGTCCCAAAGCTGCACGTCCACAGCACCTGTAGCTTTTATTATGTCACCATCCTCATCGATAGGTTGTAGGTAAACGATCAGCTTTTCTTTTTTGCCGTCTTCATCTTCTTCATAAAAGTTAGTGTATCCGCCAATCTTGACTCTTTGCAGACGATAGAGATTTTCGCCCTTGACCTTTGCCGGCAAGCCTGACAGAACTTGCAAGCGTTCCTGCAACTTTTCGTTCTCATCTTTGGACTGCTCAATTTGCTTTTGTAGTTGCGCTTTATCCTGGCGGAGTTTATCGATTTGCTTAGCCAATACGACTCTTGGCGGACCAGCATTTTCACAGCCAACAGCAAAGTGCATCAGAGCAAAAGAGCATAAGAGCATTATAGTGAATGTGTAATATCGACGTGCGATCTCAGAATTTCGATATTCGATATTCATTATTCTTCCTGGTCTTTGATATGGTTCTTTATGATTTCCGGTGCTTTTTGCAGGATTCGGTCAGCCAATCCGTAACTGATTGCTTCTTCTGCATCGAGCCAGAGGTTTCGGTCGCAGTCCTTTTCAATTTTCTCGGAGCTTTGGCCCGTATGTTTTGCTAATATATCATAAAGTCGGCTGCGCAGCCGAAGTATTTCTTGTGCTTCTATGTCCAGGTCGGTAGCGGGGCCTTGCAATATACCCGTGATTAGAGGCTGGTGCAGGAGAATTCTATTGTTTGCCAGGAGGAACCGTTTAGCCGCACAGCCGCCGGCTAATAAAACAGCTGCCATACTCGCTGCCTGTCCGACACAATATGTCGCGACATCACAGCGCAAAAACTGTATTGTATCGTAGACGGCAAGGCCTGCGGTAATTGAGCCCCCCGGCGAATTGATGTAGAAATGAATATCGATCTTGCTGTCCTCGTTACTCAAAAAGAGCATTTGTGCAATAATTAGATTCGCTACGGTGTCATCAAGCACACCGCCGAGAAAGACTATTCTGTCTTTTAGCAGCCTTGAATAAATATCGTACGCCCGTTCTGTTCGGCCGCTTTTCTCAATTACTATCGGTACTAAATTCTGATTCACGTTCATTTCTTTTATTCCTTGTTTATTTCACTGCTGAGCCGTGAGGAAATTCAAATATCAAAATGTAAAGTGTCATTGTGAGAAGCTTAGCGACGAAGCAATCCCGATGTACATCGGGATTGCCACGCCCTCACTTTGTTCGGGCTCGCAATGACACTCTGCATCATTTTTCATTTTGATTTTTGATTTTTTTCTCAGCGTTCTCATCGGTTAATTTTTAATCCACTATTTTTTATCGTTTGTTTTCTTCTTGTCCTTTTTCTTTTTATCTTCCCCTTCGGTTAGCACCTCATCGATAAGGCCATACTCTTTAGCTTCCTCAGCGCTCATATATCTGTTTCTTTCGGTTTCCGCGGCGATTCTCTCAATCGACTGGCTGGTGTGTTTTGCGAGAATCCCATTTATCATGGCTTTAGCTTTTAGGATTTCTTCGGCTTGTATTTTGATGTCTGCTGCCTGGCCGCTAACTCCACCCCACGGCTGATGTAGCATCACTTTGGCATGTGATAGTGCGTATCGGCTGCCCTTTGTTCCGGCTGCCAGTATCATTGCCGCCCCCGATTCAGCTCTGCCAATGCAGTATGTGGCAATTGGCGAGCTTACAAAACGTATAGTGTCATAAATAGCCATAGTGTCGTCAACGGTACCGCCCGGCGAATTGATATATAGGCTGATTTCACTTCCCCGTTTTAGATTGTCTAAGTACAGCAACTTCATAATTACTTCAGCAGCTCTTGCGTAAGAAATTTCGCCGATCAGAAACACAATTCGATTTTCCAGCAGCATATCGTCGAGACTCATCTGCCGGTAGCGCTGGTATTGCCCGTATTGATTGTACACGTCCAGGTTTTGAGGATTGTTTCTCGCGGGATGTTCGTTAGACATTAATTGCTTCCTTTGCAAAATTAATTATTTGACTATTCCTTAGTGTTTTCCTTTTGTTTTTTAGCTGATTTTTTCACAGATTTGGCTTGCCGTTTCGCAGGCGTCTTTTTGGAAGTTTTCTTTTCCGCCTTTTTCTCAGTTACATTTGCCGACTCCAGCAACTTGGCAATGCACTTATTTTCGCGGACCTGCAGGCTAAACTGAGCTAAGGACCCATCGCGCTGCATTTCTTCTCTCATCCTTTCGGGACGTTGTTTTTGCTGGATAGCTAATTGGGCAATATGGCCGTTAATCTCTTCTTCGCTCACTTTGATATCGAGTGTATCGGCGATTTTGTCCATTATAAAGAATGTTTTGAACTGCCCTTTGGCCTGCTCTTCACTGCTTGCTCGCAACTGGTCCATTTGCTCTTCGATTTGCTCTCGGGACAATCCTCGCATAATCAAATTGCTGTACTGTCTTTGCAGCAGGGTGGTTGAATGCGCTGCAACGATATCTAAGGGCAGGTCAAAATTCGTACTGTCGAGCAGATATTTGTAGATTTGCTCGGTCATATCTGTTCGGCCTTGCTGCTCTAATCGGCTCTGCAGCGTATCGCGGATCTTTTCTCGAAGTTCGTTTTCATCTTCTACTTGTAATCTCGTGAGGAAATTTTCGTCTATCGCAGCGGGCTTTAGCCATTTGATATCTTTGACAGTGATCTGGATATTTATCTTTTTGCCTCGATATTCTTCTTTAAAGTACGTTTTTGGAACATCAACGGTCGTTTGTTTGACGTCTTCAGCCTTGCTGCCCACCAGCAGCTCATCGAGCTTCTCCACGGGGATACCTCCGACAAAACCGTTTTGTCTTACGTATATCTCGGTGTTGTCAAGCTTCTGCTCTTCTTCGGCGTCTTCAACCCTCTCGACTGCGCTCGAGACAGGCTTGAGAAGCACATCAGAGATTATTCGGTCGTCTAGCTCAATAGCTCCATCGGCCCGTGGCGTCCATAAACCTGACCATCTTTGTAACCGCTCGATTTCTCTGTCGATTTGTTCATCTGTAACTTTGAGTTTTGTCTTACTTACCGGGATACCTTCGAGCGGCGGCAAATCGAATTCGGGACGTACTTCCACCTCAAAGTCAAACTTAAGGGGGCCGGTTTCTGGCATTTCTATTTTTTCGATATCAATATCTGGCTCGCCGAGTACATTCAGCTCATTATCTTTGATGGCTGACTCACTCGCATCTGCCAATAATTTTAACTTTACTTGCTCCGTTGTCTCTTTGCCGAATCTTTTTTTCAGTAGTCGGCGTGGGGCTCGGCCCTTTCTAAAGCCCGGCACCAGAGCTTCTTTGCGCAGATCGTTATATTGTTTATCGGTAGCGTTTTTGATTGCCTCTTCTGGTATTTCTACAAGAACCTTTTTTTTGCAGGGACCTGCTTCTTCGATTGTTATTTCGTTTTTGAGCGCGGTAGCTTGTTCTTCTCCGCCCTTCGGTTCTACAGCTTGTTCTTGTTCGTTTTTCGGCTCTATGGCTTGTTCTTCTTCTGGCATTTTGGTACTCCTAAATCAAAAAGCGGGTGATGAGATTTGAACTCACGACATTCACGTTGGCAACGTGACGCTCTACCACTGAGCTACACCCGCAAAACTCGTATTTAGTCGTTCGTATCTCGTATATCGTTTTTTGCTTAGCGATTAACGCGATACTGTTGGGTAATTATATAGGCTATTATTATCCATGCAAGGGGATTTTTTACAAAATTTTGGCCTCATTTACCAATCACCATTTAACTACGTCGTTGGAAATTGGCGCCTGGCCCGCTTTATGCTATGATAGAGCTTAATAGTCATGAGGTGGAAAGATGAGTGAGAAATACGCGTGCAAAGAGAAAAGATGGATATATGTGTCGGCGGCTTTGCTGTTAGCTTGTGTATTGGTCACGGTGGTTTTTCTGGTTAAGGGGCCAACTGAGCGGCTTGTCTCGGAGAAGGCGCAAGCCGGAGGCGGAGGTTTCAGCCTTGCCTCGGAAAAGAAAGAGCCGAATGCAAATGAAAACAAGTGTGAGCAAAAACAAGAGGACCCAAATGAAAGGCAGGTACTTCCCCCGGACCATAATCATCCGGCTTTTGGCCAGCGGATCGAAGAACGAGCGGAAATGGTTACCTGGCAAATCAAGGCGCGGGATGTGCGTGATCCCAATGTGTTAAAGGCGATGCGAATAGTGCCTCGACACGCCTTTGTTCGGCCCGGCGAACATCGCTATGCATACGCTGACTACCCTTTGCCCATAGGCCACGACCAAACCATCAGTCAGCCCTACATCGTAGCTTTTATGACCGAGGCATTGAAACTTGACCCAAATGATAAAGTCCTGGAAATCGGCACCGGCTCAGGCTATCAGGCGGCGGTCTGTGCTGAGATCGCGCAGCAGGTTTACACAATCGAGATAGTCGAGCCCCTTGCAAAAAGAGCAAAAAAACTGCTCAAGGAGCTTGGCTACAGAAACGTCTTCGTTAGGGCTGGTGACGGCTATTTCGGCTGGCCCGAAAAGACGCCGTTTGACGCGATAATCGGCACGGCTGCAGCAGGTCGCGTACCTCCGCCGCTACTCGCGCAGCTAAAACCTGGCGGCAGAATGATACTGCCTGTGGAAGGTCGCTTCGGGTTTCAGTATTTAGTATTGATAACCAAGGACCAAAAGGGTAATCTGCACAAGAAAAATGTCATGCCGGTCCGGTTTGTGCCGATGACCGGCCGAGTGACAAAACCAAAGGAGAATGAAAAAAAATAGAGTGACACTCACCTTGGCGATTGAAAAGCGGAGCAGGATACTTCCGTTACCTTTCTGCCAAATCACGTTAAAAGCTGAAAAACCTCTGAAGGATAGATATAGTAAGTCATTGTACGGATTGCAATTAAAGACTATAGGAACCCACTTAAAGAAAAAACGGCTGCAATCGAGAATAACACAAGAGGCACTATCCATTAATTCGTAGCTGTCCCTAGTTTTCCTAATTTTTCAGAAGGCTGCTGAAGGATTCCTAATGAAGCAGCCGGGGGACTGGGCTTGACAATAGACCATTCAGATTTCGATTCACGGAAAGTCGATAGCTGACACGAGTTGTTGATATAATGATTTGCCATTTACCGAACCGGTCCCACCAGCCCATCAGGCGCACTGCGCCGTTCAAAGCACCGCCAAAATGGTCCCATTTTCGTGAGTCGACGCCTACAATCCTTGTACAACCCAACAACCCGTTATCTATCGATTCGATAGAAATGCCGTTTTCTAACAAAAGCTTTGCCGTGTCGTGTGCAGCAATGCTGAAGCTTCAATCAAAAGCCAAACAGAACATTTGCAATTCCAATGAAGGCTTGGTATCTTTCTGATATTGAGAAGCTCAGGAGTAAGCTCAGGCGGTCTATAAGGTAATAAATTGGATTAGATCTATGTGAATTGGAGGCTTATACAATGAAAGGTAGACAAACAATACTGTTTGCGGTAATCGTACTTGTAGTTTCAATGTGCCCGGAAGTTAAGGCAACGGAGTCTGGAGAAGGCATCCGTACTAAGGCCGATGAATTCTTTCGAAGAAACGACCGCAACAAGGACGGGCAACTTTCGCGCGACGAGTTTCCGTCGGGCCTGAGTCGGCTATTTGATCGCATCGACACAGACAAGAACGGTCTGATCAATTTGGAAGAGGACATCACCTATCGCAGGAACCGCTCGTCACGGCGTCAGCCGAACCAGCGAACTAGTCGGCAGCAGCAGTCTGGTCGCTCGCGAGAAGTGCAGCTTCCGGCTGGCGCAAAGGTCGAACGGGACATCGTCTATGCACGAGTCGGGGACAGGAAACTGCTTCTTGATCTCTATCTGCCGGCAAAAGGCTCGGCCCCGCTGCCTGTGATAGTCTGGATACATGGTGGAGGTTGGCGGAGCGGCAGCAAGGGCTCCGGTGGCCGAGCACGGCCTATGCTCGATAGAGGTTACGCAGTGGTGGATGTCAGCTACCGTCTTAGTGGCGAAGCCATTTTCCCAGCCCAGGTCGAAGACTGCAAAGCAGCGGTACGCTGGGTGCGGGCAAACGCGGCCAAATACGGTCTCGACCCCGACCGCATAGGTGCGTGGGGCGGCTCGGCTGGCGGACATCTCGTTGCTTTCCTGGGCACGGCAGGCGATGTGAAAGAATTCGACACTGAGGCAAATGCTGAATACTCCAGCCGTGTACAAGCGGTTTGTGATTGGTTTGGCCCGACGGATTTTCTGCAGATGGACAAGCACTCGCTTGAGGGCAGCCGACTGATTCATGACGCCCCCGAATCGCCCGAGTCGCGTTTGGTCGGAGGGCCAATTCAGGATGAACCATACCGGTCATTGGCCGGCAAAGCTAATCCAATCACGTATGTAACAAAAGACGACCCACCCTTTCTTATCATGCACGGCGACAAGGATATGTCTGTGCCTCTTCATCAAAGCGAGCTGTTGTACGACGTTCTGAAGAAAGCGGGCGTTGATGCGACACTGCGTGTTGTCAAAGGCGCAGGACACGGATTGCGTGGCGGCGAAGAGAGTTCTGAGAAACTCTTTGAAATAGTGGCTGACTTCTTCGATAAGCATTTGAAAACGCGAAAGCCGAGAGCAGACTCCAGAAGTCGGAGTCAGGCGAGAAGCAGACCGCAATTGAGACCGCCAACATACGCAGATGTGAAGTACGGACCTTACGAGCGAGACAAGTTGGATTTCTACCAGGCCGAGTCCGACAAGCCTACGCCGGTCGTTGTGTATATTCACGGAGGGGGATTTCGAGGAGGCAGCAAAAACAGTTTGAATGCCGGTACTCTGCAAGAGTTGCTGGATGCAGGAATCTCGGTTGCAGCCGTGGAATACCGGCTTATCTCGGATAAGCCTTTGCCGGCGGCGCACCACGATTCGCTGCGGGCACTTCAGTTTGTTCGCTCTAAGGCAAGTCAATGGAATATCGACAAGGAGCGGGTCGGTGCGTTCGGCGGCTCAGCAGGTGCGCAGATATGCATGTGGCTGGCCTTTCACGATGAAATGGCTGATCCATCGAGCAGCGATCCGGTGCGGCGCGAGTCCTCACGGCTCAGTTGTGTGGCGACTAACGGCGGCCAGACGACCATGGACTTTGACTGGTGGATGCGGTGGATTCCAGGCTACGACAAGCCGCACCGCGACCGAACCGAAACGTTCGGCGACATTACCGAAGAAGAGCTTCGCAATGTCCTAAAGGACATTTCAGCGCTGTCCCTGGTCACTGCCGACGATCCGCCCATTTTTATGAGTTATGGCATGAGGCCGGACGCTCCGGTGCCGGATGATCCGAGCAGGGCGCAAGGCTGGAAGGTTCATCACGTCATGTTTGGTGTCAAGCTTAAAGAGAAAATGGACGAGCTGGGCGTCGAAGCGGACCTGAAATACCCGGATGCGCAGACGACCTATCAGTCTAACGCGGACTTTTTCATCAAGACGCTCAAGCCGGACTACTCAAGGGACTGAAACGCCGTGTGTATGCGGCATTTTCTGCTGCTTGGTCGCTATAGCGGTCATAAATGCCCACGATGACCGCATCATTGGGCTTGATGGATTGGAACGTCTCACGGAAGGCTTTTTCAACCCCTTCCTTGCGTTTGGACAAGCGGCCGGCAGCAAGGATCTTGAAGGCCAGGCAGGGTCTTTCGGTCTGGCGCATCACCTTAAGCATCCGCGGAGGGTCTTTGGGCAGATATACTTCGCCCACCGGGATAGGAGCCTGGCCCAGCAAGTTCTCCAGTTTGGCAGCGCTGCGATGGCGTTCGTAAACACAGGCCATGTAGAAGTCCACGTCCCAACCTTTGGACTCTACGGCTTCTCGGGTTGATGGGGAGAAAAAAGGGAGACATGTTTTGAGGATGAAACAGAAATTCTTTGACAACAACCGTGTTGCTACTTAGAATGCAGGAAAGTCAACGTGAAGTGACAGGTACTATTAAAATGAAAGGAATCATGCGATGGCAAAAAAGAAACTTGTCAAAGGCTTATGGTCAAAGAGCGAAGTTAGTTTGCTGAGAAAACTATTCCCGAGTAATCCGACTGCCAAGGTAGCCGCAAAGTTGGGACGGCCAACCGAGGCAGTAAAAAAGAAAGCCTACAGTGTAGGGCTAAAGAAAACGAAGAAATACCTCAAATCACTTGGTCGAGCCTAACCAGCAAGAACCTGTGAATGCACTGACCTACAGGAATCCCCCAAGCCATTACGCTCTTGTTGTTGGCCTTGTAGAGAAAATACGGGACGCCCACCGCCTTGAGTTGCCAACGGTTGTTTTATTTCGGGGTGAGGAGGGAAAATATAGCGCTATCTGCTGGATTTTACTTTTTGACAGTTGTATTTCTGAAGGTAAAATTACAAAGCAGGAAACGATCCTAAGAGCTAAAATTTATTTGTGGAGTCTAACACAATGAAAGAAGATCCAAATAAGCTCGATAGAAGGAATTTTCTGAAAGCTGTGGGGGCAGCGGGATTAGCATCAACCGTTACAGAGACGACAACTGGTTTTGTTTCGACTGGTGCAGTGGCCGGGCCGGACGACTCAGATGTCACGAAAAAGAAACAAAAGCCTGAGGTCTCGCAGGTGCCGCGACGAAAGTTAGGAAAAACAAATGTTGAAGTTCCGTGCCTGTGCTTAGGTGGAAATTACAACCTTATTGAGAGGCAAATAATTCTAAGAAAGGCTCTCGAATCGGGCGTCAATTACTGGGACACGGCACATAATTATGCAGGTGGAAACAGTGAGCTTGGGATAGGCAAATTCCTCTCGAAAAACCCTGATGTCAGAAAAAAACTGTTTATCACCAGCAAGGCCTCCTTTGCTAAAGACGTCGCAGGCGTGGAAGAGCGTCTCCAGCTTTCTTTAAAGCGAATGAATATCAAATACATTGATTTGTACTACGGCGTCCACATTCTCTCCGACCCTACACAGTTGACGGAGGAACTGAAACAATGGGCCAAGGACGCCAAGAAGCGAAAGCTCATACGTTTCCTCGGTGTGAGCACGCATAAGAATATGGCCCAATGCCTTGCTGCCGCCGCCAAGCTCGGCTGGATTGATGCCATTATGACGGTTTACAACTTCCGATTAAGGCAGGACTCCAAGATGCAGGCCGCCATCGAGGCCTGTCACAAGGCCGGAATCGCCCTTATCGCGATGAAGTGCCAAGCCGCCGGCCCCAGTGCCCGCTGGGCAAAGCAGGACGTCAAAGTCGAAACAGAAGAGGATAAGAGACTTGTCGGCTATTTCGAAAAGAAAGGCTTCACGCAGGAGCAGGCCAAGATAAAGGCCGTCCTCCAGGATATGAGGTTCACATCGGTTTGTGTCGGAATGGAAAATATGGCCCTTTTGAATGCCAATATTGATGCCGTTCGGGATAAAAAGAAACTCTCACAGAGGGATTTGCAACTGTTCGACAATTACGCAAAAGCGACCTGCAGCGGCTATTGTGCCGGCTGCGCAGATATTTGCGACGCGGCCCTGCCGAATACTCCTTATGTAAGTGACATTATGCGCTATTTGATGTACTACAATAGCTATGGCGAACATGACCAGGCACGGAGACTCTTCGCTCAAATTCCCTCGAATGTAAGAAACGGACTATCGGATGTGGACTATCGTCTCGCAGAGGCCCGCTGTCCGCAACATCTGCCGATACGCAAACTTATCACTGAAGCGCTTGGCAAGCTGGCCTGATTCGTATTATCTCAACGTTAATCTTTTTTGGAGAGTCTTTGGATATCCTCCTCACCTTGCCCGGATAACATGCAGCACCCAGCTCCTTGGTTTGCCAACGATCGTTCTGTTTCAGGGTGGTGGGGCAGAAAACAACAAAAGTATGTTAAAGAGAAAACGGCAATGGGGATTTTATGACCTGTTAACTATTTGTTATGGTGTCATAACTTGTTACTTTGCTTGGCGATCTAAATTGAGGTTAGGCACTAAGGATTTGAAGAATCGCTAATATGGAGGGACACTAATGTAGATACTTGAAATTGCAGGAAGTAGTGATATACTATCATACACGAGGGCGTGTTTGGATGTTTGGACCGTACGGGATGGGTTCTTCTTATCATCCCTATTATCGATATTCTAAAATTAACAGAAAGGATAAAAGATGCATGATCAGCGAATCAATCGTCGCAAGTTTCTGGCCGCAGCAGCATCCTCGTTTGCGTTTACATACATACCCAAGCATGTCTGGGGTGCCAACGACCGCTTATACTTGGCGGGCATAGGCGTCGGCGGCAAGGGGGCCGGTGAAGTGAGAGACTTAACCCGGGCGGGCGGCAAATTCGTGGCGCTGTGCGACGTTGATGGCACTCGAGCCGGCGAGACGTTCAAGAGCTTCCAAGACGCGAAGCGCTACAGGGACTTCCGCCTTATGCTCGAAAAGGAAAAAAGCATAGATGCCGTCACAGTAAGCACGCCTGACCACACGCACACGATTGCGTCCTTGATGGCCATGTCTTTGGGCAAGCATGTATACTGCCAGAAACCGCTGACTCATTCGATTCACGAGGCACGGTTGATGGCACGAGCGGCAAGGTATTACAAGGTACAGACCCAGATGGGCAATCAGGCACACGCTGGAGAGCCGATCCGTCGCGCCGTCGAGCTGGTGCGCGCAGGCATAATCGGTCCAGTACGTGAGGTACATGCTTGGACCAATCGTCCGATCTGGCCGCAGGGGCAAAATGCCCTGGAAGAGCGTAAACGCCTCGTCGGCGAGCCCAAACCGGCCGACCTGGACTGGGATCTCTGGCTCGGTCCGGCACCGATGCGCGAGTACAACGCCTGCTACGTACCGTTCAAGTGGCGCGGTTGGTGGGACTTCGGTACCGGCGCGCTCGGCGACATGGCCTGTCACATTATGGATATGGCTTATTGGGCACTCGATTTAGGCTCGCCGCTGACCGTTGAAGCCGAATCAGTCGGCCTGACCAAGGAAACCGGCCCTGACTGGTCAACCATCACATATCGGTTCGCCTCGCGCAGCTCAGTGGGTGGCGGCAAGCTCGGTGGCGCAGTCGGACCAAAGGCGGCGGTTGAGCAACCCGCAGTCAAGTATATTTGGTATGACGGCAGTAAGAATGGCAAGCCGAACGTACCATACGACCTGCTCGAAAAGGCGACCGAAGAGGCCAAAAAGACCGGCGCAGGTAAACAGGTTGTCGAGTCCAGGGGTGCCAGGAAGAAGAAGAAAACACCTCTCGCTATCAACGACCCGAAGCGTTGGGACATGATTCTCGTCGGCGACAAAGGGATGATGTTGTTCAAGCGAAGCTCGACCGACTGGATCGTTACGCCCGGCCGTCGCCTCGAGCAGTTCGTTGACGTCCCGATGACAATCCGCCGCGTGTCTAATGAAGATGTGGAGTGGCTTGAGGCTTGCAAAGGTGGACCCAAGCCGCTGTCTAGTTTCGATTATGCCGGCCCACTTACCGAAATGGTGCTGCTGGGCAACTTGGCCGTGCGTCTCGGCAAGAAGATCGAGTGGGATGCGGAAGCATTGAAGGCAACAAATGCCCCCGAGGCCGACGAGCTCATTCAGCGTGAGTACCGCAAGGGCTGGAACCTGACTATACCAAAGGCGGTATCAAGGGTCGGTTGAACCCGTTTTTTTCGAGTATTTATCTGCCACAGTCTTAGGCCATGCAGAAAATCAGCGACGTCGTTTATGAGGACGCAACTAAATGTGCAGCCTTTGCTGCGACTGCGATACACTCCTTAATCTCGGCGATGGGGTCGTCCGGATTGCCTTCGAACTCCAGTGACAACGCTCCATCGGCGGGGAAGTTGACATCCTTGAGTGCTTTGAACATGGCGGCGACATCGAGGAAGCCGGCACCTATGATTACGTCATGCGTCTTCTTTGTCTGTTCAGCCACATCCTTAACATGCAGGCCGAAGAGGCGTCCTTTGAGTTTGTAGATGGCCTCAACGGGGTCTTCAGCCGAACGAATGAAGTGGCCGGTGTCGACACAAGCGCCGATATTGGGATGCCGACCATTTACGGCATCAGTGACATCTGCGACCTTATCATACAGGGCACCGGGCCCGTGATTGTGGATGGCGATGCGAATGTCATAATCGGCGACAAGCCTGTCGAGGCTGTCGAAGGAATCATGGGACGGATTGGCACTAATGTTGCGGACACTCATCGACTTGGCAAAGTCAAAAACGCGACGGTTTGCATCATGGTCGGCGGTAAATTTGTGTACTCCAAGGGATATAGAAAGCCAATTTGAGACGGAAATTATGGCAGAAAATGGGCAAGATACCGAGGAGGCCCAAGGATGTAAATATCTATTTTGTAAAAGGTTAGACTAAATGTCACGTGGTACTATTGGTCCTTGACAAGCGCAGAGTATCCTGTTTGGCAGGCAACCGTTGCTTGCAGCCAAATCGCGGCCGAAATCCAAGTCTAATGCTTGGACCGGTTGGAACAGGAACCCGGAAGGTGTTATGAGCCAAGTTGGATGTTGTGTAAGTCCTTATATTCAAAGCCCTTACTTGCTATGTGCTTTGTAAAGCTACTACAGACTCGTTTTTTGTGAGAAAACTTGCTGGGGCGGCCAGAAGATTGTTGTAATCTCAATGAGGTTTTGATATTATAGGGTTTCAAGTGTGCAGGAGAGTTTCTGTAAAGTGTAAATGCGAAATCCCGGGTAAAATCAATATGCTAAATGTATCCAGTTTTACAATTGTGCTATAAATCAGGTAATATTACCTTGTTAGTCCACTTGGGATTATATAAAATAACAGGGCGCATTTTAATTTGAAGCGCAACGCTTAACTGTTTTAATCAGCCCGCCTG